>NZ_JBCIVJ010000010.1:0-191891 GCF_039409775.1 Phytobacter palmae | reverse complement strand
GCTGTTTAGCGCCTGCATCATACGACTGGTGAACTCGTCGCCGGAGTTCACCATCATGTGAGACGTTGGCAGATCAAGAGCGACAACGCGCACGCCTTTCCCTTTAATCATCCCTGTCAGCTTTTCCCAATCTTCCGCATTAAGGCGCGATAGACGATCTACCTGTTCAACTAACAACACATCACCGCTTTGCGCTATATCGAGCAACTTCATCAACTCAGGGCGAGCCAGTGCCGCACCAGACTCGTTCTCAACGAACCAAGCAGAGATAGCAACGTCATTGCTGGTGGCGAACTCCTGCAAATCCTGACGAGCACGTTCAGCGTTCTGGTCTTTGGTGGAGGCACGAAGATAGGCGTAGATGCGGCTGCTGTTCATGTTGTGTTTCCCGTTGCTGGTAGCATTTAAGTGGTTCATCGAAACCGGTAGCTTTTAGACGGTATCACCGACAATGAAACCGGGTTTTACGGTGTGCTCTTGATGGTAGTTATTGCGTATACCCATAAACTACCAAAGAACAAGAACAGATTACAGACAATATTTAAAATAGTTGATAAAAAACCACGCTATATTATTCACTATTACTCTCAATTGGAATATAATTTCATTCGTTACTATTACAAGGCGAAACCATGAAAAAGATTTTAAAAACGCGCAATGCAGAGCTTGCCGGGATTGGGCGCACATCATTCCGGTTAGAAGACACCACATGGACAGCGCTCGATATGCTGGCAGCAAGGCGTGGCATACGCTGGCAGGATTGGGCAAGTGAAGTATTAGCGGGACAGCCTGATGCGCCAAACAGGACAGCTCTGATACGTGCAGCATTGGCTGACGAATTGATGACCGAACAAATTTTTGCTCTTGGCGAAGCTGGGCCAGTGGAAGCGAATATCCATCATGAAATTATCGGTAACGGCTACTGGCGGATTAACGACGAACAACTACAGATCGAGCTGGAAGGGGCTACGATCACCACACGTGATAACTCATTTGCGGCGTTCACGTTATTGACTGGTTACAGAGACAAAAGCTACGGCGGATCACCATTCGTAATCATCCAGAATGAGCTACGCGGTCAGCTACATCTCATGATCGCACCAGACGTTGATTAAGGAGAAAACAATGAAAGTTAAAACGCTTTCAGCAAGCGAGGCGGCTTATTTTTTGAGAGCCAAGCTGGGCGACGTCAGGGCATGGGATGATTTATTAGCGGATATGCGGCGCGGGAGGACTAGTTATCACGGTGAGGTCTTACTTCCCGTCGGAAGATATTCCGCCACTCGCCACCCTCGCCCGGTTTATCTATTTAGTGAAGTATGTGAGTTCGTCGAAAAAGTCTCACGCCTTTGCCCTCCCCCCGCCAAGCCGCACATGCTGTCTATGCTTGAGGTTGACATTGACCTCACCGATAAGCGGCATTGGAGCGTTCGCCCTCCAATAGCGACGAGCTGAAAGGCTGGCAATGAACAACTATCAACAAACAGCGGATTCAGCCTTGAAGCAATTCAGGGCTACCGCCGTCATCGACTGGTTCGACGTTGAGATTCGCACCGAACGCCCAACACAACACCAACACATCCGCAGAGCGCTGAGAGAGATAACGAGCGTTAATCGCTGGTGGGTTGAGGCAATCGACATGCAGCCCGGTGATGTTACTGACACATTCCGAATTCGCTTTCATGACGAGCTGGCGAACAACTATCAGCAGCTCAGTGCTGCGCTCCATGCGTTAGCCAGACTGTTCACGTTTGCAGCCGAACCGACTATTGCCGGGATAGAGATCAGTTGTGACTTCTGGCACAAACAACAGTCAGTTGAAGCAACACGCGCCCTTACATATCGGATGCAAACAAGCCTGTTCGCCCCGGGCACCAATCATCGCCAATACAACGGCGACAACAGCAGTAACCAATTTCTTGATAAGCCCGGCAATCGTATAAACCCGGCTTATAACCTACGGATTGGCAACGAAGATGACGCCATTTCATGGCAGTGCTATCACAAGTGCACCGACAAGAAGCAGCCGCTGCCGCTTCGTCAGCAACGTGCTCGTATAGAGGTGACATTACAGGGTGACGCGCTACAGCAACACGGCTTCGGTCTTCTCTCCGGGCTGCAACACTTCCAGTTTGAAACGCTCGCCAGTCTTTTCACGTTCCGCCGTCCTATAGCTGCGGCACAGATGGCAAAGGGGGATCTGTTTCGGCTCATTTCAATCAACTGGATACGCTCATACAGGGATGCAACGACGGAACGCGGCATTCACTCTTTCAGCACTGTAGGACAACGCGACAAGAAAGGCAGAACGCGGGCAGAGAGTAGTCACCTGACAGCAGACAAAGAACTGAGTAACCGGGTTAGAGCAGCGTTGCGGAACCTACGCCCGTAAATATCCATTCCAAAAAAGTGTGCGGGTTTTGAAGCAGTGATCCGCGTATCTACTGGGGTGACGGGCTGCTACCTAATAACTTAAATACATACAACCGCTAACCAACTACGTTTACACAAAACAACAGGTAACAGGGAAAACCGAAAGGGAGAAGCGGAGCGGCGAACTTCACCAACAAGCTGGCTCGGAAGATGACCGCTGAAAAGTGAAGAGTCTTAGGTTTTAACAACCCCCTTCTTGGCGAAGCAGTTAAAAACTTCGGTGTTTGAAAAACAAAACCTTATACATAGAATTGTTGGCAGTTATTCGCAACCAGATGGGCCATGAGCACGCCGCATGTTCCACCCCATAAATTCTACTACCCTAAATAATAAACGTGGCTGAAAGCCCTACAGCGCGTTGGATGCGTATGCCAACGAGTTACGAGTTCGCGGTGTAAATTCAGCCCTAACAAACTGGCGTAATAAAGAGTGCATCTTAGGTTCGCCAGCATCCCGCATTGCGTCCGGAAATTTCTGCGGCGGTGATGCAATCCTTATACCACTGCCCTGATAAACCTTGTTGAAAAATCCACGCCCGCGTAGTTCAATGAAGTGCCTCTATCGCTTTCTAATCAGGGAAGTTTATGTCCGCCTCAAACTATTATCAGAATAAGCCGGATGGTTATGTGCGCTTTGATTGGCGTGGTAACTCCATAGAAGGCGAGTTTTTCAGCCATGAGTCGTTTGGTGACGATATTGATCCGAAACTTGGTTATATACGGCCATTCGACAGAGTAATCAGGCAACAACTAATCGATAATTTACAGGCAACTAACGGCATCGACCTCCAGACATTCATCTCGCAAGGCGACCTGATCACCTGCGATGCTTTTGTGACCCATAAAGATTTACAAGCAAAACACCAAGTTGTCCTTGACGCTTTTGAGTTCATTGATGAATCCGAGCTGACAACTGAAAGAGAACTCATTAGCAACTGCCGGGCCGATTTATTACGACGCCAATACATTGTCGGCGTCCAGCTTAAGCAACCCAAAGAGTCCTTGGACAATCTCAACGCAGAGTTCCTTAAATGGGTGACACCTTTCTACGAGCCGCTGCGTTACGAGCGGAAATGGTCAACCAAGCATCGCGAAGGGTTATTACGTTTTGGCGTGCTCGTTGTTTTAGCTGTGCTCGCGTATGCTCATTTTAGCTGAGAATAGACTGTCAAGACTTACCCTGATGCTCTGGCGAACTACCTTAATTCTGCATCGCGTTTTTCTACTCGTAATACAAATGCGTCAAGGAGAAATAAAAATGGAAAAAAAGATGATGAAAGCTGTATTAGCAAGTTTGGTTGCATCCAGCGTTATCGCACTGACCGGCTGTTCTACATCTCCAGAGATGGAAGCAGCAAAACAGCCGCTGGGTAGTATAGTCAGTGTTGTTAACGTTCCCGGAGTTAAAAAAGACGCACTATACAGTAGCTCTAAAATTTGGGTTGCAAAGGTTTTCACTGATGCTAACAGCGTGATCCAATATTCCGATAAAGAAGAAGGTTCGATTGTCGGTAAGGGTAATGTTAAATACCCATGCGACGGCTTTAATGATTGTCTGGCAAATGAAAATGTTCGATATAAATTCACTATGAAAATCGACACGAAAGATGATAAGGCTCGTATCACCTTTGATGATATCCACATTTATCGTCCGGCTCATGTAACCAGCGGGATTGCGTTCCCTGCCATTGATTCGCCAGATATGACTGTTGGTGGACAGGCGAAAGCCAAAAAAGCATTGAATGATATTGTGGAACAATATAAGCGTGAGATCGTGACAGAAAGCAGCTCTGCTGCAAAAGACTGGTAACGGCCATCAGCCCAAAAACTTACCGAAACAATTTTTTGGGCTTTTATAACCGACCACGAATAGTTGTATGATCGGAATATCAAAGGTTATAACTCTGCACTTTATGTTCTTATTAACGCAGTGTGTTTCATCTGGCTTAACCAAGCGCTCTAGGAAAGCACAACGAAATTCACCCCATGATTTCACTACCTTCTATCAAAAATTCGCCAGAGGGATTCCCAGCGCGTCTGAGCTGCATATTACAGCTTTGCTTACGGATGGTCGTCTAGCCCTGAAAGCATAGCGCCGGTTCTCGATGCTTTTTACGCAAGCGCAGACTGGCGCAATGGCCCACGCGAAGACATCATTGGCAGCATAGAAATCAGCATTAAAGCAGTGATGATCCTACCATCGGAAAGCGTGGAAGGGCTGCGGGTGCAATCGTAGGTTAACTGGCTTCACCAGACGCGTTTTGAGCGCCGCCAAATT
The DNA here is from genome assembly GCF_039409775.1 of Phytobacter palmae. NCBI lineage: Bacteria > Pseudomonadati > Pseudomonadota > Gammaproteobacteria > Enterobacterales > Enterobacteriaceae > Phytobacter > Phytobacter palmae. Next base: position 187,181 of record NZ_JBCIVJ010000010.1, on the reverse strand, counting down.
TCGCACCATGAAATCCACTACCCTCAATGAAAAATGCGCCAGGGAGCATCCCTGCGCATTCAAACATCACTCACCTGAATAGTAACCCCGGATTAGTCTGCTTGTTTGCCTCTTTTTCTCCGTAGCGCATCTCTGACCGCATCCAGCCCATCAGAAATGTTAAATTTCGCTACCTCAGGCAACGAAAAATCAATTTTCTCCACGACTTCAATCATATGAATCGGTTTGAGGTCTTTGCTATACCGCACTTCTGTTTCCGTTTCGCCGCGGACATGTCCGACTAGCTGCGCACGTAGTTCCGGGCTGACGCCCTTCTCTTTAAGCAAGGTTGAGACGGAATGGCGAAACGAGTGAAAAGACTTAGTTCTGTTCCTCTCTAGTTTCAATCGACGTGCCAACAGCGATTCATTGAACCATGCGGAAACCGGTCTACCATAGCCTTTAGTTTTATGAGGCTTGAGTTCGGGGAACAGGCGGACATACCCGGCATCTTTTAAGGCGTTCACGTAGTCTATAAAACCAAGATCAATAAGCGTGGAGTGAATCGGAATTTTGCGACGAGCATTAGCGTTTTTTAGTTTCTTCCCGTTTTCGCTATCGCTTTCAAGATTCAAGTAATAAACACCGTCTTCTGCCAGAACATCATCCAGCAGCAATTGCGCAATTTCATTAACTCGCGCCCCCGTCAGCACCCCCAGTAAAGGTGTCCAATAGTGAAACGGGCAATATTGATGAAATCGCCCTTGCACGTTACGTTCACCGGTTCCAGCCACAAACCACGGAAGTGAAAAAATCGCCTTAATTTCATGCGGTTCAAACACGTCAGTGTGATCCTGATCTCGCTCATCTTTATCATCGCGCGGGAAAAAGTTTTCGCATGGCGATTTCAGTAGCTTACCGTCAGCAACAGCCCACTTCATTGCACCATAAAGGCCGTTGATATACTTCCTGACGGATTCCTCAGTCATCGATTTATCGCCGCATTCCGCCGCTTTAGTGATTAACTCATCCAGCGTTTTCACTCCATATTTAGCTTTGACTAAATTACGGTTTGCCGGGATCGTGCGCAGTTTGCTCTCATAAGCCCGGAGGAAATCGCGATCAAAATCTTCCAACTGAATGTCGCCCATCGCTTCAATCATAAAACCGAAGTAGTTACGGATATCACTTATAGCCGACTCCGATACCTTGCCCTTGCGCCGATGCTTTACATACTCAGAACATAACCACGACAGGCTCTTGGTGTAATACTTTCGATTAACATACTCGTTATCGATAGCGGGGACCGGAGCAGTAAGAGGCACGGCAGGAGGAATACTAACGGCTGGTGGTGTGGTCTTAGCCAGCCAATCAAGTCGGAGGCTTTCTGCGTGGACCTTATTGATCAACAGCGTATCAGGTTCAATTACCGGACAACTGGAGGTGAAAAACCAACCGCCTTTAGCTTCACTTCCGGTAGTTTTGAACACCGAAGCTTCTGAATAACCGTCGCTGATAATGTTACGCAAATGCGCTGGCTGCGCTGTCAGTTGCAGATAACCTTTAGCAACCCCCTCAATACCCTGCTCTTCGCCATAGTTAAGCACGTAGCTGCCATCAAGAGGGTCTAACTCGGCCTCAGAGAGGGTCTCAACATAAAAGCCAGCCTGCCCCGTCGCCAGCCAAAATACGGGCAAGTTACGGTTTATCACCGCCTGAATTAACTGAGCAACGGGCAGTTCAATCGCCTGGGAGAAGTTTGAAAGCGAGATCATCCCCTCACCAGTAAGCAGCGGGGCGCTGTCACTTAAAGTCTGATAATCCATTAGTTCATACTCATGTAAGGTCTGATACCAGACCGCCAACAGGAGCGCGGACTTCTGCTTAGCTTCATGAAGATCGTGAGTGCCTGTTGAAGTGTGAATCTCACACTGTCCTGCATATCGACGAAAACGTTGGGGAACGCTAATGCGGATAACATAAATGCCGCTAGGACGTCGATAGAGTTTATATCGCTGAGACATCGCCTCGTATAGCCTTTTGTAAGAGGGGCTACGCGATCACAAGCAAAATATCGGAAAAAGTTATTTAAAAACAACTAATTAGAGAAGTCTTGGTGCCGAAGGCCGGACTCGAACCGGCACGTATTTCTACGGTTGATTTTGAATCAACTGCGTCTACCGATTTCGCCACTTCGGCACTGAAGGGGATGCGGAAACGTCACGGATTATACCTGTCACACGCTGGCATGCAAGCGGCAGCAGGCATGTGCTGCACTAAGTGCTGAAAAAACCATCGCATCTGCTTTTAAACGCCAATTCAATCACATTTTGTTATTCCTCAGACTTATACAAGTTGTGCGATTTCCCCTAAACCTCCTCCACAATCTGCTATACCCACCATACTTAAGGCTGCGGTTTCGTTGGAGGCATTCGTCCCAGGAACTTACCTCATTAAGTCCAGGGCGCCTCTCTTTTGCCGCCATTCTGCAACGTGAATTATTTAGGGTATACACTCAAATCTCACACCATCATGAGGAAAGGCGATGTCGATTATCAAAAGCTATGCCGCTAAAGAAGCCGGGGCAGACCTGGAGCTGTTTGAGTACGACGCGGGGGAATTGGGTCAGGAAGACGTGGAGGTACAAGTGGATTATTGTGGGATCTGCCACTCGGATTTGTCGATGATCGACAACGAGTGGGGCTTCTCTCAATATCCGCTGGTCGCCGGGCATGAAGTGATTGGCCGCGTGGTAGCGCTGGGTAGCGCCGCGCAAAACAAAGGGCTGAAAGTCGGCCAGCGCGTGGGCATCGGCTGGACGGCGAAAAGCTGCGGTCACTGCGACGCCTGTATCAACGGTGACAATATCAACTGTCAGGAAGGCGCGGTGCCGACCATCCTTAACCGCGGCGGCTTTGCCGACAAGATCCGCGCGGGCTGGCAATGGGTGATCCCGCTGCCGGATACCATTGATGTCGAGACCGCAGGTCCGCTGCTCTGCGGTGGTATTACTGTGTTTAAACCGCTACTGATGCACCATATCACCGCTACCAGCCGTGTCGGGGTCATTGGAATTGGTGGGCTGGGCCATATCGCCATCAAACTGCTGCGCGCGATGGGCTGTGAGGTGACGGCGTTCAGTTCGAATCCGGCGAAAGAGGCCGAAGTACGCCTTATGGGCGCGGATTATGTGGTGAACAGCCGCGATCCGGAGGCCTTAAAAGCGCTGGCGGGCCAGTTTGATTTGATTATCAATACTGTGAACGTTGATTTGCAGTGGCAGCCCTACTTTGAGGCGCTGGCCCACGGCGGCGCGTTCCATACCGTCGGCGCAGTGCTGAAACCGCTGGAAGTCCCGGCCTTTACGCTGATTGGCGGCGACAGAAGCGTCTCCGGTTCCGCGACCGGTACACCCTTTGAGCTGCGTAAGCTGATGAAGTTTGCCGGACGGGCGAAGGTGGCACCGACTACCGAGATGTTCCCGATGTCGCAGATTAACGAGGCGTTGCAGCATGTGCGTGACGGAAAGGCGCGTTACCGCGTGGTGTTGAAAGCGGATTTCTGATATGCCTCTCTCTCTTAAAGAGAGAGGGAGAAAACCCATACTCACATTTGCCCTAAGAGCCAGTCGTAGCACGGTAAGCGCGGCACATCCGGGAAATGCCTGCACCCTCTCCCCGAAAGGGAGAGGGTGAATCAACCCTTTGTCTTGTGAGTGTCAGGATGAGAGATAAAGACTACCCCTTCGCTATCGCTGCAAATACTTCTGCAATCGCCACGGCACCGGGGTCGGTGACACCTTCCAGATTCTCACTGTTCACATAGGACGAACGCCCCGCGCCGGCGGTCTGCATGGTCGCGGTTTTCGCGGCTCCCGCTTTTGCAGCAGACGCTGCGGCATCAAGCCCGCTGTCGCGCAAGGCTTCCAGCGCCGGTTGTAGCGCATCGATAAGTGTCCGGTCGCCCGGTTCCGCGCCGCCATAATGTTTCATCTGGTTCAGTCCGCGCAGCAATGCCTCCGGGAGCGACTTGCCATCATGCACAGCCTGGCCTGCGGCGGTGAAGAAAATAGACATCAGCACGCCGCTGGAACCGCCCATCACCGTTGCCAGCCGTTCTCCTACCAGTTGCAGCAACTGCGCGGTGTTATTCAGCGGCAGCTCGCCTTGCTCCAGCAAATGGATGATTTCTCGTGCCCCTTCGGCAAATGTCGAACCGGTATCGCCATCGCCTACTTTGGCATCCAGCGCATTCAGGCGGTTTTCGAGGTCAACAAGCGTCCGCGCCGCCGTCGAGACCAGCCTTTTTACCTGCGGGTTCTCCGACGGTTCGATTTCCAGTTGGTTGTAGACCGGGCTGTGGCGCTGGGTTTTCATCGGTGCAAAAGGTACGGGTTTTTGCCAGCCAACGGTCTGCACATCGGCATTCAGGGCTTTCTCAAAAGTTTCGTTCAGACGTAACAGTGAGAGAGAAAAACCTTTCATATCCAGCGAGCTGACCAGCGGTGCGGGGCCAATCAAATACGCAATCTGATCTTTGAGCGCCGAGTATGCCAGCTCTTTGGTAAGCAGGGCCATCTCCAGCGCCGATACGCCGCCCAGGTTGTTAATTAACACCGCAACGCGGTCATCCCCGGCCTGTGCTTTCAGCGGCGCAACCAGCTTCTCAATCAGCTTCTGGCTGTTATACGAGTCGACGGTGCTCGCGCCTGGCTCGCCGTGAATGCCGAGACCCAGTTCGACCTGGCCATGCCGGATGCGCTCGTCTTCATCACTGCTACCCGGCAGATTGCAGGTCTCCATCGCCAGCCCCAGGCTCCAGACGCTCTCACTGGCCTGCCGGGCGATGTTATGCACTTCGCTTAAGGATTTACCCTGCTCGGCGGCATAGCCTGCGATTTTATGTACCAGCGCCGTCCCGGCGATACCGCGCGGCTGTTTGTTGTCAGGCAGGGCGATGTCATCGGCAACAATCACCATCTCTACTTTCAGGCCGTAGCGTTTGGCCTTTTCTGCCGCGAGGCCAAAGTTAAGGCGGTCACCGGTGTAATTTTTGACAATCAACAGGCAGCCCCGATCGCCGGTGACGGCAACGATAGCGTTGAGCACCGCATCAACGCTCGGCGAAGCAAACACGTCGCCGCAGACGGCGGCGGTGAGCATTCCTTTACCGACAAAGCCAGCGTGAGCGGGTTCATGGCCGGAACCACCGCCGGAAATCACCGCAACGCGGGATTTATCCCAGTCGGCGCGGGCAACAATACGAATAGCGGGATCGATGTCGAGGCGAACTAAATTGCCGTGGGGAGCGGAAATCACCATTCCTTCAATGGCGTCATTGACCAATTGTTTTCGGTCATTAAAGAAGAATCTGGACATAGCTTCCTGAATTTTTTGAGAACCGTAAGGAAAGCGTAGCCAGGATAAGGGAAAGTGCGTCGGGGAAATAGCGGGAGTTTACCTTAACCTTCTCCCGGAGTAAGAGAGAAGGTCGGGTAACCCGGATATGGCGAAGCGCCGCATCCGGGAAAGAACAGAGACCTAGCTCTTGCGCATCAGCAGCCAGAGGCTAATCAGGAAGAAAGAGGTGCTTGGCAGCAATGCGCCAATAATCGGTGGAATACCGTATACCAGCGTCAGTGGGCCAAAAATCTGGTCCAGTAAATAGAAAACAAAACCGAAGCTGATACCCGTCACCACGCGCACGCCCATCGGCACGCTACGCAGCGGGCCAAAGATAAACGACAGCGCCATTAGCATCATCACCGCCACGGAAAGCGGCTGGAAAATTTTGCTCCACATCTGTAGCTGATAACGCCCGGCATCCTGACCGCTTGATTTCAGGTATTTCACGTAATTGTGCAGACCGCTAATCGACAGCGCATCGGGGTCCAGCGCCACCACGCCCAGTTTGTCCGGGGTGAGGTTAGTCTTCCATGTACCGGTCAGCGTCTGCGCACCGGTCACTTGTTTCGGGTCAGTCAGGTCGGATTCATCCACCTGCGACAGCCGCCACAACTTAGTGTCTTTATCGAATTTCGCTAAAGCCGCGTAGCGAACGGACTGTAAACGACGCTTATCGTTGAACGCGTAAATACTCACTCCGCCCAGTTCATCATCGCTTTTTACCCGCTCGATATAGACAAACGTCTGGCCATCTTTCGCCCACAGCCCCTGCTGGGTGGAGAGCAGCGAACCGCCATACATGGACTGCGCGCGCTGGTTACGCGCCATTTGTTCGCCTTGCGGAGCCACCCATTCGCCAATCGCCATGGTTAACAACACCAGCGGGATAGCGGTTTTCATCACCGACAGCGCCACCTGCATACGGGTGTAACCCGAAGCCTGCATCACCACCAGTTCACTGCGCTGGGCCAGCATCCCCAGCCCCAACAGCGCGCCAAGCAGCGCCGCCATCGGGAAGAAGATCTGAATATCTTTCGGCACGCTGAGGATGGTATAAAGCCCTGCTCCCATCGCGTCATAGCTGCCCTGCCCGGCTTTTTTCAACTGGTCGACGAATTTGATGATGCCGGAGAGCGACACCAGCATGAACAGCGTCATCATGATGGTGTTGAAAATAGTTTTACCGATATAACGGTCAAGTACGCCAAACGCCTGCATTATACGGCTCCTCTGCCCATCACGCGGGCGCGAATCCGACGCATCGGTACCGTGTCCCACAAGTTCAGACCCATCGCCAACGCCAGGTACGCCAGGTTAACCGCCCACATCCAAATCAACGGATCGATTTTGCCTTTCGCGGCATTGGATCGCAGGGAGGTCTGCAGCAGGAAGAACACCAGATACAGCAGCATGGCAGGCAGCATCGACAGTACGCGTCCCTGACGCGGATTCACCACGCTCAGCGGCACGACCATCAGCGCCATCATAAATACGGTAAAGATGAGTGTCAGACGCCAGTGTAACTCAGCCCTGGCACGCGGGTTATCCGTTTGCCACAGCGTACCAAGCCGCATCTGCTCAGTATCGTCCGGGTCCAGCGTCACCGCCTGGTGGCCGATAATCGCCTGATAATCTTTAAAATCAGTGACGCGGAAATCACGCAACAGCGCCGTACCTTCAAAGCGAGTGCCGGTGTTCAGGGTCACGACCTGAGAACCATCTTTCAGTTGTGTAAGATGACCGGAATCAGCCACCACAACAGACGGGCGGGCATTGCCTTTGGTGCGAATCTGCGCCAGGAAGACATCATGGAATTGACTGCCTTCCACGCTTTCGATAAACAGTACCGAGTTGCCGTCAGAGGCTGGCTGGAACTGCCCTTGCGCCAGTGCGGCCATGCCAGGGTTGGCTTTGGCATCAGCCAGCACCGACTCCTGATGGCGCGATGACCAGGGGCTGAGCCACATGACGTTAGCCGCCGCCAGCGCACCGGTGAACAGCGCCAGTATCATTGCCGCTTTGACCAGCACAGCCCGGCTCAGACCGCAGGCGTGCATGACCGTAATTTCACTTTCGGTATAAAGTTTGCCCAGTGTCATTAGCAGACCGAGGAACAAACTGAGCGGCAGGATAAGTTGCGCCATCTCTGGCACACCGAGACCCAGTAGCGAGAGTACCAGGTTCGTGGGAATTTCGCCGTCGACCGCTGCGCCGAGGATCCTTACCAGTTTCTGACAGAAGAAGATCAGAAGCAGGATGAAGAGGATCGCAAACTGGCTTTTTAGCGTCTCCCGCGCAAGATATCTTATGATTATCACTTTATATTACGCCCGTAAAAACCAGTCTTTTTACTGGAAAATCGCTTGTTTCGTGGCTTAAACGTCATTTATTCTCTTGAGTCGTCGAAATCATCGCTAAGATTAATATACTCAGCGGTAAAACGTATCCGACCCGTATCTGACGTGCCGAAACCTAAGTATCGTTAAGATTAACACGAAGTCACCGCAACAGCGGACATGAGTTACGAAAGCTTGCAATTATATACTCAATGGATTTCGAGTTGCAGAAAGGCGGCAAGACTGTGAAGCCCCGAAACTTACGTTCAGTAAGTGACAGGGGGAGCAGGCGCAGCCAACGCATCTGCGGTTTGAAAGAGGTCGAGTATATCTGTAGCCCCTGCTGTTGTCTTTAAGATTCAGGAGTATAGTGCATGGAGTTCAGTGTAAAAAGCGGTAGCCCGGAGAAACAGCGGAGTGCCTGCATCGTTGTGGGTGTTTTTGAGCCGCGCCGTCTCTCTCCGATTGCCGAGCAACTCGACAAAATCAGTGACGGATATATCAGCGCACTGTTGCGCCGTGGCGAACTGGAAGGCAAACCGGGCCAGACCCTGCTGCTGCACCACGTTCCGAATGTCCTCTCCGAACGCATTCTGTTGATTGGTTGCGGTAAAGAACGCGAACTGGATGAACGTCAGTACAAGCAGGTCATTCAGAAAACAATTAATACCCTGAATGATACGGGTTCAATGGAAGCCGTTTGCTTCCTGACCGAGCTGCACGTTAAAGGCCGCAATACCTACTGGAAAGTACGCCAGGCGGTCGAGACAGCAAAAGAATCCCTGTACAGCTTTGACCAGTTGAAAACCAACAAAAGCGAGCCGCGTCGCCCGCTGCGTAAAATGGTCTTCAATGTGCCGACCCGCCGTGAACTGACCAGCGGCGAGCGCGCTATCCAGCATGGTCTGGCGATTGCTGCGGGCATCAAAGCGGCGAAAGATCTTGGCAATATGCCGCCCAATATCTGTAACGCTGCCTACCTCGCCTCTCAGGCGCGCCAACTGGCCGACAGCTACAGCAAAAATGTCATCACACGCGTGATTGGCGAGCAGCAGATGCGCGAACTGGGGATGCACTCTTACCTCGCCGTCGGCGCGGGCTCCCAAAACGAATCTCTGATGTCGGTTATCGAATATAAAGGTAACCCGTCAGAAGACGTGCGTCCTGTTGTCCTGGTCGGTAAAGGGCTGACCTTCGACTCCGGCGGTATTTCTATTAAGCCGGCCGAAGGGATGGATGAGATGAAGTACGACATGTGTGGTGCGGCGGCGGTCTACGGCGTGATGCGTATGGTGGCCGAACTGCAACTGCCGATTAACGTCATCGGTGTGCTGGCGGGTTGTGAAAACATGCCAGGCGGACGCGCTTATCGTCCGGGCGATGTGCTGACCACCATGTCAGGCCAGACCGTTGAAGTGCTGAATACCGATGCCGAAGGCCGTCTGGTGCTGTGCGATGTGCTGACCTATGTTGAGCGCTTCGAACCAGAAGCGGTTATCGATGTGGCGACCCTGACCGGTGCCTGCGTGATTGCCCTGGGCCATCACATCACCGGCCTGATGTCGAACCATAACCCGCTGGCGCACGAGCTGATTGGCGCGTCTGAGCAGGCGGGCGATCGCGCATGGCGTCTGCCGTTGGGCGATGAGTACTACGAGCAACTGGATTCCAATTTTGCCGATATGGCGAACATTGGCGGTCGTCCAGGCGGAGCGATTACCGCAGGGTGCTTCCTGTCACGCTTTGCCCGTAAGTACAACTGGGCGCATCTGGATATCGCTGGCACCGCGTGGCGTTCCGGTAAAGCCAAGGGCGCAACCGGTCGTCCGGTGGCCATGCTGTCGCAGTTCCTGCTGAACCGCGCCGGGTTTACTGGCGAAGAGTAAGTGAAATCCCCCTCTCCCCTGCCCCTCTCCCCAATAAGGGCGAGGGGACGGAATTTCCCTCTCCCTTGAGGCGGAATTCCGGGGTGAGGGTATACGATTTAAATCCACCACAAGAAGCCCCATATCATGAAGAACGCCACGTTTTATCTTCTGGACAATGAGACCACCGTCGACGGCCTGAGCGCCGTGGAACAGCTGGTGTGTGAGATTGCCGCAGAACGTTGGCGCAATGGCAAACGCGTACTGATCGCCTGTGAAGACGAGCAGCAGGCGCTGCGACTTGATGAAGCGCTGTGGGCAAGGCCGCCGGAGAGTTTTGTACCGCACAACCTCGCAGGTGAAGGTCCCAGAGGCGGTGCGCCTGTCGAGATTGCCTGGCCGCAAAAGCGCAACGGCAACCCGCGCGACATTCTCATCAGTTTGCGGACAAACTTTGCAGATTTTGCCACCGCTTTCACAGAAGTGATAGACTTCGTTCCTTACGAAGATTCTTTGAAACAACTGGCTCGCGAACGCTATAAAGCCTATCGCATGGCTGGTTTCAACCTGAACACGGCAACCTGGAAATAATGGAAAAGACATACAACCCCCAAGAGATCGAACAGCCGCTTTACGAGCATTGGGAAAAGCAGGGCTACTTCAAACCGAATGGCGATGAAAGCCAGGAAAGCTTCTGCATCATGATCCCACCGCCGAACGTCACCGGCAGTTTGCACATGGGTCACGCCTTCCAGCAGACCATCATGGATACCATGATCCGCTACCAGCGCATGCAGGGAAAAAACACCCTGTGGCAGGTCGGTACTGACCACGCCGGTATCGCGACCCAGATGGTGGTTGAGCGTAAAATTGCCGCTGAAGAAGGTAAAACCCGTCACGACTATGGTCGCGATGCCTTTATCGACAAAATCTGGCAGTGGAAAGCAGAATCCGGCGGCACCATTACCCGCCAGATGCGCCGTCTCGGCAACTCCGTGGACTGGGAGCGCGAGCGCTTCACCATGGACGAAGGCCTCTCCAATGCCGTAAAAGAAGTGTTTGTCCGCCTGTACAAAGAAGACCTGATTTACCGCGGCAAACGCCTGGTGAACTGGGATCCGAAACTGCGCACCGCGATTTCCGACCTCGAAGTGGAAAACCGCGAGTCCAAAGGCTCCATGTGGCACATCCGCTACCCGCTGGCAGATGGTGCGAAAACCGCCGACGGCAAAGATTATCTGGTGGTCGCCACTACCCGTCCGGAAACCCTGCTGGGTGACACCGGCGTGGCCGTTAACCCGGAAGACCCGCGTTATAAAGACCTGATTGGCAAATATGTGGTTCTGCCGCTGGTGAACCGCCGTATTCCGATTGTGGGCGACGAACACGCCGACATGGAAAAAGGCACCGGCTGTGTGAAGATCACCCCGGCGCATGACTTTAACGACTACGAAGTCGGTCGTCGTCACGCCCTGCCGATGATTAATATTTTCACCTTTGATGGCGATATCCGCGAAACGGCGGAAGTGTACGACACCAAAGGCAACGAATCTGACGTTTACTCCAATGAGATCCCGGCAGAGTTCCAGAAACTGGAGCGTTTTGCTGCGCGTAAAGCGGTCGTTGCCGCCATTGACGCGCTGGGTCTTCTGGAAGAGATCAAACCGCACGACCTGACCGTACCGTATGGCGACCGTGGTGGCGTGGTCATCGAACCGATGCTGACCGACCAGTGGTATGTCCGTGCCGACGTGCTGGCGAAACCAGCGGTTGAGGCGGTTGAAAACGGCGATATCCAGTTCGTACCGAAGCAGTACGAAAATATGTACTTCTCCTGGATGCGTGATATTCAGGACTGGTGTATCTCCCGTCAGCTGTGGTGGGGTCACCGCATCCCGGCATGGTACGACAACAACGGTAATGTTTACGTTGGCCGTAGCGAAGACGAAGTGCGTCAGGAAAACAACCTGAGCGCAGATGTTGCCCTGCGTCAGGACGAAGACGTGCTGGACACCTGGTTCTCCTCTGCCCTGTGGACATTCTCCACCCTCGGCTGGCCAGAAAACACCGATGCCCTGCGTCAGTTCCACCCGACCAGCGTGATGGTGTCCGGCTTTGACATCATCTTCTTCTGGATTGCCCGCATGATCATGATGACCATGCACTTCATCAAAGATGAAAACGGCAAACCGCAGGTGCCGTTCCATACCGTCTACATGACCGGCCTTATCCGTGACGATGAAGGTCAGAAGATGTCCAAATCGAAGGGTAACGTTATCGACCCGCTGGATATGGTTGACGGTATTTCTCTGCCGGATCTGCTGGAAAAACGCACCGGCAACATGATGCAGCCGCAGCTGGCAGAGAAAATCCGTAAGCGTACCGAGAAACAGTTCCCGGATGGTATTGAGCCGCACGGCACCGACGCCCTGCGTTTCACTCTGGCGGCGCTGGCATCAACCGGTCGTGACATCAACTGGGATATGAAGCGCCTGGAAGGTTACCGTAACTTCTGTAATAAGCTGTGGAATGCCAGCCGCTTTGTGCTGATGAACACCGAAGGAAATGATTGCGGCTTCAACGGCGGTGAAATGGTACTGTCGCTGGCTGACCGTTGGATCCTTGCGGAATTCAACCAGACCGTGAAAGCGTACCGCGAAGCGCTGGATAATTTCCGCTTCGATATCGCTGCGGGCATCCTGTATGAATTCACCTGGAACCAGTTCTGTGACTGGTATCTGGAACTGACCAAGCCGGTCATGAACGGTGGTTCTGAAGCAGAGCTGCGTGGCACGCGCAATACGCTGGTGAACGTACTGGAAGCGCTGCTGCGTCTGGCGCATCCAGTCATTCCGTTTATCACTGAAACCATCTGGCAGCGTGTGAAAGTGCTGAAAGGCATTACTGCCGATACCATCATGCTGCAGCCTATCCCAGCATTTGATGCCGCGCAGGTTGATGAAGCTGCGCTGGCCGACACTGAATGGCTGAAACAGGCTATCGTGGCGGTACGTAATATCCGTGCCGAAATGAACATCTCCCCGGGCAAACCGCTGGAGCTGTTGCTGCGCGGTTGCAGCAAAGAGGCTGAGCGTCGTGTAAACGACAACCGCAGCTTCCTGTTGAATCTGGCGCGTCTGGAAAGCATCACGGTTCTGCCAGCCGATGATAAAGGTCCGGTTTCCGTGACCAAAATTATCGATGGCGCAGAGCTGCTTATCCCGATGGCGGGTCTGATTAACAAAGAAGACGAGCTGGCACGTCTGGCGAAAGAAGTGGCGAAGATCGACGCGGAAATTGGTCGTATCGAAAGCAAACTGTCCAACGAAGGTTTTGTGGCGCGCGCACCGGAAGCGGTAATTGCCAAAGAGCGTGAGAAGCTCGACGGCTATGCAGAAGCCAAGACCAGGCTGATTGAACAGCAGGCGGTTATTAGCGCACTGTAACCGCAACGCAAATAAAAAGCCGGGCTATATGCCCGGCTTTTTTATTGCCTCAAATACAGGATAACCCGGATCGGGCGCTTACGCCGCCATCCGGGAACACCTTAAAATACCGCCGGGAAGAACGACAGCCCGCGCGCCAGCAGGTTCGCCGGATCTTTCGCCGGTTGTTGTCCGTGGTTTTCCAGCGTCAGGTTCTGCAACTCACCGTGAACATGAGTGTTTTCCAGCACATAGCGAGTAAAGCGGACTTTGGCCCACGGATACGCCAGGAACAGCGTAACCATGCACACCAGCGTATTGGTAATCGACAGCCACAGCACGCGCCCCATGGTCACGGTCGATGAAAAGCGAATATGCCCGGCCAGGGTAATCTGCCCGTAAATATAATTACGCATTTTCACGAAGGCATAAATAAAGCAGACAATGATCCCGAACAGGTAAAGCAGATAGGCCAGCACAATTTTGCCATAAAATGGCCCGGCCAAAATCGCCAGTTGTTCCGGGTTATCGCCCACCGCCTGGGAATATTGCATCAGCGTAAAGAAGGCCGGCACAACGATAAACAATGCCAGCGCCAGGAACGGGAACAGCAGCAGCATAGAGAAGAGCGCAATCAAGATACACTTCTTAATAGAGTAGGTCGCGGCAAATTTCTGCGTGCCGTACTGCAGATTATTCACCAGCATGCCATACCACTGGGCGGTATAGACCCCCTGCATAATGGCGGAACCCAGCAGCAACGCCAGCGTCCCAAAACCAATACCCACAAAAATTGCCGTATATGAGCCCATGCTCAGAGTGCTGGACATAAACAGCGAAAACACCACCACTGAGACTGTCATAATTAACAACGGACAGCCCAGCATGACCCACCAGGCGCGCAGCGGGCTGGCGTAAAAGCTAAAGCGTACATTATTAATCTCCGTCATCAGGAATTGATAACGCAGCCCCTGGGTTACCAGCCATGGGAAAAACAGTAAAAACAACCCTATCATACAAAGGGATAACACAACGTTATTATGCGCCATGTTAACCAGAAATATGATATACAGCACCATGATACACAGCCAGCCTACAAATACTGAACGGCCAGTGGCGTGATAAGAAAAACGCGCCCCTTGCAGATCGGTATTCTCATAAAAATAACGGCGGGCACGCACCAGCGCCCAGGGCAGAAACAACCCTAAGGTGACGATGGTGAGTAAGACGTTTACCAGCCAGATCCAGAAATATCCCGCGCCACTGCCCTGGAACACAAAATTCCGGGAAGGCGTCGCCGCAGCACCACCATTTTCAAAAGTCATAACAATCCTTATCGTAAATCAGAAACAACGCTAATTAAGCCATAGAAATATTGCGGTATTTTTATTTCCGTTATTAAGTTTAGTAAACTTTGTACTAAAAATGTAGCGCCCAATATTACTGGTCTTGTCAGCGCAAAAGAGTGGTGGTATGGCAGGAACACGACGATAAAAGCAAATAAAGGTCGAAGCAGATTCCGGCCTTTTGGTTTTATATGAAGGCATTCCCCCACGGGAAACCAGGCGAGAAAGCCTTTTACAACCTGCCGTCATGGTTCGTCAGCGCGACACCGCCCAGCTCCCTTTCCGCATGGGAATGAATGGCCGGGTAACGGATAAGCACATTTTCATCCACGAATAAGCAATGCCGGTCGTAATGACAGAGATAACGATCAGCTGTTGCATCACCACGCCATAGAACATCAGCGTGGAAGCAAAACGAATACGGTCGTCCGCCAGCGTCAGGCCATTCACTTAGCGGTTGCGGAAAGCCTGCCAGATTTAGACCGTTGAGAGCAAAATAGCGCCTGAATAGAGCAGATAACACAGCAGGATTTGCCCCAGAGACGCTGCAAGCCCAACATCCTCCGAATAGTTAAGCATTTCCAGCATCGCCATGCCGCTATTGAACGTCGAGAGTAAAAACATCAGCCCCGGAAATGGGGCCAGAATACATAAAGAGAACAGAAAGGCTTTAATGCAATATGCAGTACTAACGCGAATATCAAATTTATGTACGCCGAACTGCCCGCCTTTTCCGGTCAGGATGAGCTATCTGGCATAAACGTAGCCATTGGTCACGCTCATTCTCACAATAGCGATAAGCGCCAGAAAAATGATGTTTACCAACAAACCGTCAAGATCATAACCGCTGAACATCATATGCTCGAGGGCAAAAATAATTGCGCACAGCAGAATAAGCAGCAGTATTGGCAGGCCCAATATTATCCTCAGGCACTTTTCATTGCGCAATAAAAAGCGAAACGGATATTATTTAGCGTGGTCATCAGCGCGTGGTATTGCAGGCTTTTTACCATAAAAAAGGCATGATCAATATCAGCAAAAAGATCACCCGCGAAGCTAACAATAGATGAAGAAGTACTGCCACCCTGATGAAAATAAAAACAAATATCGATATCAGCAGCCAGCTCAGAAACAGCGCTCCGCCCTTTGCATGATAGCCAAAGCGGGCACCGTTTAATTCCATGTTTTTGTACAGCCAGCGCCAGGAAAGTACCATCACCCAGGGGGCATATATTTCTAACGTAATAACACTCAGCAGAACGTTAACCAGAGAGATAAAAATGCTCCAGAATTTTTGCCATGGAATATAAATACTTGCCGTAAAATATTCTTATAATGCATATCGTCGTACCTAACTCTCTCGCCTTTAAATATAAGCATTGATTCGATAAATAATGGTTATCACTTCCGTGAAGCTCGGTACGATAACGTATACCCTCATAAATCACTCTACAATTAAACGACTTGCAGCCACTTTCAGAGAGTGATATTAAATACGCGTATAAATGCATGTATTTTATTGAGTGAGTGTATGAGTGTTGTGGCTAAGCAGAGCGTAACATTACGCCGGATAACTGCCGGAGATAATGCCGCGATTGCCTCCGTTATTCGTCGGGTTTCTGCCGAATACGGCCTTACCGCCGATAAAGGCTATACCGTGGCGGACCCCAACCTGGACGAGCTGTACCAACTCTACAGCCAGCCGGGGCACGCCTATTGGGTGGTGGAGCAGGATGGCATAGTGGTTGGCGGCGGAGGTGTCGCCCCGCTGAAATGTAGCGAGCCGGATATCTGCGAACTGCAAAAGATGTATTTTTTACCTGCCGCGCGCGGTCAGGGGCTGGCGAAGAAACTGGCGCTCATTGCCCTTGAACACGCCCGCATGCAGGGTTTCACCCGTTGTTATCTGGAAACTACCGCGTTCTTAAAAGAGGCGATTGGCCTGTATGAGCATCTCGGATTTAGCCATATCAGCGGGCCGCTGGGCTGTACCGGGCATGTGGATTGCGAAGTGCGAATGCTGAAAACACTGTAATAGTTCCCGGCCCTTTCCTTTTCTACCGGAAAGGACCGGAACCTCTTTTTTACTGATTCTCCGGCGCCATAATCAGACGAATCATTCCCGCAGCCTGATCCTTGGGCAACGTCAGCACGTTACGCCACAAATCCTGTACAATGTCGCAGGCGACTTTCTCTTTGCCGACGCCTTTGCGCGGGTCCGGCATGATCTCAATATCCTGACCGTATTTCTTGACCAGCGCCGCAATAATTGGCTGCAGATGCTGCTGAGCGTCCTGGCGCTCTTTATCTGTCACCGTGTGTCGGTTGACGCCGTAGGCAGCGCGCATCATCGCGGCATCAATATTCATGCGTTTCATCAGGAAATCACTCGACAACATTTTCGCGGGATTGATCCCCCCTTTCACCGCCGGGAACAGGAAACGAAAGCAATTATCATCGCTGACTTTCTGAATGGCCACGGTTTGCTCCATATTGATCTGCATATAAGCAATCACGTTCTCATCCGGGGCGTTTTGTAAACGCACCATCTGTACGCCGACGATCTGCGGTTGAATATAGTCAATAATCTGCTGAGGAGTTTTCCCCTCTTTTTCCATTTTTTTCGCCGTGCTGCGAATAGTTTCCAGCAACTGCGGTTCTTGTTCACGCAACACCTGGTATGTCGGCATGCTGCTTATCGCACGGAACGCCACGTCCATTTGCGACTCACCGCTATTTTGCAGTAAGGGTGCAATATACTGCCGATAGCCCACGTTCCAGACCACAATAGCAACCGCAACAATCACCGCCGAGGTGATACCGCCGATTTTCCCTTTCCGGCGCAGATACTGGGTCAGCGCTGCCGCCAGACCAGCGACGAAAGCGGAGAGTAAAACAGACGTCCAGTTCATTTCAGGTTCCTTGTAACCATTTTGCTGATTGTTGTACCAGCCCGGCGAGGATTGTCACCTGGCGAGCGAAATAACTACGGATTCTGGCAGGTCAGCCCGGCACGCCGCTGTGAAAACGAAACTCCGGGTCCGGTGAGGTGATAAGTTCAGCTTCAATTTCGCCGAAATAGCGAACCCGTGGTGCGATATCCGTTTCCGATACCTGCTGTGCCAGCGCAAGATAATCCTGATAGTGACGGGCTTCCGAACGCAGCAATGACAGATAAAATTTCTGTAATTCCTCTTCCAGATGCGGCGCCAGCGCGGCAAAACGTTCACAGGAACGTGCTTCGATATACGCACCGCAAATCAGCTTGTCGATAAGCGTTAACGGCTCATGAGTACGCACACCTTTAAGCATTCCTTTCGCATAGCGGCTGGCTGTTATCTTCACATAGGGAATGTCCCGGGCAAGCATGGCTTCGCGCACCTGCCAGAAATGGTGCAACTCTTCTTTGATAAGCAGCACCATGCTGTCGATTAGCGCCTTGCCCCATGGATCATCCGCTTTCGGCATCGCGCCTTTAGCGATCTGTTTGTGCAGCGCCACAAAGTCCGGTTCCGGCCCTTCGCGAAAGGTGAACGCTTCATAGGGTTTCAGCCACTCAAGTAGCGTATCGGCCCCGCTTTTATCCGCCACATATTTACGCACCAGCAGCATGGCGGTTTGCGCGGCTTTTAATTCGCAAACCATATGATCGGTGAGTAACAGCGGAAGGTTTTGCGGATCGCGGGCTTTATCTATCCAGGCCTGAGGTGTCGGGCAATGCAGAAAATGTAAAACAGGGGAGAGTATTTGCGGGTAATCCATGGCTGTTCCTTGCACTGCGGCAGCCGTAGCTGCCGCACAGGGAAGACTTAGTGACGTACGCCGTCGTCGTCTTCATCCTCGTAGTCATCTTCGTCGCTGTCTTCGTCTTCGCCGTTCGGGTCTTCGTAGTAGGTGCCCCAACCGTCATATTCGACGTCAAATTTCTCGGCCAGATTAATCAGCTGTTCAACTTGTGCGTCAATCAGGTCGGCGTTCAATGCGGATTCGCTCAGTATGTCGCAGCAAATCACCACTTCGCCCTCTTCCAGTTCCAGCTCTTCCGGCTCGGTGACTTCATAACCCAGTTTGAACGCTTCAACGGCCACTTTTTCCAGTGTCTCGAAGTCATCTGCCGACAGATGATGCTCAATGGTGTAGAGCGCATCAGGATCGCTGCCATCTTCCAGCAATTCTTCAATAATCAGACGCGTCTCTTCGCGCTGTTCTTCCAGGTGTTCCGGGTTCGCCATGGCTCATTCCTCATAATGTGGCAGATAGAGATATTGTCACATACCGTTGGCAATGCCTCCACTCCTGGCGGAAAAGATTTATTCATTTGGCTTGCAAATGAATATTCATACATATAAATTGAATTTTAATTCAATAAGTGGCTTTAGCCAGGTGAGGGAACCATGTCGTCGTTTTACCAGAAACATTTTTTGAAATTGCTCGATTTTACCCCTGCTGAAATCAACGCTCTGTTGCAACTTGCCGCCAGACTCAAAAATGATAAGAAAAATGGCAAAGAAGAACAAAAGCTTACCGGAAAAAACATCGCGCTCATCTTCGAAAAAGACTCAACTCGCACCCGGTGCTCTTTCGAAGTTGCCGCATTTGACCAGGGCGCTCGCGTCACATATCTCGGCCCAAGCGGCAGTCAGATTGGGCATAAAGAATCAATTAAAGATACCGCGCGCGTACTGGGCAGAATGTACGACGGTATTCAATATCGCGGTTATGGTCAGGAGATCGTCGAAACCCTGGCGCAATTTGCTGGTGTTCCGGTGTGGAACGGCCTGACCAATGAGTTTCACCCGACGCAGTTGCTGGCTGATCTGCTGACCATGCAAGAGCATCTTCCGGGCAAAGCGTTTAATGAAATGACGCTGGTTTATGCAGGTGACGCGCGCAACAACATGGGCAACTCCATGCTGGAAGCGGCAGCGCTGACCGGGCTGGATTTACGCCTCGTCGCCCCGACAGCCTGCTGGCCGGAAGCCAGTCTCGTAGCGAAGTGTAAAGCGCTCGCAGAGACAAACGGCGGCACTATTACACTGACCGAAGATATCGCCGCAGGGGTGAAAGGGGCAGATTTTATCTATACCGACGTGTGGGTATCGATGGGCGAGGCGAAAGAGAAGTGGGCCGAGCGCATTAATCTGCTGCGCCCTTATCAGGTGAATAGCCAGATGCTGACGCTGACCGGTAACCCGGATGTGAAGTTCCTGCACTGCCTGCCTGCGTTCCATGACGACCAGACGACGCTTGGCAAGAAGATGGCGGAAGAGTTCGGTCTGCACGGCGGAATGGAAGTGACCGACGAGGTGTTTGAGTCGGCAGCAAGTATTGTGTTTGATCAGGCGGAAAACCGCATGCACACCATTAAAGCGGTGATGGTGGCGACCCTGGCGCAAGCATAATGAGGTCTGCGCAACCTCGCCCCGCCCCTCTCCCTTAGGGAGAGGGAGTGAACCCGCCCTGGTGACTCTCAAGCTTGATAGCTCCCCTCACCCCGGTGGGATGAGGGGAAACGGGTAACGCGAGTCAGGCGACTAAAACCTTCACAACCACTTTACGCACCTGTGCGGGCGCGCCTACGGCACACAGCGGTTTATGGACTTCGCCTGGGTAGAACACCACAAAATCCCCTTCGCTCAGTACCACGGTTTTTTCCTGACCGCCTTCCGGCAGGAATGCGATATCTTTATCCGCCAGCCAGTCGGTGTCCGGCGCGCCTGCGGGCAGGGTACTGAATGTCATCCCTTCCTGGCCTTTGAGCACAATCTGGATATCCAGATAACGGGCGTGATATTCCGCGCGACGCTCGGCAAACGGCTGAGTCATATCTTCCGAAACGAGATAAAACAGGTTGTTGCCATCAATATCATGCTTCCCGATCGGGGTGGCATCCGTCACATGGGCTTTAACGTGTTCAATGGCCTGGCGCAGTGTTTGCGGCAACCAGCTTTGTAAGTGGTGAATGTTGCCAACGATCATGACTATCTCCTCAAGATAAAACATCGTTTCATTTTTAGCTTTTATACGGAAAAATAGCGATGCTCACCACCCCTTTTTGCCGAAGAGTTGCGCTTGCGCATGTTTATTCCCCCGAGTGTCAGTGCAACTCGCCACACGCGCACAAATTAACTATTTATTTATTAATTACGAATTTATATGCAAATAAACCGATTGCCTGACGTAAATGTTGCATTAATCGCTTGAAACCGAAAAGTAGCTGAGTATAATCGCGGACAATTTGCCGGGAGGAAGCATGGTCCAGTGTGTTCGACATAATGTCCCTGGGCGTCTGAAAAAGGACGCAGGCCTGCCGTTTTTCTTCCCGTTGCCCACCCCATTCCATAGCCCCTCTATTGAGGGGCTTTTTTTTGCGCAGTCGTCAGGAGATAAACATGGCTAATCCGCTATATCAGAAACATATCATTTCCATAAACGATCTCAGCCGCGAAGAACTTGAACTGGTGCTGAACACTGCCGCCCGACTGAAAGCCAACCCGCAGCCGGAGTTACTCAAGCACAAAGTGATCGCCAGCTGCTTTTTTGAAGCCTCAACGCGTACCCGCCTGTCGTTTGAGACCTCCATGCATCGCCTGGGGGCAAGCGTGGTAGGCTTTTCTGACAGCAGCAACACCTCGCTCGGCAAGAAGGGCGAAACCCTGGCGGATACAATTTCGGTTATCAGCACCTACGTGGATGCGATTGTGATGCGCCACCCGCAGGAAGGCGCCGCCCGTCTGGCGACCGAGTTTTCCGGCGGCATTCCGGTTCTGAACGCAGGCGACGGCGCTAACCAGCACCCGACCCAAACTCTGCTGGATCTCTTCACCATTCAGGAAACCCAGGGCCGCCTGGAGAACCTCAATATCGCGATGGTCGGCGACCTGAAATATGGCCGCACCGTGCACTCACTGGCGCAGGCGCTGGCCAAGTTCAGCGGCAACCGCTTCTACTTTATCGCCCCGGATGCGCTGGCCATGCCGCAGTACATTCTCGACATGCTCGATGAGAAAGGGCTGCCGTGGAGCATTCACGCCAGCATCGAAGAGGTGATGGCGGAGGTGGATATTCTGTATATGACGCGCGTGCAGAAAGAGCGCCTGGATCCATCAGAGTACGCCAATGTCAAAGCCCAGTTCATCCTGCGCGCCAGCGACCTGGTCGGCGCACGCAGCAACATGAAAGTGCTGCACCCGCTGCCACGCGTTGATGAGATCACCACCGACGTGGATAAGACGCCGCACGCCTGGTATTTCCAGCAGGCGGGTAACGGCATCTTTGCACGCCAGGCACTGCTGGCACTGGTTCTGAATAGTGATTTGGCTCTGTAGGAGGAAGCGATAATGACACACGACAATAAACTCCAGGTTGAAGCGATCAATCGCGGTACGGTGATTGACCACATTCCGGCGCAGGTGGGCTTTAAGCTGCTGACGCTGTTCAAACTGACAGAAACCGAGCAGCGCATCACTATCGGTCTGAATCTGCCGTCAGGCGAAATGGGCCGCAAAGACCTGATAAAAATCGAGAATACTTTCCTGACAGATGAGCAGGTTAACCAGCTGGCGCTGTATGCCCCGCAGGCGACGGTGAACCGCATCGATAATTACGAAGTGGTAAGCAAGTCTCATCCGAATCTGCCGGACCGTATCGACAGCGTGCTGGTCTGCCCAAACAGCAACTGTATCAGCCACGCTGAGCCGGTTGCCTCCAGCTTCGCGGTGAAAAAACGCCCGCACGATATCGCCCTGAAATGCAAATATTGTGAAAAAGAGTTTTCGCATTCTGTGGTACTGGCAGGGTAATTGATGCAGGTGTGTACGCCTGGTGCGACACACCTGTTACTCATGTATATAATGACCCCCCGACCTTATTACCGCTGTAATTCAGGAGAAATCATGAGCAAAACTATCGCGACGGAAAATGCACCAGCAGCAATCGGCCCTTATGTGCAGGGTGTTGATCTTGGCAGTATGATCATCACCTCTGGTCAGATCCCGGTTGATCCGAAAACCGGCAGCGTGCCGGAAGACGTTTCTGCCCAGGCGCGTCAGTCGCTGGAAAACGTTAAAGCTATCGTGGAAGCAGCCGGCCTTAAAGTAGGTGATATTGTGAAAACGACGGTGTTCGTGAAAGATCTGAACGACTTCGCTACCGTTAACGCGACCTACGAAGCATTCTTTACTGAGCACAACGCCACTTTCCCGGCACGCTCCTGCGTAGAAGTGGCGCGTTTACCGAAAGATGTGAAAATCGAAATTGAAGCCATCGCGGTACGCCGCTAAGGCTTTCCCGGATGCGGCATAAACGCCTTATCCGGGCACCACGTAGCCCCGGTTAGCGCAGCGCCATCGGGGATCTCCTGCACATATGCCTTAAAGTGACTCGTCTTCCAAAGGCGGTAAAAATCGCGATTGAAGCCATCGTGGTACGCCGCTAATCTCGCTGAATACACATTGATACCTGCCATGGAGGGGTGCTCATGGCAAAAGTACGTTTCACTGAGGAGCAGATTGCTGATTTTCTTCAGCAATCAAAAAATGGGGTTCCCAACAACGTATTGTGCGAGAAATTTGGATTCAGCCCGAGCACACTTCGACGCTGGCAAGAATTACACGCCCAACGGATACGTGGTGAGTTAAAACAAACGGAAAAAACCGCGTCCTACGTCTTTCTGGGCTTCTTGATTTCGACTTTACTGCTCGCTTTTATTTTCTCAAAACCCGTTGCCAGTTGGGTCATTCCCTTTGTCTTACTTTACTGCCTGAGTTACATCCGCCGCTATCGCGCGCTGTCCGCAGAACATATCAAGGAAGGAGATACCTCCCTCGCACGTTCAGGCTTAGGAGCGGATAATGTCTTTTATCAGTTAAGCTGGTGCCTGATTATTCTTTTCCTCTGCTCACTGGGGTATCTGTTCGCGCACCTGGTCTTGAGATAATCGACCTGAACAAAACGGCTTCAGGTCGATTATTACAGCGAGTTACTGCCAGCCATACCTGCGGCTGTAGAACCCCTTCACCATCTGCGTCAGCGTCATGTATCCGGCGAGAATCGCAATCAGCCACGGGAAGTAAGAGAGCGGCAATGCCTGCAGTTGCAGATAGCTTGCCAGTGGCGAGAACGGCAGCGCGATACCCACCAGAATCACCATCACCGTCATCATGATCAGCGGCCAGGCAGCGCGACTTTGGATAAACGGCACGCGGCGAGTACGGATCATATGCACAATCAGCGTCTGCGAAAGCAGCCCTTCCACAAACCAGCCTGACTGGAACAGCGTCTGAGCTTCCGGCACATTCGCCTTAAATACCCACCACATGACGCAAAATGTCAGAATGTCGAAAATGGAGCTGATCGGGCCGAAGAAGATCATAAAACGACCGAGATCGGCAGGGTTCCAGCGCTGCGGTTGACGAATCTGCTCATCATCAACGTTATCAAACGGAATCGCCACCTGGGATACATCATAAAGCAGGTTCTGAATCAGCAAATGTAACGGCAACATGGGCAGGAACGGCAGGAAGGCGCTCGCCACCAGCACGCTGAAGACGTTACCGAAGTTAGAACTGGCCGTCATTTTGATGTATTTCAGCATATTAGCGAAGGTTTTACGTCCTTCAATAACACCCTCTTCCAGCACCATCAGGCTTTTTTCCAGCAGGATAATATCGGCCGCTTCACGGGCAATATCCACTGCGCCATCAACGGAAATGCCAATATCCGCCGCGCGCAACGCCGGAGCGTCGTTGATGCCATCGCCCATAAAGCCCACCACGTGCCCTTCACGACGCAGCAAGGTCACAATTCGTTCTTTATGCATCGGCGTCAGGCGCGCGAACAACGTGGTACGTTTCGCCAGTGCTGCCAGTTCGTCATCACCCAGATGCTCAATCTGGTTGCCCGTCACCACTTCGCCAACATCCAGCCCCACCTCCAGGCATACTTTCGCCGCCACCAGCTCGCTATCACCGGTCAAAATTTTCACCGTCACGCCGCTGGCTTTCAGCGCTTTCAGCGCCGGCGCCGTGGTCTCTTTCGGCGGATCCAGGAACGCAATATAACCTTCCAGGATCAGATCGGATTCGTCCACGCGATGGTAATCACCGCTGCGTGCCGGGAGATATTTGGTTGCCACCGCCACCACCCGCAGTCCCTGACGGTTCTGCGTTTCAGTGACGCGCTGAATACGACGCAGCATGGTTTCATCCAGCGGCACAATGTCGCCGTTGTAACGTACCTGGCTACAGACGTTGAGGATCTCCTGCAATGCCCCTTTGCAAATCAGCTGATGGGCATCCGCGTTTTCGGCGACCACAACCGACATGCGGCGACGTTCGAAATCAAAAGGGATCTCGTCAATTTTCTGCCAGCGGGTAGAGAGTGTACGCGCTGCTTCTGCATCCACCCCTTCCAGCACCGCCGTATCAAGCAGGTTTTTCAGCCCGGTCTGGTAGTGGCTGTTCAGCCAGGCACAGTGCAACACCCGTTCGCTGACTTTACCGGCGATATCCGTGTGGTTTTCCAGCACGATTTTATCCTGCGTTAACGTACCGGTTTTGTCGGTACACAGGATGTCCATGGCGCCAAAATTTTGAATCGCATCCAGATGCTTGACGATCACTTTCTGTTTCGAGAGTTTCACCGCCCCGCGAGCCAGCGTAGAGGTGACGATCATCGGCAGCATTTCCGGCGTCAGCCCCACGGCAACCGAGAGCGAAAACAGCGCCGCTTCCCACCAGTCACCTTTAGTAAAGCCGTTAATCAGCAATACCACTGGCGTCATGACCATCATAAAGCGGATAAGCAGCATACTGACGCGGCCAATCCCTTTCTGGAAGGCATTCGGCTCGCTCTCTTGCTCGCTCACGCGCCCGGCCAGTTGCCCAAACCAGGTGTTTCCGCCCGTGGCGATCACCACCGCCTGCGCCGTGCCGCTCACCACGTTAGTACCCATAAAACAGAGGGTGTCGCTCTCCAGCGGGTTGGCCTGATCCGCTGCGCGGGTTTTTGCCACTTTCTCTACCGGCAGGGATTCACCGGTCAGCGACGCCTGCGCTACGAACAGGTCGCGCGCCTGCACCACACGCAGGTCGGCGGGGATCATGTCCCCTGCCGCCAGTTTGACGATATCGCCAGGAACCAATTGGTCGAGCGGGATCTCCAGCCAGCAGGTCTCACCCTGCTCATTGGCTACACGCAGCACCGTTGCGGTATTGCTCACCATCGCTTTCAGCGCATCTGCCGCTTTGGTGGATCGCGCTTCCTGAATGAAGTTCAGGAAGGTCGAGATGGCGACCATCAGCGCAATCACCCCGGCGGCGAACAGATCTTCCGACGCGTAAGAGAAAATCCCCAAACAGGTCAGCAGCAGGTTAAACGGGTTGCGATAGCAGGACCACAGATGCCCCCACCAGGGCACCGGGCGCTGACCAGGGATCTGGTTAACACCGTGTTGTTCCCGTGCCTCCAGCACCTCTTTTTCATTCAGCCCTTCCGGATGGCTGTTGAGTTGTTGCCACAGTTCGGCCAGTTCCATCGTCGACAGCGCCAGACAGCGGTCGCTTAACGAGGCCGGGACTTCGGCATGTTGAATATTTGCGGCATCAGGCAGCGGGTCACGCTGCACGAGACGACGAGGTAAGTGGCGGTTAAGCCGGGCCAGGAGTCGGGTGATATTTTTGAACATAGTAGTCATCCTTGCCCCCGCATCACGCGGGTGCCACTACACGTCATCCTTCGCGAGCTCAGGCATCGTAAAGGAGTTGGTGCATTGCCGCAGGCACGGGAAATCCGCGCCAGCAGGCGTTTTCAGTTATGCAGGGACGTTTTGCGTCACTGCCTTACGTTTCCGGTAAGGCAGCAAAGGCGGGCTTACCGGAAAGAGTATCTCCGTCGCGGGAGAGGTGCGGGATCAGGGTCCATAAAACCTCCGGTAAGGGTGAAAAGGGGACTATCTCAAGCGTCGCTATTATATATCCGGTGAATTAAACCGAACGTAAACCAGACTTTACCCATTGTCGTTTGGTTGAGTCCTCACCAAACTTTCTTTATTCTGCTATCCGCCTTGAAGAGGAACAGGACAGGACGCATGCAAAACCGGCTGACGATCAAAGATATTGCGCGTTTAAGTGGCGTTGGGAAATCAACGGTGTCTCGCGTGCTGAATAATGAAAGCGGCGTGAGTGAACGTACCCGCGAACGCGTGGAGGCGGTGGTCAATCAACACGGTTTTTCTCCTTCCCGTTCCGCACGCGCCATGCGCGGCCAGAGCGATAAAGTGGTGGCTATTATCGTCTCTCGTCTCGATTCTCTTTCGGAAAATCTTGCCGTCCAGACCATGCTCCCGGCTTTTTACGAACAGGGTTATGACCCGATCATGATGGAAAGCCAGTTCTCACCGGATATGGTCGAAGAGCATCTGCATATGTTACGTCGCCGCAATATTGATGGCGTAGTGCTGTTTGGCTTTACCGGCGTCACAGAGACCCTCTTATCGTCCTGGCGCTCCTCGCTGGTCCTGCTGGCGCGAGACGCTAAAGGGTTCGCTTCCGTCTGCTATGACGATGAAGGGGCCATAAATCTGTTGATGCAAAATCTCTACGATCAGGGCCATCGCCACATCAGTTTTATTGGTGTACCGCACAGCGACATCACTACCGGTAAGCGTCGTCACGAGGCCTATATGGCATTTTGCGAGCGCCATCAACTCTCCCCCCACTTCATTTTGCCGGGTCTCGCTATGAAACACGGCTATGAAAACGTCGCCAGCGTGTTGACGCCTGAGACCAGCGCCCTGCTCTGTGCTACGGATACCCTTGCCCTGGGGGCCAGCAAGTATCTGCAGGAACAGCGCATCGATAATTTACAGCTGGCGAGCGTGGGGAATACACCGCTGATGAAATTTCTCCATCCGGAGATCGTCACCGTTGATCCCGGCTATGCCGAAGCAGGCCGCCAGGCCGCAGCGCAGCTGATCGATCAGGTCAATGGCCGTACCGATCCACGTCAAATTATAATCCCCGCCCACCTCGCCTGAGTCCCCCTCCCGCACGGTTTATTGTGATCTTCGCTTGGTTTCGGGAACGTTCCCATTTTCAGTTATTGAGCCAATAGATATGCTTGCGCACATTCACCAGCAGTCATTATTTCTCTCAGTGGGGCATCACGATGAGCAAAGTCAGACAAGAGGATATCGCCAGGCTTATTGAACTGGTCGGCGGGCGCGAAAACATCGCTACGGTGAGTCATTGCATCACCCGCTTGCGTTTTGTCCTGAACGCACCGGCCAAAGCCGACCCAAAAACCATCGACACGCTGCCGATGGTTAAAGGTTGCTTTACCAACGCCGGGCAGTTTCAGGTGGTTATTGGTACCGATGTGGGCGACTGGTATAAGGCGCTTATCAGTACTATCGGCCTGGACTCGGTCGATAAAGAACAGATCAAGCGTGCGGCGCGCCAGAACATGAAATGGCATGAACAGTTGATCTCCCACTTTGCCGAGATCTTTTTCCCACTGCTACCGGCGCTGATCAGCGGCGGTTTGATCCTCGGCTTTCGTAACGTCATTGGCGATCTGCCAATGAGTAACGGCCAGACGCTGGCGCAGATGTACCCTGGTCTCAAAACCGTCTACGACTTCCTGTGGCTGATTGGCGAGGCGATCTTCTTCTATCTGCCGGTAGGCATCTGCTGGTCGGCGGTACGCAAAATGGGCGGCACACCGATCCTCGGTATCGTGCTCGGCGTAACCCTCGTCTCGCCACAATTGATGAACGCTTATCTGCTCGGCTCTCAGGTGCCGGAAGTCTGGAACTTCGGGCTGTTCAGTATCGCCAAAGTGGGCTATCAGGCACAGGTCATCCCTGCCCTGCTGGCCGGTCTGGCGCTGGGGATAATTGAAACGCGCCTCAAAAAATGGGTGCCAGATTACCTCTATCTGGTGGTGGTGCCGGTCTGTTCTCTGTTGCTGGCCGTGTTCCTCGCACATGCCTTTATCGGCCCGTTTGGCCGCATGATTGGCGATGGTGTGGCCTTCGCGGTACGCCACCTGATGACCGGCAGCTTTGCCCCCATTGGCGCGGCGTTGTTTGGTTTCCTCTATGCTCCTCTGGTTATTACCGGCGTACACCAGACGACGCTGGCTATCGACATGCAGATGATTCAGAGCATGGGCGGCACCCCGGTGTGGCCACTGATTGCGCTCTCTAACATTGCTCAGGCATCGGCGGTAACCGGGATCATTATTGTCAGCCGTAAACAGAACGAGCGTGAAATCTCCGTCCCGGCGGCCATTGCGGCCTATCTCGGCGTGACCGAACCGGCAATGTACGGCATCAACCTGAAATACCGCTTCCCGATGCTCTGCGCGATGGTAGGTTCCGGTCTTGCCGGGTTGCTGTGCGGCCTGAACGGCGTGCTGGCAAACGGCATCGGTGTCGGCGGCCTGCCGGGTATCCTCTCCATTCAGCCCTCTTACTGGCAGGTATTCGCACTGGCGATGGCGGTAGCGATTATTGTGCCGATGGCGCTGACCTCAGTGGTTTACCAGCGTAAGTTCCGCCAGGGCACGCTGCAGATTGTGTAACTTTTTTGGGGCGCGATTGCGCCCCTTCGCTTTTACCAGGAAAACACTATGAATACCCTTCCCCACTGGTGGCAAAACGGTGTCATCTACCAGATCTATCCAAAGAGTTTTCAGGACACGACCGGCAGCGGCACGGGCGATTTGCGCGGCGTGATTATGCGCCTGGATTACCTGAAAACCCTCGGCGTAGATGCCATCTGGCTGACACCGTTTTATATCTCACCGCAGGTGGATAACGGCTACGATGTTGCCAATTACACTGCTATCGACCCGCTCTACGGCACCCTGGAAGACTTTGATGAGCTGGTCGCTCAGGCCAAAGCGCGCGGTATTCGCCTGGTGCTGGATATGGTGCTTAACCACACCTCAACGCAGCACGCCTGGTTTCGTGAGTCTCAGGACCCTGCCAGCCCGTACCGCAGTTTTTATATCTGGCGCGATGGCACGCCGGATGAGTTACCCAATAACTGGCGCTCGAAGTTTGGCGGCAACGCCTGGCGCTGGCATGCGGCAAGTGAGCAGTACTATCTGCATCTCTTTGCGCCGGAGCAGGCGGACCTGAACTGGGAAAACCCGGCAGTACGCCGCGAGCTGAAAAAGGTCTGTGAATTCTGGGCCGATCGCGGCGTGGACGGTTTGCGCCTGGATGTGGTTAATCTGATCTCCAAAGATCAGGATTTCCCGAACGATCATGACGGTGACGGGCGGCGTTTTTACACCGACGGACCGCGTGCCCACGAGTTCTTGCAGGAGATGAGCCGGGATGTTTTCCAGCCGCGTAATCTGATGACGGTGGGCGAGATGTCATCGACTTCGCTGGAACATTGTCAGCAATATGCCGCGCTGGACGGGCGCGAGCTGTCAATGACGTTTAACTTCCACCATCTGAAAGTGGACTATCCCGGCGGTCAGAAATGGACCCAGGCCAGACCAGATTTTGTGGCGCTCAAAGCGCTGTTTAATCACTGGCAAAAGGGTATGCATAAAGTGGCGTGGAATGCCTTGTTCTGGTGTAACCATGACCAGCCGCGCATTGTGTCGCGCTTTGGCGATGAAGGCGAGCTACGCGTGCCGTCAGCCAAAATGCTGGCAATGGTGCTGCACGGTATGCAAGGGACGCCCTATATCTACCAGGGCGAAGAGATTGGCATGACCAACCCACATTTTACCCGGATCACCGATTATCGGGATGTGGAAAGTCACAATATGTTTGCCGAATTGCGGGCCAGCGGGCGCGATGCCGACGAGCTTCTGGCGATCCTGGCCAGTAAATCCCGCGATAACAGCCGCACGCCGATGCAGTGGTCGAGCGATAAGCATGCCGGATTCACCACCGGTGAACCCTGGATTGACCTTTGCGATAACCGCGACGAGATTAACGCGCAGGCGGCGATGAACGATCCGGATTCGGTATTTTATACTTACCTGCGTCTGATCGCCTTGCGTAAAGAGCAGCCGATCCTGACCTGGGGCGATTATGAGGATTTGCTGCCTGCGCATCCCTGGCTGTGGTGTTATCGCCGTCAGTGGCTCGGTCAGACACTGGTGGTCGCGGCAAACCTGAGCCGCGAGTGCCAGCAGTGGCAGCAAAAAGAGATGCCTGGGTCGTGGCAACCGATCATAAGCAATTATGCCGAAATATCCCCGGCACCAGGTGAAATGACACTGCGACCGTTTGAAGCGGTATGGTGGCTGCAATCCGACGACTGACCTGATCCCGGATGCGGCGCCTGATGCGCCTTATCCGGGCTTCCCCCATAGCCCCGGTTAGCGCAGCGACACCGGGGACGTGTACGACCTGCGCGCCATTTTACATTGCTGTTTTTGTTGAATAATTAATCAGATTTTTCTCGGCAGAATTTACAAAGCCGCCAGCGCCCGCCATTTGTACTCTCTCTTTTTTACTTTGTTCTGCATCAAAAAAAACGCAAACTTGTTTGATGCAAATCACTATATATAGAACTTAGAATGCACGCCGACCCAACATATTGTATTAATCGTCTATTATTCCAACAAAGCAACGGCACGACGCTGGCCGGAATTGTGGATAACAAGGGTCGGGACTCGGGGAACTCACTGTCGCACCAACACTTACCTCCAGTGAATAATTCCTCACCTCTGTGGATAACCTGTTTTTAATATGGAGTGATCATGACACCGCATGTGATGAAACGAGACGGTAAAAAAGTGCCGTTCAAATCAGAGCGCATCAAAGAAGCCATTCTACGTGCAGCTAAAGCAGCGGGAGTCGATGACGCAGACTATTGCGCCACCGTCGCAGAAATTGTCAGTCAGCAGATGCAAAACCGTTCACAGGTCGACATCAGCGAGATCCAGACCGCTGTCGAAAACCAGCTGATGTCCGGTTCCTACAAACAACTTGCTCGTGCTTATATTGAATATCGCCACGACCGTGACATCGCGCGTGAGAAACGGGGCCGCCTGAACCAGGAAATTCGCGGTCTGGTGGAACAGACCAACTCCGCACTGCTGAACGAAAACGCAAACAAAGACAGTAAAGTCATCCCGACCCAGCGCGACCTGCTGGCCGGCATCGTTGCCAAACACTATGCCCGTCAGCACCTGCTGCCGCGCGATGTGGTACTGGCGCACGAGCGGGGCGAAATCCATTATCACGATCTCGACTATTCACCGTTCTTCCCGATGTTCAACTGCATGCTGATCGACCTGAAAGGTATGCTGACCCATGGTTTTAAAATGGGGAACGCGGAAATCGAGCCGCCGAAGTCCATCTCCACCGCCACTGCGGTCACCGCGCAAATTATCGCGCAGGTAGCCAGCCACATATATGGCGGTACCACTATTAACCGTATCGACGAAGTGCTGGCGCCGTTTGTCACCGCAAGCTTTGCCAAACACCGTAAAGTCGCCGAAGAATGGCAAATCCCGGATGCTGACGGCTATGCACACAGTCGCACCGAAAAAGAGTGTTATGACGCCTTCCAGTCACTGGAATACGAAGTTAACACGCTGCACACCGCCAACGGTCAGACCCCGTTCGTCACCTTCGGTTTTGGTCTTGGCACCAGTTGGGAATCGCGTCTGATTCAACAATCGATTCTGCGTAACCGTATTGCGGGTCTGGGTAAAAACCGTAAAACCGCCGTGTTCCCGAAACTGGTGTTCGCCATTAAAGACGGCCTGAACCATAAGTTTGATGACCCGAACTACGACATCAAACAGCTGGCGCTGGAGTGTGCAAGCAAACGCATGTACCCGGATATCCTCAATTACGATCAGGTCGTGAAAGTGACCGGCTCGTTTAAGACGCCAATGGGCTGTCGCAGTTTCCTCGGCGTGTATGAAGAGAACGGCGAACAGATTCACGACGGGCGTAACAACCTGGGCGTCATCAGCCTGAACCTGCCGCGCATCGCACTGGAAGCCAGAGGCAACGAAGCCATATTCTGGAAACTGCTGGACGAACGGCTGGTGCTGGCGCGTAAGGCACTGATGACCCGTATCGCTCGTCTGGAAGGGGTAAAAGCACGGGTGGCGCCGATTTTGTACATGGAAGGAGCCTGCGGCGTGCGTCTGAAAGCGGACGACGATGTCTCTGAAATCTTCAAAAATGGCCGTGCATCTATCTCTCTTGGCTATATCGGCATCCACGAAACCATTAATGCGCTGTTCGGTAACGAACATATGTTCGACAGCGAAGCGCTGCGCGCTAAAGGCGTTGCGATTGTTGAACGGCTGCGTCAGGCAGTGGATCAGTGGAAAGAAGAGACCGGCTATGGCTTTAGCCTCTACAGCACGCCGAGTGAAAACCTGTGTGACCGTTTCTGTCGTCTGGATACCGCCGAGTTTGGCGTAGTGGATGGCGTAACGGATAAAGGTTATTACACCAACAGCTTCCACCTTGATGTCGAGAAAAAGGTAAACCCGTACGACAAGATTGATTTTGAAGCGCCATACCCCCCGCTCGCCAGCGGCGGCTTTATTTGCTACGGCGAGTACCCGAACATTCAGCACAACCTGCGTGCGCTGGAAGACGTCTGGGATTACAGCTATCAACATGTGCCGTATTACGGTACCAACACGCCGATTGATGAGTGCTACGAGTGCGGCTTTACCGGCGAGTTTGAATGTACCAGCAAAGGGTTTACCTGCCCGAAATGCGGCAATCACGATGCCGCACGTGTGTCGGTGACCCGTCGCGTGTGCGGTTATCTGGGTAGCCCGGATGCCCGTCCGTTTAATGCCGGGAAGCAGGAAGAAGTGAAACGCCGCGTGAAACATCTGGGGAACGGGCAGCTCGGCTGAATTGCGGTTCGTTGGGAGTAAGGGCATTACCCTCTCCCTCAGGAGAGGGGCCGATCGAGAGCGGTGTTGAGGCTTGTGTTCGTCGCCGCCAACGCCGCTACAGCGTCAAATACGACGAGGAAAAATGCGATACCACCAGTACTACCCTGTCGATATTGTTAATGGCCCCGGCACGCGCTGCACCCTGTTTGTCTCCGGGTGCGTACACGAATGCCCCGGCTGCTACAACAAAAGCACCTGGCGGTTAAACTCCGGTAAGCCGTTTACCAAAGAGATGGAAGACCAGATCATTGCCGATCTCAACGACACCCGCGTCAAGCGCCAGGGTATTTCGTTGTCCGGCGGCGATCCGCTCCATCCGCAGAATGTGCCGGATATCCTCAAACTGGTGCAGCGCATCCGCACCGAGTGTCCGGGCAAAGATATCTGGGTCTGGACGGGGTATAAGATAAACGAGCTAAACGACGCACAAATGGCCGTTGTTGATTTAATTAATGTATTGATTGACGGTAAGTTTGTGCAGGATCTAAAAGACCCGGCGCTTATCTGGCGGGGAAGCAGCAATCAGGTAGTACACCACCTGCGATAGTAAAAAACCCCAGCACAGGTGCCGGGGTTTTCAATAGCCCGGATCAGGCGCTTGCGTCACCATCCGGGTTTTCTCCCACAGCGCTACGCTGTCCGGGGCTACGAATACATGCGATCATCCAGCCTGAGCGGATTATTTCGCCACGATAAAGCGTTTGTCGTCATCCATATAGGCTTTGTCGCCAGCTGGCGCAATAATCGAACCAAAGTTCATGTGCGCGCGCAGCTTCCAGCTTGCCGGGACATTCCAGGTACGCTGAACATCTTCATCCACCAGCGGATTGTAGTGCTGGAGATTAGCGCCAATACCTTTCTCAGCCAGTGCCAGCCATACCGCATATTGCGCGATACCGGAGCTATGCTCTGACCAAATCGGGAAATTGTCGGCATAGGCGGCAAACTGCTCCTGCAACCCGGTCACGACGTCCTGATCTTCAAAGAACAGTACGGAACCCGCAGCTGCGGCAAAACCATCGAGTTTGTCGGAGGTGGCGTGGAAGCTCTCTGCCGGAACAATTTTTCGCAGTTGTTCACGAACCAGTTCCCAGAACTTGTTGTGCTCATTGCCCAGCAGAATCAGCGCGCGAGAACTCTGCGAGTTGAACGCAGATGGCGCTTGTTTGATGGCGTCCTGAATAGTCTGAACAACTTCTTCTTCCGGCAACGGCAGGTCTTTGCCCAGTGCATAAATCGTTCTGCGTTGTTTCGCTAAAGCAAGGTAGTTCTCTGGCATAACGCCTCCTGAAAGCGTGGTGAATTCCAACGGAGTTGGGTTTTGCGTGACAGGCTGCTCCCGGGAAAGTAGTACGTTCAAAATTCGCTGAAACGAGTTCATGGTTCGCTGCTTCCTGTCTGTCCCTTAAACGAGAGCAAACACCCCGCTGGCTGTTTGCCCTGACTGTGAAAAGAGTAATCCTGCCAGCCAGTTAGGGAAAGCAGAACTATTTGGATCTATCATACAAAAAAAGTGAAAGAACCCTTTGCGTGATTATTTTCTAAACATATTCTTTTTACTGCCGATAATGACGTAGTCTCGTTCTTTCCCGCGTAGATTCATCATCCAACGAGGCAGAAGGCTCCTTGCATCAGGTCCTGGATTGCATTTTTCGGAGATGACAATGAACGGTATTGATAAAATTACCGCCGTAAGCGCAGGCACATTCGGTGATCCTCATTTATCAAATAATGAAAGTACGTTTGGTCTGCGAAATAAACCCAAATCAGCAGATATTAATTCTGACACGAATAGCGCTGGCAGCGATGACAGTAGTGCCAAACTTTCGCTATCGTCCAAAACAGCGGAGGAAATTAAGAAACAACATCAATTAAAACAGGAAGAAATAAAAAAGACTGACTACACCCTGGAAATGACGGGCATCCCGCTATTTCATGGCCGGCTGATCTCAGTGGTCAAGTATCCTGACGGGAGTGAAGAGATGGTTGATGCCCTCTCTGGCGTCAGATTAACGGCACAAGACCTGCAGCAACAGTTTAGTCATTCTACAGAAAACGTTCAGGAAGCATTAAATATAGAGATGGCAAACATTGCAGGGACACCGGGAGAGACTATTAAATCTCATGCCGGAAACGCAGAATAAATATTAAAAAATATAATCAATCTTCCTTGCGAAATAGTAAATCATTTACTACGCACACAGGAATATAAGATAAGAAAGCCTTATTTCCGACAAGGAAAATAAGCTCAGGCATTAAAGAGAATATTCGTTTTACTCTTTCGGAATATTAAGCAGTAACGTCTGGTCAGGTGGGGCGCGTTGTTTCAACGCGCAAGCCCATTAAAAACGGCTAACGCATTCCATCGCCACGGCTTTAAATGACATGAAATCCTTACAGGCACTCAATCGGGATGCAGCTCGCTCGCGTAAAAATGTCACAAAAATATCGTATATCGCCATCGCCTCTTCATATTCGCTTTTGCTAATGGCCAGCAGGAAAATAACGTGGGCTGTCTCCTCTCCCCACTGAATACCGTGTGGGGCCAGCACCGTATAGACCACCGTCTTTTGGGCCAGCAGCCCCAGCGAGTGCGGCAGCGCGATCCCTTCACCCAGCATGGTGCTGACAATCGCTTCACGTTCTACGACCGAGTCGAGGAAATCAGCATCGACAAACCCTTCCCGCTGAAGCTGGGCACAAAGCGTAGTGAACAACGTTTGTCTGTCTAACGGTCGGTCGATAATAGTGAAATGCGAGGCATCAAAATACTTTTCCAGAATCCACGGTCGCGTTCTGTCCACCAGCACCAGCTTGCCGATCTGTTCAAGCTGGTAGTCCGTCGGGAAAGGCGCAATGGTCACAATCGGCTTATCTTTTTCGCTGATTCTTGCCGTGGAGATAACAAAATCCTCGCTAATGGTCTCGCACTGCTCATAGTCGCGCAACGTCACCGTGCGGGTGACTTCAATCTGCGGATATTTGCGCTGCAGCACCGCCTCAATCATTCGCGCCATCGCGTTACCCGCATCGCATACCAGCATTACGCGCGGCTGGCGCTGATAGCCAATATTGTAATGTCGTTCCAGGCCAACGCCGATGTGCAGCACCAGAAAGCCGACTTCGTTTTCGCTAATGACATAGGGCGTGTATTTCCCCCAACTGGAGACTGCTGCCAGCGTCATGTCCCACGCCATCGGGTAGTGCTGCTTGATGTTATCCAGCAACGGATTTGGGATCATGATTTGATAGCGTACCCGGGTGATCATGGTCTTGATATGGGTAAGCAGGTCCGCATGTAACTGCGCGTCGTTTTGCAGGTTGTAGTTATAGTGGTTGTTGATGTAATTGAGGATGTAATTAACCAGCGCTTCGTCATCGTCCGCACTGATAGCGCTGGGGGTAATGTCCTGCAACTGACGCCCGGCAATATGTACCCGCAACCAGTGTACTTCCGAAGCCGCCAGCGGCTTTTCCGCCAGCTGTTGCAGCACGGCGGCGATCTCCCGCGCAGCTTCCCGCACGTTCTCGTCGCCGTCTTCGGCAGTGAAGTCTGACAGCGGAAATCCTTCGCTGATACGGCGTACCGCTACCGCACAATACAGGCGAATGAACAACTCGCCCTCATCGGTCAGCCGAATATGATGCCGACTAAAAACATCGTGCAGAATCACCGCCAGTTGCTCAGGTATCCCTTTATTGAGCGCCTCTTCGGTGACGAGCGGGTTACGGGCATTCTGCTGCGTCAGCTCCCAGAGTAAATCCGTCAGGCAGGCGCGTAGCGCCATTTCGCTGCCGAACAACTTCATGCCGTGACGCGGTCGGGTCTCCAGCGTCAGTCGGTAGCGGGAAAACCATTCCCTGACCTCCGCCATGTCATTTTGCAACGTGGCGCGGCTGACAAACCACTCGTCGGCCAGGTCCTCCAGCTTGATGGAAAAGGCCGATGTCAGGAAGCGCAACAGCAGATACTGTACCCGCTCCGGCCCGCTACGGGGAATACGCAGCGTGCGCGGACGCTCCGCCTGCAGGGTCTGATAACGGGCGGCATCGTCAATTTTTAACTGATACCCACTGCCACGGTTGAGAATAAACTGCGCCCCGTGGCTTTCCAGTAAAGCATTCAGCGCAGTGATATCAGCCCGGACGGTACGCGTGGAAACCGACAGCCGCTGCGCCAGCTCATCCTGCGGCAGCGTCTCGTTCTGCAACATCATGAACAGTTGCGCTAAACGTTGGTTGGGGAATCGCACGTCGTTGTCCTCTTAATATGGCGGGAGGGATTGCCCCTCCCCCTGACCCTCTCCCCAAAGGGACGAGGGGACTAAAAACCCACGCGCTGTTGGGTTATCGCCAGCAACTGGCGGACATCCTCAGGACGGGTATCGCCACTTACCTTATCAATAATAGAACTATAAATATGAGGAATGATTTTACTCACCCCCGCGTCCAGTGCGATCTGTAAAATCTCGCCAAAGTTCGCCAGATCGATACCGCCCGTCGGCTCCAGCCAGAAGTCATAACGCGCGCACGCTTGTGCTACCGCCACGTACTCTTCACGACATGTCAGGCCGCCCATCGGGAAATATTTAATCGAACTGCCGCCCATGTCTTTGAGCAGTGCAATTGCCGTTTCCACCGGCACGATGCCATCTGCTGCCTGACTGCTGAGCGGTCCGGTAGAGATTTTTACCAGGCCCGGCGTGCCTGTTGGCGACACCAGCCCGTTCACCACGGTTGCGTTCTGTCCGAGCAGCGCACGGCTGGTCGCCACCCCGGTAAAGACCTGATTAACGTGCTGCGGCTGTACTTCGCGGGAGATAGCACTCACCATCGCCGACTGATTCGGATCCCCCGCTCCCAGACCAACGGAGAGGGCATTGTCGATACGCGCCGCGTACTCGCGCATGTCCGCTACCGCGCTTGCCACATCCGGATAATTTTTGGAGAGCACCCCCACCAGCACATGACCTTCTGCGGCCTCGTAAATGGCACTGGCGTTCTCCTTGCTTCCCGCCAGCACATTCAGGCAGACACGGTCGTGATAAAAATTGGGCGTCAGTTTCATGCGCGGTGCTCCTTATTTAATTCTTCGGCGATACGATCCGCCACAATGTCCAGTTGCTCAGCAGTCACGCTGCGTACATCGGCTTCGATGATCCCTTCATTGGCTTTATAACCACGGAAATAAATGGCGTATTCACCCTGCTTAAGAGCGCTGACCAGCTCGCCGGTGGCGATGCCGGTGATGGCTTCATCAAACTTGATTTCGCTGCGGGCAATGTCGCGACCAGCGCTGTCCCACACTACCCTGGCGCTGACGCCGTTGAGTGTATTCAGCCTGTCGATAAACGGCGTCATTTTGGCAACCATTTCTGCGCCGCTCTCTTTGGTGGCGTTCAGGTAGTGCTCGATGGCACATGTCAGGCCGAGGATGCCTTCTTTACCCACTTTCATGGCGCGCCCGATACCTGCCGTCTGGCGTTTGACCCACTCTACGTACTGCGTTTTGCCGATGACCAGCCCGCTGGTTGGCCCTTCGATCGCCTTCGCGCCGCTGTAAATCACCAGATCTGCCCCGGCACGGTAATAGCACTGCAAATCTTCTTCCGCCGCCGCATCCACAATCAGCGGCAGGTTATGTTTACGTGCAACGACGGCCGCCTGCTCCACGCTCAGCATGCTTTTTTGCACGCAGTGGTGCGATTTGATGTAGAGGATTGCCGCCGTGCGCGGGGAGATGGCCGCCGCCAGCTGATCGGCGGAGCACTCATTGGCATAACCTGCCTCCACAACCTTTCCGCCGCCCAGCGCCACCATCGTACCCACCGGGGCGCCAAAATTGACGTTGTGGCCGCGTGGCAGGACGATTTCGTTATTCTCGATTGGCGTGCTGTGCAGGTTTTCCAGCAACCAGTCGCTGTCTTTCACCAGTACCGCCGCCACCGACTGGGCGATCCCCGCTGAAGCGCAGGAGACCACCGTCGCCCCTTCCACCTCCAGCAGCTTCGCAATGTAGTCGCCGGTCTTATTCACCAGATCTTTCATTTCGAAGTAGTGGTTCATGCCACTCAGCACGGCCTCCACGACCTCCGGGCGCGGCGTGGATACACCCAGCGCCGTCATGCGCCCGGAGGCATTAATCACTTGCTTTAACTGATACTTTTCATAAATCGAAGACATGTTCCGCACTCCCTTGTTCGGTCATATAGCCCTTGCCTGCGCGAATGGCGGCGAGCGGCGTAAGTAGCTGGTCGGCCTGCAGGGTGTCATTTTCCGCGTCACGAAAAAGCACGGGCTGACGGCGCAGGTCGAAAATGGTCAGGTCAGCGTCATAGCCTACGGCAAGCCGGCCTTTGCAACGCAAACGCAGCCCCTCGGCGGCATGGTCGGTCACACAGGCAATCACCTGTGGCAGCGACATACCAATAGACAAGAATTTGGACATCACTTTCGCCAGCGAGAAGACCGGACCGTTGATCCGGTTGCGGCAGTAGATATCCGAACTGATAGTCTGCGGCAGGATGCCAAGAGAAATGGCCTGCTTCGCGACGGCAAAGCTGAAACTGGCGCTGCCGTGCCCGATATCCAGACGCACGCCGCGCGCAATGGCTCGCATAACTGAGGCGCGCAGTTCGCCGGATGGTGTCAGAATGCGGTTAGGTTTGCCGTTATAGCAGTGGGTGATGATGTCACCGGAAGTCAGCAGATCGGCAATCTCATCAAGGTCCGGTGGGTTATTACCGATATGTACCATGAGCGGCAGGCCACCGTTCTCTTGCTGGATAGCCCTGGCGCGCTCCAGTGGCCTAATTCCATTCTCGCCGACCACGCTGCTGCTCATGCGCGCTTTCAGACCGACGATAAAATCCGGATGACGTTTCACCGCCTCGCGCGCAGCATCGGCGTCGATATTCGCCATGTTTGCCAGTTCGTTTTGCGCGATCAGCCCAACGCGAGAGATGTTCAGCAGCGCATAAACTTCGGTCACCGCCTTGCGGGTAAGGGTATAAAAGTCATCAATGTCGTCTGCACCCGTACTCCCCGCATCAATTACCGTGGTCACACCCGTCGCGATACCGACGCTGTCCGGCTGGTCATTGTAAATCGGTGATTTGGAGTAACAATGGACGTGGGAATCAATCCAGCCAGCACTCACGTAATGCTCACCGCCTAAATCGACGGTTTTGGTCGCCGGGCCGCTAATGTCGCCCAGCGCCGCGATTTTACCGTTTTCGATGGCGATATCCGTCACCGTGTCATCCACCAGACGTGCCCGGCGCAGGAGTAAATCAAACATGCAAATCTCCAGTGATAGCGGGCGCTTACGCGCCCGGTCAGATCAAAGTGCAATCGGGAAGAGAGAGCCCAGCAGCATCGCCCCGAGGATGGCGCCCCCGGTAATCGGTTTTTGCCACAGATAGAACAGCAGTGCGCCAATCAACGAGCCGATGCCGATAGGAATCGACGCGGTCATCGCGCTGAGGATAATCAACGGCCCCAGGAAACGACCGGAAGCATTGCCCGCCCCCATCATGACGTCCGCCCCGTAGGTGGAGTCGCTCTGGTTGATGGTGAATTTACGCGCCAGGATAATGATGTAACCAATCGCCAGGCCAATCACCAGGCCGGTCACCAGTGAAGCGATAAAGTTGGTCACCGGGAACATAATCCCCGCACCCAGCAGCAACGCAGGAACGCCAAGGCCAACGCCGGTTTGGATTGCCCCGCCGATGTCCAGAATCCCCACCAGCGAACCTTCAATAATGCGGGCAAACAGGAAGCTCGCGCCAAAGGCTGCCACCGCACCGTACGCGCCGGTATCAATCCCCGATTTCAGCATCGCCACGAATGCCACTTCGTTAAAGGCACCGATGCCGTAGAGGTAGTACATATGGGTCCCGGCGAAAACGCCGGAAGAGAGCAGACCGACAAAAATCGGAAATGACCAGTCGGCGTACCAAAAACCTTTATTCTGTTCCATCATCGTTCCTTACTTGCCGCTGAGCGAGTTATGGATGAGCTCCAGCCAGTTCGGCGCGCTCAGGTGGAAGGACTGGATCATTTTCAGATCGAAGCCACGGAAGAAGGCACTCAGGACGAACAGGGCCACAATGGCGCTCATCATCACTTTGGTGACGCGATGCCAGCCGCTCTCTTCCACACCTTTACCAATCAGAATGCCCAGCACCAGGCCCGGCACGGCATTACCCATGATAAGCTGCGCCGCCCCGCCAAAAACGGTGGCCCAGAAGCCGGATTTTTTCCCTGCATCAATCGCCGCCAGCCAGAAGATAACCGGCATCACGGTGTTGACCAGCAGGTTCGCCGCAGGCACCAGCACTTTCACCGCCGTCACCTGCAGGGCCGCCGGAACGGAGGAAGCCGTCAGGTTAAGGAAGGTCACCACGATCATGCCGATCAGGCCGCAGGCGATGGCCATCTTTTTGGGATCGTGGAGGGTTTCGCCGACGTTACGGTTTTTCACCATCAGCGCCGCCGCGCCCCAGTTCGGGATGATGCGATGATCAACGTCCTGGGTGAAGGAACCCGCCGCTACGGACGAGGCCCAGGCATTGAAGAAGAAACCTAAACCAAAGGAGAAGTGAGAGGCCGGATCCCCTTCGCAGGAGTTCAGCTCGCCGAGTGTACGAAATGCGCCCATTCCTTGTGTGGTTGGCGCATGAAACATGCGTGCAGCCCCAGCGCCTACCCCGACGCCCACAAGGCCGCCGATGATGAGCGATTTTATTAGTATGATTAAGAACATCAGTCTGCCCTTTTAGTCAGAATCAGCGTTGCGTGACGAAATCCACTTTGTCGAGATTGATGGCGGTCACGTTGACGGTGACATCCAGCTCCACGCTGTACGTCCGTCTTTCGCGGCGCAGAAAGAAGAATAAAAAAGCCTCTTTCCGCGTCGTTTCATGCGCATGAACAACCTGCACATCCTGTGGCTCTATACGCAGTAAAATGTGCGGCGACGCTTTCATCACCGCGGCCTGAACATGGTTCAGCGCATCGGAAAACGCGCGCGCTTTAGCCTCGCCTTTCCCTTTCACCCTGACCGTGGTGGTGAATTGTTCTTTCATGGTTACGCGCCGTATTTCTTCTGCCACGCCTGCACCAGGCGCTCGCCTAACTCTTCTTTATCCATAAAGCCGAAACCCAGTACATTGCAGCCTTCGTTGATAGCGGTGACGCCCTCTTCAACCGAACGCATGCCATATTTGGCTTTATAGCCGTGTTTGTTTTGCGCGGTGATAGCGCCCGCGCCGCCGCTGCCGCAAAACGAGATGCCGAACGTCGCATTTTCCGTCTTCATCACATCGCCCAGCTTCATATCCGCCGCCACACCCGGTACCACGACAGCGCGACCACCGGCTTTCTCAACGCCTGCCGCCACTTTCTGGCCTTTACCCAGACGGTCGCCAATCACTACGGTAATCTGTTCCATTGTTCGCTCCTTACAGGTTGTCTTTTGCCACTTCGAAGTGCACCGACAGTAGCCAGGCTTCTTCTTCCGGGAGATTGCCAAATTGCGCCACAACGTCGCGGGCAAGTTGCATTGATTCAGGCGAGATTTCGTCAAACAGGCTGGCATCCACCTCCGGTAGCGGCTCACCCGTCACCGATCGATGAGCCATCGCGCGGACATGCGAGGTCAACATCTGCTGCTGCACCGCGTTAGGCGTGATGTTGTGCTGGCTCAGCAAGGTGTATACCTGCGTGAGCATATGCCCGGCCAGGCTTGCCGTTTGTTCCGCCTCATCTCCCGCGTCGTTCATTACCGCTCCGTTTTTCACTCGTCTTACCCCGTTAATGGCCTGGAATAAAACTAACGTTGCAGGTTAAGAGTTTGTAGCGAGGAGTTTTCCACTTTGAAGTGGAAAGCCGGGAGACTTTAGTGATCTGCGCCACATTAATGTGCCCCTCCGGGGGTTTTCACTGTGCAACGCTCACAGGTTTGATGGAAAAATGCGGAAAACCGGGGGTACGGGAGAATAAAAAAACGGCCAACGCGAAGGCAAAAGTGTGACGAGATAAGGGTTCCTTATGAAAAAGGATCAAAAGCGCGTTTTTATCGCCTGCAAAAAGTAGTCGGTAAACGAAGAGACGATAGGCAGCAGCGGCCTGATCGGTAAGCGCAACAAATGCATTGGTCGCGGTGGGGGCAGGTAGTCTGGCAGCACAAGGCACAGGCGGCCTTCGTTGATGTCCTGCTGCAACGTCAGAACCGAGTGCTGCACTATCCCCAGCCCGGAAAGCGCCGCCTGGCGTATCGCTTCACCGGAATCGACCATCAGACGCGGCGTGATGGCAATCTCCACCTTCCCGGAGGGGCCTTCAAGTTGCCAGCTATGATCCGAACGCCACTGGCTGAAACTGATGCAATGATGATGCTTTAGCTCCTGCGGCGAGAGTGGCATGCCGTGGCGTTGCAGGTAATCAGGGGAGGCGGCAAGGATCATACGATACGGCGGAAGCGGGATGGCGACGATCCCGTCGTCGTTAATATTGCCAATGCGGATCGCCAGCTGGAAGCGCTCCTCAATCAGATCCACCTTCCTGTCCGTCAGCACCATTTCAGCATCGACCCCAGGATATTGCTGCAAAAAACGCGACAGGATGGGGGTAAGTACGCGCTGGCCATAGGTCACCGGCGCACTGATACGCAGCATACCCGCGACATTGTCATAAAGATGGTTTGCCAGCCCGTCCGCCTCACGAATGGTGGCAAGGATCTGTAGCCCGTACTGGTAAAAACGCTGGCCGGCATCCGTCAGTCCCTGACGCCGGGTCGTTCGGTGAATCAGCTGGCAACCCGTTCTGGCCTCCAGCTCGCGCACATGTTTTCCCACCATCGCCGGGGTGATGCCAAGCTCTTCCGCCGCCGCGGTGAAACTGCCGCAGGTTACCGTGCGGACAAAAGACTCAACGCATTTTAAGTAATCCATTCACCACCCAGATTCTAAACTTTGGCTATCAAATCAAAATAACAGAGCCCTCTTTATCCGCCCATTAACGGGAGGAATAATCGTCAAATTACCGTCTATTAGGTCATTTTATTATGCAATCACTGGTTTTTGATGAGTTTGGCTCTGCCGACGTGTTGTACCTGCGAGAGAGCGCCACACCGCAGCCGGGGCCAGGCGACATTCTCGTTGAAATTTCCGCTGCCGGGCTTAACTTTGCCGATGTCTACCGGCGACAGGGACGCTATCCCCTTGCCGGAAACGCCCCCTGGATCGCGGGTTATGAAGGGGCCGGGCGAGTGGTGCAGGTCGGTGCGGGGGTCAGCGGCTGGCAGCCAGGGGATCGTATCGGCTTTACCGATGTACCGCTGGCACATGCCAGCCACGTTATCGTGCCTCAAACCCATGCCATTCACCTTCCCGACTGGCTTAGCG
The DNA here is from genome assembly GCF_039409775.1 of Phytobacter palmae. Classification (NCBI taxonomy): domain Bacteria; kingdom Pseudomonadati; phylum Pseudomonadota; class Gammaproteobacteria; order Enterobacterales; family Enterobacteriaceae; genus Phytobacter; species Phytobacter palmae. The sequence continues at coordinate 142,499 of NZ_JBCIVJ010000010.1, read as the reverse complement.
AGGAGCAGGCCGCCGCCGTGCTGTTGCAAGGATTGACCGCTGATTACCTGATCCACGATGTACTGCCAGTTTTGCCGGGGATGCGCGTTGCTGTACTGGCCGCTGCTGGTGGTGTTGGGCGATTACTGACGCGGATGCTCGTCCATCGGGGCATTCGCGTGGTTGCCGTTGCATCAAGCCAGGGGAAGCAGGCCATCTGTCTTGCCCATGGTGCGGAAATTGCGGTGGGTTATGACATCTGGCAGAAACAGGCCGCAGGTTGCGATATCGTTTTTGATTCCGTGGGTAGCACCCTGTTACAGAGCCTGGAAGCCGTAAAAGAAGGCGGCCGCGTGGTGCTGTTTGGTATGTCAGGAGGGAAAATTCCGACGGTGGATCCGGCTGATTTTTTGCTGAAATCTTCCGGTGTGCTGGGGGCCGATCTGTGGACCTATTTGAGTTCGCGTGAGCAACGGCAATTGCGGGCGGATCGCCTGTTCGGACTTATCAAAGACGGACATGTTTCCCTGCCAGAGATCACCGCGTTTTCACTGAGGGAAGGGGCAAACGCACATCGTTTGCTGGAGAACCGGGAATTTAGCGGGAAGATCGTGCTTGTCCCGTAGAGGGGAGAAAAGCGGGGCATATGCCCCGCTTCGGGATACTTAGCGGAACTTCTTGTGGTTGCTGTTGCGGGTGGCTTTGAAATCCTCAGCCGCCGCTTTTGCTTCTTTGACTTTGCCTTCGTTCGCCAGTTTCAGCGCGCCGTCGATTTGCCCGATCAGCGTTTGCATCCCCTGGTGGTAGTCTTTCATTTCCGGGCTGTCCGGCGCTTTGCCTTCCAGCTTCGGCGGTGTCGCTTTTTGTGCGTCTTCGGCAGCCGTGCGCATTTTGGTTAACGCATCTTTGATGGTGGCGGCGTCATCCGATTTTTCGACAACCTGGAGGTTTTTGTTGAGGGTGTCCATGTCATCTTCAAGATCGGCAGCAAAGACATGTGCCGAACTCAGGACAAGGGTAGAGACAGCTAACATCGCCAGCAGTTTTTTCCGCATTGCTCACTTCCTTTTTTATTATTAAAAAAAGCCAGACCCTGAATAACCCGAATTTCAGGCAAGCGGCAAACACGTAAATGCCAGCCACTTACCGGGTAAGCGACTGGGGTGGGCACGTGCAGCCTGCGCACCTGCAATCAGAATTATGACGGGCGTTACTGACCGGCGATTTTCATCTCCGGTAACAACACTGAACCACACTGAATATTGCTACGTGTTTCGATATCGTCAGCAATCGTAACGATATTACGCCACATATCTTTCAGATTTCCTGCAATAGTGATCTCACTTACCGGATACTGAATTTCACCATTTTCCACCCAGAAACCCGCCGCACCGCGCGAGTAGTCGCCGGTAATGCCGCTGACACCCTGCCCCATCAGTTCGGTAACAACCAGACCAGTGCCCATTTGTCTGAGCAGTTGCTCAAAACTCAGGCCGCGCCCGGCGATCCGCCAGTTGTGGATCCCGCCCGCGTGCCCGGTACTTTTTAGCCCCAGCTTACGTGCGGAGTAGTTAGTCAGCAGCCACTGCGTTAATACGCCATCTTTGATGATGTCGCGACGTTCAGTGCGCACCCCTTCACTGTCAAAGGGCGTAGACGCCAGCCCTTTCAGTAAATGCGGATGTTCTTCAATGGTCAGCCATTCCGGCAGAATTTGCTTACCCAGCGAGTCGAGCAGGAAGGTGGATTTGCGATAAACCGACCCACCCGCAATCGCCCCGACCAGATGCCCGAACAGACCGGTCGCCACTTCATGACCAAAAATGACCGGCGCTTTCATGGTCGAGAGTTTACGCGGAGCAAGACGCGATAACGTACGACGCGCGCACTCTTCGCCCACCCACTCAGGGCTTTGCAAATCGCGAATATCACGGCTAATGCTGTAAGCGTAATCGCGTTCCATATCCCCGTTCTCTTCGGCGATAACGCAGCTCGAGAGCGAGTGGCGCGTAGAAGCATAGCCCTGCAGCATGCCGTGGCTATTGCCGAAGACTTTAATACCGTAGTGGCTATTGAAGCTGCCGCCTTCGGTGTTGTTAATGCGTTTGTCCGCTTTCAGCGCCGCCTGTTCTGCGCGTGAAGCCAGCTCAATGGCTTCATCCGGGGAGACTTCCGCCGGGTGGAAGAGATCCAGATCGGGGGCGTCAAAGGCCAGCAGCTCTTTATCGGCCACCCCGGCACAGGGATCCGGCGAGGTGTAGCGGGCAATATCGAGCGCCGCCTGCACGGTGCGGGCAATAGCATCCGGGCTTAAATCGGTAGACGACGCGCTGCCCTTACGGTTTTGATGATAAACCGTAATCCCCAACGCCCCATCGCTGTTAAATTCTACGTTCTCCACTTCACCGTAGCGCGTGCTGACGCTGATCCCGGTGGTCTTGCTGACAGACACTTCCGCACCATCCGCTTTTGCGGAGGCCAACTCCAGCGCGGTAGAAACCGCTTCTTCCAGTGCTTTGCGTTGTTGTGCAACTTGTGTGATTACTTTCATCGCCAATGCCATAATTAGAGGAGAGAATCTTTGAAGTCTAACAGAGAACCGTTTTTCAGTGCGCCCCTTAACTGGTAACATTAGCCTCTTTTTTGAGGAACCTGAGATGACAAAGCAGCCCGACGACTGGCTCGACGACGTTCCCGGTGACGACATCGAGGACGAAGATGATGAGATCATCTGGGTCAGTAAGAGTGAAATTAAACGCGACGCCGAGGAATTAAAACGCCTGGGCGCGGAACTGGTAGACCTGGGTAAAAACGCGCTGGAGAAAATCCCGCTCGACCAGGACCTGCGTGACGCCGTTGAACTGGCGCAGCGCATTAAGATGGAAGGTCGCCGCCGTCAGTTACAACTGATTGGTAAATTGTTGCGTCAACGTGACGTTGAGCCAATTCGCCAGGCGCTGGATAAGCTGAAAAACCGCCATAACCAACAGGTGGCGTTTTTCCACAAACTGGAACAGCTTCGCGACCGCCTGATTGAGGAAGGCGATGATGCCATTGCGGAAGTGTTAGGCTTGTGGCCGGACGCAGACCGTCAGCAATTGCGCACGCTTATCCGCAACGCAAAGAAAGAGAAAGAAGGAAACAAACCACCAAAATCTGCGCGTTTGATTTTCCAGTACCTGCGCGAGCTTTCCGAAGCCGCAGAGTAATCTCTCCCGGATGTGCGGCTCGCCCCGCACATCGCTTTTGCTTCCCCCACTCCGCATTTTGCAACGCTTCCCCGGCGACTATCGTTTGGCTGGTAATTACGCACCATAAAAGCTGAATCGTTAAAGCAAAAATCTGCACATCTCACAAGATCTATGTATAAAACTGCATCGTTACATAGATCAAAGCGATCAATATCAGGTTTTTGATCACTAAAGCGTGCCTTTTTACACCAGATGAAACGGATCACATTTTTTGGCATCGGCAATTATTAGATTTCAGAGGTCACAAAAATAATCGATTCAGCAAAAAGGAATAAAAATGAAAAAAGCCCTGGTATTATCTACCCTCGCTCTGCTTATCTCTGGCAATGTCTGCGCAAAGACATGGTTGCTGACAAGTGCTGAAAGCGGTGTAGAACAAGGAAACTGGCAGGTCACCAGCCAGCAGCTGAAAATTAAAGATCAGACTTTCAGCATTGAGCAAAAAGTCCTGCACGGCGGCAAGCAGGAAGGCAGTAAAATCATCACTATCAACAGCCAGAATGGCCTGACAATCACCCTGAGTCCGACACGCGGCATGAATTTGCTCCGTGTTGAAGGTTTTGGCGTTCGGATGGGCTGGGATTCACCGGTAAAAGAGGTGGTTAACCCGGCGTATATGAATCTGGAAAGCCGCAATGGCCTGGGATGGCTGGAAGGATTCAATGAAATGCTGGTGCGCTGCGGCTATGAATGGACCGGCCATCCGGTCACCGCTGACGGGCAGATTTATACCCTGCATGGCAAAGCAGGCAACACCCCGGCCTCACAGGTTTCCGTGGATGTCAGCGAGAAAGCACCATATGAGATTCGCATTCGTGGGCTGGTAAAAGAGAGCACCTTCAAAAAAGCCGATCTGCAGACCGAAATGGAGTTGAGCTACATTCCGGGCAGCAACAGCTTTACTCTGCATGATGTGCTAACCAACCATGCGGATTACGCGCACGACTACCAAATCATCTATCACAGCAACTTCGGCACGCCGATTCTGGAAGAGGGTGCGCGCTTTATCGCTCCGGTCGAGAGCGTCAGCCCGTTCAACGATTACGCCAAAGCCGGACTGAAAAACTGGCAAACCTACAGCGGGCCGACCAAAGGCTTCGATGAAATGGTATTCAACTTCAAACCGCTGGCTGACGCACGTAAAGAGACCGTGGCAGCGGTGATTAACAAAGCCGGCAATAAAGGGGCGGCTATCAGCTTTAACACGCAGCAGTTGCCGGTGCTGACGCTGTGGAAAAATACCGACACGCTGAAACAGGGCTATGTGACCGGGATTGAGCCGGGCACCAGCTACGCCTATCCGGTAACCATTGAGCGCGAACAGAAACGCGTGAAGAAACTTGAGCCGGGCCAGAGCACCCGTTTCGATTTGACCTACACCCTGCTGCATAACGCAAGCCAGGTTAAGGATGTGGAAAAACGTGTTGCCGATATTCAGGGTAATAAAGCGCCACAGATTATCGACACCCCAATCGCCAAAGAGTAAGCATAAAAAAACCGCGCCATTCCCATCAGGTGGCGCGGTTTTCTGCACATATCAACTCACGCTTAATGTCTGCACAACCGTCCTCTCAGTCGCACGACAAGCAGGTCAATTACTCTGCGGCTGCTTCGGCTTTCTTCGCCAGCCCATCCAGCAGTTTTTGATGAATACCGCCAAATCCGCCATTGCTCATCACCAGAATGTGATCGCCTGGCATCGCCGTTTTGAGGATCATCTCTGCCAGCGCATCGACATCGCCGCTCCAGTGGGCAGGCACCACACAGGCGTCAGCCACTTCCGCTACCTGCCATGGAATATGCTGAGGCTGTAACAGGAAGACTTCATCGGCACGCCCCAGGGACGGTGCCAGATCGTCCTTGCAGATACCCATTTTCATAGTGTTCGAGCGCGGTTCCAGTACGGCAATAATGCGCGCTGTACCGCCCACTTTGCTGCGCAGGGCAGCCAGCGTCGCCAGAATCGCCGTCGGATGGTGCGCGAAGTCGTCATACACTTTAACGCCGTGCGCTTCTCCGCGCAGTTCAAGGCGACGACGGGCATTCACGAACGAGCCCAACGCATCGGCAGCGTCGGCTGGCGCAACACCAACATGACGGGCAGCGGCAATCGCCATCAGGCCGTTATGCATATTGTGTTCGCCTACCAGACCCCACTTCACCTGCCCGACTGATTCACCGTCCAGCAGTACTTCCCATTCAGACGCATCGGTGGTCAGTTTTTTTGCCTGCCAGTGGCCCTGTTCGCCCACCAGTTCTTGCTCGCTCCAGCAGCCCATCGCCATCGTCTGTTTCAGGTTGATGTCGTTTTCAGGCCAGATGATCTTGCCCTGCCCCGGCACAATACGCACCAGGTGGTGGAACTGTTTCTGGATCGCTTTCAGATCGTCGAAGATGTCCGCGTGATCGAACTCAAGGTTATTGAGGATCAGCGTACGCGGGCAGTAATGTACAAATTTCGAACGCTTATCGAAAAACGCGCAGTCATATTCGTCGGCTTCGATGACGAAGAACGGGCTTTCCCCTAAGCGAGCGGAAACCTCGAAATTTCCCGGTACGCCGCCAATGACAAATCCGGGTTTATAGCCGCAGGCTTCCAGAATCCAGGTTGCCATACCTGCCGTAGTCGTTTTACCGTGTGTTCCTGCCACCGCCAGTACCCAACGGTCACGCAGCACAAAGTCATGCAGCCATTGCGGGCCTGAAACATACGGAATGTTTTTTTCCAGCACCGCTTCCACACACGGATTGCCGCGCGTCATCGCGTTGCCAATGATGACCAGATCCGGTGTGTTATCAAGCTGGCTTGCGTCGTAACCCTGAATAAGTTCAATGCCTTGCTTCTCAAGCAGGGTGCTCATCGGCGGATACACATTGGCGTCCGAACCCGTTACCTCATGGCCCAGTGAGCGCGCCAGCAGCGCCAGACCACCCATGAAGGTGCCACAAATCCCCAAAATATGAATGCGCATTCGTCTCTATCCTTCTTATTTACGGCGCACATTTTACCCTCTTGTCTCATATGACGGAAATGCATTTCAGGATAATCCGTATTGTGCTGGCGCGATTCACCTGTGCGCGAGCATTTGAATCTTTGTTAATATTGTTGCAGTGACATTACTCCATATAAAACGTAGGGACAGGGTATGAAAACGTTAGGTGAATTTATTGTCGAAAAGCAGCATGAATTTTCTCATGCTACCGGTGAGCTGACTGCACTGCTCTCGGCAATAAAACTGGGTGCCAAAATCATCCACAGGGATATCAACAAAGCGGGTCTGGTTGATATCCTGGGTGCCAGTGGCGCCGAAAACGTCCAGGGAGAGGTGCAACAAAAACTCGACCTGTTTGCCAATGAAAAACTGAAAGCCGCGCTGCGGGCGCGAGACATTGTCGCGGGTATTGCCTCTGAGGAAGAAGACGAAATCGTCGTATTCGAAGGCTGCGAACACGCGAAATATGTTGTGCTCATGGATCCACTGGACGGCTCCAGCAATATCGATGTTAACGTTTCTGTTGGTACCATCTTCTCTATCTACCGTCGTGTTACGCCGGTAGGCACGCCTGTCACCGAAGAAGATTTCCTGCAGCCGGGTAGCAAGCAGGTTGCCGCGGGCTATGTAGTTTACGGCTCGTCCACCATGCTGGTGTACACCACTGGTTGTGGCGTACATGCCTTCACCTATGACCCCTCTTTGGGTGTGTTCTGCCTGTGTCAGGAGCGTATGCGCTTCCCGGAAAAAGGAAACACTTACTCCATCAACGAAGGCAACTACATCAAATTCCCTCTGGGCGTGAAGAAATATCTCAAATTCTGTCAGGAAGAGGATAAGTCCACCCAACGCCCTTACACCACGCGCTACATCGGTTCACTGGTGGCGGATTTCCATCGAAACCTGCTCAAAGGCGGTATCTATCTGTACCCGAGCACTGCGAGCCATCCGGAAGGGAAGCTGCGTCTGCTCTATGAGTGCAACCCGATGGCGTTCCTGGCGGAACAAGCTGGCGGTAAAGCGAGTGACGGTAAAAACCGTATTCTGGATATCGTGCCGGAAAGCCTGCACCAGCGTCGCCCGTTCTTCGTTGGGAATGAACATATGGTAGATGATGTCGAACGTTTTATGCGTGAGTTCCCGGACGCGTAAACGCGGCATCTGGTCCCGGGTTAGCTTCGCTTACCCGGGCTACGAGCCCGCATAGAGCCATAATGCCGCATCCGGGTTGCCCGGCGCGGCATTTTTTAATGCACAAAAGTCCGTTTTACTCGTTCAGATACCCGGAAATAAGGTATCCAGATACAGCAAGCGACAATCGCACGAATCAGAGAACGGGTGTCGTCATAGTCAATCGGAAGATTCATCAGCGCGTTCGCCAGCCATAAATCGACGCCCACAAACACCACGCCGTACAGAAGAAAAACGATGTAAGTAAGCGGTAACTGACGCTTTTTGCGCAAAAAGAGACTGCCCACATAAATCGTTAGCAGAAACTGTCCGATAAAACCAAAGAGCTCAAAGTAAATGACCGCCAGCCCCGTGGTGGTAAAGCTGCTGCTGAATTGCAGTAGCGCACGCGCGGTATTATTAATGGCCAAAATACTCATGACTAGCGCCACAAGCAGCCCCAGCGCGGGAAGATACAACCAACCACCAATTTTCTTAAATTCTTTGGCCTCACACGCTTCGCAGTAATCGCTGCCTTTAATCGCTTCGTTATCGCACTGAATACAAATGTGTTTTCTGATCTCTTCCTGTGTGTCCATCTATCCTTACCCTGTATAAAATAGCCCCGCGCGAACCTGCGCAGGGCAAATTATTATGCAGTTGGCTGCAAACGGAAAGAGGCCATCGCCTCCAGTAATTCGCGGGACTGCTCTTCCAGCGAACGGGTCGCGGCGGAAGATTGCTGCACCAGAGAGGCGTTTTGCTGTGCCGTTTCGTCCATCTGACTGACAGCAATATTCACCTGCTCAATGCCACGACTCTGCTCCTGCGACGCGCTGGCAATCTCACGCATCAGCTTCGTCATACGCATGACCTCTGACGCAATCTCATCCATCGTTTCGCCTGCCTGCATCGCCAGATCGCTACCCTCTGATACATGAGCCTGTGAGCTGCTAATAAGCTGACGGATCTCTTTAGCCGCATCAGCGCTACGGCTCGCCAGATTACGCACTTCGCCAGCCACCACCGCAAAGCCGCGCCCTTGCTCCCCTGCCCGGGCCGCTTCAACGGCGGCATTCAGCGCCAGGATGTTGGTCTGGAAGGCAATGCTGTCAATCATGCTGAGAATATCGGCAATGCGGCTGGAGCTGTCGGAAATGTCGCGCATCTTCTCAATTACGTAGCAGACCATCTCACTGCCGCGATCGGCAGTATCAGAGACCGATTTCGCCAGTTGATGCGCCTGGTCGGCGTTATCCGCATTCTGTTTTACCGTGGCGGTAATCTCTTCCATGCTGGCAGCTGTCTGTTCCAGCGATGTGGCCGTTGATTCAGTACGTTGCGCCAGATCGACGTTACCCAGCGACAATTCACGGCTGCCGGTATCGATTTGCGAGCTGGCGTCACGTACGCGGGTAACGGAACTGATCAACGAGTGACGCATGTTCTCAATCGCCGTATTCAGACGGTTAAATTCTTTACTGGCGCTACTGAGGCTCACCGAGGCCAGATCGCCGGCGGCAACGTGCTCCAGTTGTACAATCGACGCATCGAGCGGCTTAAGTAGCATATGACGCAGTGCCAGCCAGGCCAGCACGATAATGCCCGCCGCCGCCAGTGCAACAACGACAATCAGCATCATCACAAAATTTTTGCTCGACTGGACCGCACTTACCTCGGCTTTGCCACGGTTTTCGCCCCAGGTCAGGAACGCCTGGATATCGTTATCAAACTGACGGGAAACCGGAACTAGTTTGCTCTCCAGCAGATCATAATAAGCATCCGCACTCTGTTGGTTTAACGCTGCCTGCATCGGTTTGATGCCCTGATCCAGGTAAATAGCGTAGCTTTTTGCAACCTGAGCCAGCAGCGCGGCTCCCTGGTCGTCATCCACGCCCGCTTTAATGACGCTGTCCAGCGCTTTACGTCCCTGCTCAATTTCACCATTAATGATTTTTACCGCACTGCCTGCGTCAGCAAGCAGGCCCACTTCCATCATTCGTACGGCCTGACCCGACTCGTTACGCGCACGCAGAATTTGCGTATAGCCTTGATTGAGGCGCGCCATTTTCTCGCCTTGCAGAACGCTGATACGTTCCAGGGAGGATGAGCTTTTGCTGAGGGCATAAATTCCGATGCCGCTTACCACCAGCAGCAGGAAAGTCATAATAGCGAGAAGGGAAAGCAAACCAGTACGAAGCGAGAGCGTTCTGAGCATGATAGTTTTTCCGGTAGCAGAGATTCTTTCAGGCGTAAAATAAGCCTCATTGGCAGGTTATCGACCGCCACCGGAAAAACTTTACTTCTTTTTAATTATTTCAATGTGTTACTGCCTTGTTGCTGCCGTGCTAACACGTGTAACAGGCGAGCTCTGGCGATTCTCCCACAGCACCGTAAGACCACGTTGTAACGCGATAAAAATAAACAATAAAATGCCGATCGCGATTTTGGTCCACCAGGAACTCAGTGTTCCGTCAAAATTGATATAGGTTTGGATTAGCCCCTGAATCGCTACACCGAACAGCGTACCCAGTACCGTGCCCACACCGCCGCTCAGCAGCGTACCGCCAATCACTACCGAGGCAATTGCATCCAGCTCAACCCCGACACCGGCCAGCGCATAACCCGCCTGGGTGTAGACAGAAAAGACAATACCTGCCAGCGTTGCCAGCCCGGTGGAGAGCATATAGATACGAATGGTGGTACTGCGAGTTGAGATCCCCATCAGGTTCGCCGACGTTGCATTGCCGCCAATGGCATACACTTCATTGCCAAAACGGGTTCGATGGGCAAGGAAAATACCGATGACCACCACTCCTAACATCAGCAGCCCCATGGCACTCAGACGCCCACCGCCGGGAATCAACCATGACAGCCCGGACAGCGTGTCATACACCGGATGGTTAATCGGGATCGACTCTTCGGAGACCAGATAACTGACACCGCGTAAAAAGAACATCCCGGCCAGGGTAATGATGAACGCCGGAATTTTCAGCGCGTCGATCAAAAGCCCCATGAATGCGCCAAACGCGCAGCCCATCACCAGCACCAGCGGGAAAGCCACCAGCGGCGATATCCCCCAGAAGCCGATGGCCTTCGCCAAAAACACCCCCGTGAAGGCAATCACCGAGCCCACGGAGAGATCTATCCCGCCGGAGAGAATCACAAAGGTCATACCGACAGCGATAATCCCCAGGAAAGCGTTATCGGTCAGAATGTTGCAGATAACACGTGTGGACGCAAAGCCGGGAAACTGCGTCAGACAGTAGAGATACCCAAGGATAAAAACGCCCAGGGTGATCATCAGCGGTAAATTACGTTTTATCATGACCGCGCGCTCCTTTAATCAGTGCGATAAAGCGCGGCGACTGAACAATCAGTACGCACAGCACCACCACCGCTTTCACCACCTGGTTAAGCTCTGGCTGGAAGCCGGAGAGCAAAATCCCTGTATTCATGCCCTGAATAATCAGAGCCCCTACCACCGACAGCACAAGGTTAAAGCGTCCGCCCATTAGCGATGCACCGCCAATCACCACGGCGAGGATGGCATCCAGCTCCAGCCAAAGACCGGCGTTGTTGGCATCAGCCCCACGGATATCCGCCGCCACAATCACCCCGGCAATAGCCGCACACACGCCGCTTAACACATAGGCCAGCATCACCACAGTGCGGGTATTCACCCCGGCATTTTTCGCCGCGCGGATATTAATCCCCACCGCTTCAATAAACATGCCCAGCGCCGTTTTACGGGTAAACAGCCAGAAGATAATCAGGGTGGCCAATGCAATGATGACCGGTGTCGGGAACAGGAGCAGCTTACCGCTACCAATCCAGGCCAGATTTGGCGCGTTAAACGTGACGATTTGCCCGGAGGTAATCAGTTGCGCCACCCCGCGCCCGGCTACCATCAAAATCAGCGTGGCGACGAACGGCTGGATCTTTAAAATCGCAACCAGAACACCGTTCCACAGACCAGCGAGAATCCCCGTACCCAGCGCGGCAAGCAGCACTATCGGCAATCCATATCCGGCCACGGTCATTGATGCGGCGGTTGCCCCGGCGATGGCCATTACCGCGCCGACAGAGAGATCGATCCCCCCCGTCGCGATCACAAGCGTCATACCAATGGCCAGTAACGCCACGGGCGCGGCGCGGTTGAGAATATCAATCGGGCTGCCGAACAGGCGCCCATCCTGTAACACAATCTGGAAGAAATGGGGGGCCACCAGGCTATCCACCACCAGTACCAGAATTAGCGCCAACAGTTGTGGCGTCCCTGTGGGCCACTTAAAGTGGCGCTTCGGCTGCCCGGTTTGCGGGAGTGATTGAGGCATCACACAGTACTCCTTATGCCGCAATGGCATTCATGATCGCCGGGACCGAGAGCTCAGCAAGCGGGATCTCCGCTATTTGCTTGCGATCGCGCATGATAATTACCCGGTCAGCGTAGCCCACCAGCTCTTCGAGTTCCGAAGAGATAACCAGTAGCGCCAGGCCGTCCGCGCACAACGTTTCAATCAGGCGGATGATTTCCGCATGCGCTCCGACGTCGATGCCGCGCGTTGGCTCATCGAGGATCAGGAACTGCGGTTTGGTCAGCAGCCAGCGGGAAAGGAGCACCTTCTGCTGGTTGCCGCCGGAGAGAAACTCTATCGGTTGCTCCGCACTCGGCGTGCGGATCCCCAACTGGCGGATAAAACGCTCAGCGATGGCATTCTGATCGCGCCGGGGAATGGGCCGTAGCCATCCGCGCTGCGCCTGCAACGCAAGAACAATATTTTCCCGCACGGACGCGGCGGCAATAATGCCGTCCGTTTTACGGTCTTCAGGACAAAAACCGATTCCGAGGCAGGAGGCCTGATGCGGTGAGCGCAGCGTCTGCGGCTTGCCCTTGATCATCGCACTGCCACTGTCGGCAGGCTTAATGCCAAAAATGACCTCGGCGGTTTCGGTGCGCCCGGAACCCAGTAGTCCCGCCAGCCCGACGATCTCACCAGGACGAACCTCCAGATCGAACGGCGCTATCAACCCTTTCTTACCGAAATCTTTAAATGCCGCGACGGGTTTTTCGCTCAACAGGGTACGTCCCGCACGTTGCAGGGCGTTATTGTCCAGCTCGCGCCCCAGCATCATTTTTACCAGCTCGATTTGTGGCAGTTCTCGCGTTTCGCGACAGCCCACAAAGCCACCATTACGCAGAACGGTGATGCGGTCGCTCACCTCGTAAACCTGGTCAAGGAAGTGGGTCACGAAAATCAGCGCAACACCTTGCTCGCGGAGCTGGCGCATCAGGGTGAAGAGCATTTCCACTTCCTGAGTATCCAGGCTGGCGGTAGGTTCATCCAGGATGAGCACTTTGGCAGAGAGATCGATGGCACGGCAGATCGCCACAATCTGCTGCATGGCGACGGAATAACGGTTGAGCGGCTCGCGCACGTCGAGGGAAAAACCGTAAGACGCCATTAACTCGGTGGCACGTCTTTCCATCTCTTTGCGGCATATAAAGCCGAAAGGACGCGGTTCGCGTCCAATAAACAGATTATCCGCTACCGACATGTTCGGCAGCAGGTTGACCTCCTGATACACCGTACCGATGCCCAGTTGCTGGGCATGGGCAGTGTTTTTAGGCCGGATTTCGTTACCTTCCAGCCAGATGGTGCCGCTGTTTGCATGGTAGACGCCCGTTAAAGCTTTAATCAGCGTGGATTTTCCCGCACCGTTTTCACCGAGTAACGCCATGATTTCGCCCCGACGCAGACTGAAATTGACGTTATCCAGCGCTTTAACGCCCGGGAAGTACTGGCAAAGCCCCTCAGTACGGAGGATCTCCTGGTGTTGTTCGGTGGTCATGATGTTCTCCCCCTCACCCTTGCCCTCTCCCCGTTGGGGAGAGGGGACATATCGTGCCGACAAGCAGACGTACCCTCACCAGACAGCCCCCTCTTTTTTGAAAGAAAGGTTAAGGTGAGGGTATCAGCGGCTTAGTAGCCCATGTTTTTCTTTTTCTCTAACTCTTCTTTCGCCGTATCCGGCAGGTAGAGTGTGGATTTGGTGATAGTCAGCTTCTCAGGCATGGTGCCGTCTTTTTTGAATTTCTCCAGCGCATCAAACGCCGGTCCGGCCATGTTCGGCGTCAGCTCCACGCTGGCATTGGCTTCACCGTCGATCATCGCTTTGTAGATATCCGGCACGCCGTCAATGGAACCCGTCAGGATGTCTTTGCCCGGTTTCAGGCCGGCTTCTTTGATGGCCTGAATTGCACCGATCACCATGTCATCGTTATGGGCATAAACCATGCAAATGTTTTTGCCGTTGTTCTCTGCTTTGATAAAGCTTTCCATGACCTCTTTCCCTTTACTGCGGGTGAAGTCGCCGGACTGAGAACGAATAATTTTGATGTTGGATGCTTTGGAAATGGCTTCGGCAAAGCCTTTCTTACGATCAATAGCCACGCTCGCGCCGACGGTGCCCTGCAGTTCAACCACGTTACAAGGTTTGCCCGCGACGGTTTTCACCAGCCAGTCGCCAATCAGTTTGCCTTCCAGGACGTTATCGGCGGTAACGGTGGTCATATAGAGGGATTTATCTTTTACATCAATCGAACGGTCGAGCAGGAATACCGGGATTTTTGCATCTTTAGCTTCTTTCAGCACCGGTTCCCAGCCTGTCGCTACCACAGGCGCAATAAAGATGGCGTCCACGCCCTGGGCAATGAACGAACGCACCGCTTTGATTTGGTTTTCCTGTTTTTGCTGACCGTCAGCGATTTTCAGGGTAATACCGCGTTTTTGAGCTTCGCTTTTAGCGACGTTGGTTTCGGCTGCTCGCCAGCCGGATTCAGATCCGACCTGCGAAAATCCCACGGTTAACGGGGCGGCCATCGCCATAGACGACATGGCTGCTGAAACTGCTGTGACAAGAAGTAAGCGCTTCCACATAGGGGTATCCTCGTAGGGTTATTGTTGGCTACAACTTCGCCTGCGGGGAAAACTATAGACAATTAGAGATGTAACAGAATGCGTTACATCACAAATCAGAAAAGTGAATGAATTGTTAGTTGTCAGTTGAGATCTGGCGCGCGAAAAGAGACAGCTCGATCACCTCTGCATCATGCTTTGAAAAGACACAAATTTTCATTCAAAGCCATGTCACGTTTGCCCGGTGTAATCGCTTCCACAATTTTATTCAGGATGCGGCTATCTTTATGGATAATCCGGCTACGTTTTCAGAATAAAAACGAGGGGCCAGCCGTGTCGCAACGTAAAACAAGCAAAGACATTCCCGATGAGTTGGCTATAATACCCGGCACTTGTTTGCCACACATTTTAAAGGAAACAAACATGAGCTTACTCAACGTCCCGGCGGGCAAAGATCTGCCAGAAGATATCTACGTTATTATCGAAATCCCGGCTAACGCAGATCCGATCAAATACGAAGTCGATAAAGACAGCGGAGCGCTGTTCGTTGACCGTTTCATGTCCACTGCGATGTTCTATCCGTGCAACTACGGCTACATCAACCACACCCTGTCTCTGGACGGTGACCCGGTAGACGTGCTGGTCCCAACGCCGTATCCGCTGGAACCCGGCTCTGTGATTCGCTGCCGCCCGGTAGGCGTGCTGAAAATGACCGACGAGTCTGGTGAAGATGCCAAACTGGTTGCCGTACCGCACACCAAACTGAGCAAAGAGTACGATCACATTAAAGATGTGAACGACCTGCCGGAACTGCTGAAAGCACAGATCACTCACTTCTTCGAGCACTATAAAGATCTCGAAAAAGGCAAATGGGTGAAAGTAGACGGCTGGGACAACGCTGAAGCCGCTAAAGCGGAAATCGTTGCTTCCTTCGAGCGCGCTGCGAAGAAGTAATCCGTTTTATCTGAAAAACCCTGAACGTGGATACCTGCGGACAGGGTTTTTTTTATCTCTTTTTTTCTGCCCTCTCTGTTCCTGCCCTTTCAGCGCCCGCTCCTTAAATTGTCATAAAAATGTCACAAAATTCTTTTCCCATGCGTTTGAACAATATAAGCCAAACCAGCCCCACTACCGCCCTCTGACCGCTGTAAAGTCCACCTGATACGGGTCGATACCCCTTTTGTGGCCGTGATCTTTTATTCCACCGGGGAACAACATGAAACTTAATCACTTCACAATTGGGCAACGACTCGGCCTGATGGCAACACTGTTACTGCTGGCAACGCTGTTTATCGGCTTGCGCGGCCTGGCGATAAACAGTGATAGCTTCGGGCAGAATCAGAAAATGATGGCAACGGAAAAAGTGCTCGTCGAGAGCATTGATACCGCACGTAACGCCCAGGTGCAGTTCAAAATCCAGGTTCAGGAGTGGAAGAACACGCTGCTACGCGGCTCTCAGGGGCAAGAGGCTTTTGACAAATACAAAGCCGCCTTCGTTTCTCAGAGTCAAAAAACACAGCAACTGCTGGAAAAACTGAGCGCGATGTTGCCACAGCTGGGGATGAATAACGCGCAGGTTGAACAGACTCGCAAGCTCCATGCTGAGCTCGAAGCGCATTACCTGAGCGCGATACAGCAATACGATTTGACCGACCCCACCAGTGCCCAGCGCGTCGATAAACTGGTGGCCGGTATCGACCGCGAGCCGACGCGTATGATTGACGAAGTGGTCGCACGCACGCTGGAGCATGCCAGTGCCATTCATGTGGAGACGGATGCGCGCAACCTGGCGCAGTATCAGCAGACCCGCCTGATGTTGCTGATTGCCATGGCGCTGACCATGCTGGCCGGTGGGATTATCACCTGGTGGCTGGTTCGCAGCATCACCCATCCCCTGGCACAGGCCGTTACCGTTGCCCGCACGGTGGCCTCCGGTGATTTGCAGACAACATTTAGCATTTCAGGTCGCGACGAGACAGCCGAACTGATGCACGCCTTGCAGGAGATGAACGGTAATCTGACCCGTATCGTGCACGGTGTTCGCCACAGCACCGAATCCATTGCCTCGGCGTCGGTACAAATTGCCACCGGTAGCCGGGAACTCTCGTCACGTAACGAGGCGCAGGCCAGTGCGCTGGAACAGACGGCCGCCTCCATGGAGGAGCTGACTTCGGTAGTGAAAAGCAATGCCGAAAACTCGCGCTTTGCCAGTACTATCGCCCGCGACGCTTTCACTATTGCGGGCCAGGGCGGGCAAGCCGTGGAGCGCGTGGTGCAAACCATGAGTGATATCCACCAGCTCTCCAGCCAGATTAATAACATCATCGGTGTGATTGACAGTATTGCCTTCCAGACCAATATCCTGGCGCTGAATGCCGCCGTCGAAGCCGCACGAGCCGGGGCCGAAGGCCGTGGTTTCGCCGTCGTTGCTGCCGAAGTCCGGGCGCTGGCACAGCGTTCAGCCTCTGCGGCGCGGGATATTCGTAACCTGATCGACAATTCCGTTAACCGTATCGCCGAAGGGAACGCGCAGGTACAAAGCGCCGGTTCAGCAATGACCGACATTTTGCGCAGCGTGCAACAGGTGAGCGAGCTGGTAGAGTCAATTTCCGCCGCCAGCAAAGAGCAGAGCACCGGCATCGATCAGGTGAACGTGGCGGTGACGCATATGGATACCGCAACCCAACAAAACGCCACATTGTCGCAGCAATCCTCGGCTGCCGCGCATCAGATGCAGCGTCAGGCAGAAGAGCTGTTAGAAGCCGTAAGTCAGTTCAAACTGCGGCAAACCGCCGCGTAACCGCCAGCAGCGCCATTGGGCTTAGGATCAATGGCGCTCTGTTTCGCCCCACCTTCGTTGTTTGTGCTCATCTTATTGTTCATCCAGCGCGCATTGATAAACGCATGCATCTACAATGCATACCGTTGTTTAATTGCTCCGTTGCCCCGAAATAGCCACAAGGAAACGTATCTCTATGTCACGGTTTCGTCTGCCCCTTTTATCCCTGCTGGTTGCTTTTTGCCTGCCCGCTTCTGCTCACCCGGTCACGCAGGAAACCGTAAAAAAAGCCGAAGACCAGCTTAACGCGCGAGTGGGCTACGCCGAAGTGGCCCTTGCCAACGGCCAGATACTGGGCAGCTATCGTCCACAAGAACGTTTCCCCATGCTGAGCACCTTTAAGGTACTGCTGTGCGGCGCGATCTTATCGCGGGTTGATGCCGGACAGGAGCAGCTTGCCCGTCGCATACGGTATCGCCAGCAGGACCTGGTCGAATATTCACCGGTAACGGAAAAACATCTTACCGACGGGATGACCGTAGCCGAACTTTGCAGCGCCGCTATCACGATGAGTGATAACACAGCGGGCAACCTGCTGTTGTCTGCGATCGGTGGCCCCTCAGAACTCACCGCTTTTTTGCGTAAAGCGGGCGATCAGGTCACCCGTCTCGACAGATGGGAAACCGCGTTGAATGAAGCGTTGCCTGGCGATGAGCGTGATACGACGACGCCCGAGGCCATGGCTCAAATCCTGCGCCAGCTCCTCACCGGCAAGATACTGACGCCCGCCTCACAGAAGCAGTTAATGGCCTGGATGGAAGCGGATAAAGTCGGCGGTCCGCTGATTCGTTCGGTCTTGCCGTCAGGCTGGTATATCGCCGATAAAACGGGGGCGGGTGAACGAGGCTCGCGCGGTATCGTTGCGGCGCTGGGGCCCGACGGCAAACCAACCCGCATTGTCGTTATCTACATCACCGGGACGCAGGCAACCATGGATGAACGAAATAAAAAAATTGCCGATATCGGCGCGTCGCTGATTAAACACTGGTAGTCGGGCAACGCCTGAAAAAAACAACGCCACCCGAAGGTGGCGTGTTTGTATTAATACTGGTCTCTGTCTAACCAGTTGCCGGTAGGGATAAACTTTTTCCCTTCAACCGGGCGTTGGTACACATACATCCAGGCGCTGCCATAAGGCGTCTGGATAAGCTGACGTTTATATTCACCCCCAGCGGTACGTAGCGCGTCCAGTTCGCCAAGCGTTGCCGCATCAATGCGATAAACTTCACCCAGCACACTGCCATCACCCGGTACAGCGCCAGGGTAGTGCCCCAGACTGTAGAGTTGATAATCTTCAACGCAATGATCGCCCAGCCACTGAGCATTGGTCATCCAGTGGCTGTTGCCTTGCTTGCGTCGTAAACTGCCGTAGACAAATATTCGCATTGCTAAAACTCAAACTGATAGAGCAGATCAAGTGCCTGATCTAAGCCAGACACCGCTTCCAGATACAGCTTAGGCATCAGGCGATAACGTAACGTGAGAGTCGCCAGTGAGTCAAAAATACCCACACCATATTTTACCTGTAGACCCGGCAGTACATAGCCGCTGACCACGACCTGGGAAGAGTCTCCCACCCCTTCGGTGTCCAGCGCCAGATTGCTTACGCCAAATGTCTCGCCGATTTTACCCACAACCTGACCACTTTGTGCAACCCCCAGGCCCACTAAGGCTGAAGTCATTGCAGCGCTATCGCTTTGTCCGCTCTCCAGACCCTGACCGCGAAGCAGGTAAGAAAGTGCCTCTTGCTGCGACATCGCCGGGTCGGAGAAGATCTCCGCTTTCGGTTCATCCGCCGTACCGGTAATCCGCACCCCGGCTGTCACGTCATTCTCGGTGGCATCGGGATTACGAATCGCCTCAATATTCAGCAACGGTTGATCGACAGGACCGGAGAAAATCAGCTCCCCTTTGCGCACAATCAAATCCTGGCCATAAGCGTGGTAGCGCCCTTCCGGGATATTGATTTGTCCGTTAAGGCCAAGCCCCTGTTGGTCCTGAGTCACTTTGAGATCGCCGGTCAGCCGCGCTTTCAGCCCGAAAGCATCCATCCGCACATTCTTGCCGACATGTACAATCAAATTACTGTTAATCGGAATCGCCGCGCTTTTCGGTTTTTCCGGTTTCAGATCCGCATTGAGCATCACCTCATCACTGGAGGTGCCTACCGCGCTTTGCGGCAAATCATGTACGACGATACGCGCCCAGGGCACATCGACCCGACCATCAAGCGTAAACAGGGTCGGCGTAGCCTCGAACACCAGATCAGGGGAGACGTCCAGCCGCACCATAGGCGGGACGGTAATGCGCACGTTACTCCCCTGTGCCGCCACACGGGCACGCCAGTTGTTAATCTGGCTCCAGTCCGCGTCACCGCTCAGGTTAATCTGCCCACGCTGAGTCCGCACCACCCCTTGCAGGGTCGAAGTGGTACCATTGAAATTCATTGCCAGCTGGCTGGGCTGCATATCGAACGGCATGAAGTTGCCTTCCACGTCCACGCCATTGAGTTGCATCTGCCCGAACAGCTGGGGGCTTTGTAGATTACCGCCGAGCCGCAGACTGGCATTCAGCGTACCCGCCGCTTTCTCGCCGCGCGTAAAGATGGCATTGGCCATCGCCAGCGAGAAATTGCGAATATTGACGTTACCGCCAAGGTTACGCCGCCCCTGCGGATCGGTGACCTGCACCTGACCGTCAAACTGCCCGTTATTGGTCAGACGGATCAGCCAGCCCAAATCCGCACGGTTATTTTGCAATTTCGCGTTGAGGTTCAGCGTTTCGAAAGCAACCGGCAGCGGTGCATCGTTGACGACCTGCGTCACTTTGACGTTACGCCCGGCCAGCGTCACTTCACCCTGCGGCAACCCCTCTTTTGTGGCATCCCACGAGACATCAGCTTTACCGCTGAATGTGCCGCTGGCCTGAGTGGCATCCGGCATAAAGGGTTTCAGCATCGCCAGGTCGAAGCGGTTAAGATTGACCACCGCGCGCCCCTGCGCCCCGGCATCAATCGTCTGCGGCACGCAAAGTTCCGCATTCGGGTTAGTCCAGCAGTGGGGCCCAATGCTGACCTTCTGCTCCTGATTGCGGTAATCCAGCGCGATGGTGCGGTTCAGGGCAACTGGCCCAACGGGCGTTGTGAATCGCGTATCACTAAGCGTGCCTTTCCAGCGTTGCTCGTTGCGATCGAAGCTCCCGGCCAGTTTTAACTGCCCGGCTACCGGCTCGCCCTGAACCCGAAGCTCAAGCGTGTGCTGCTTTTCACTGCCTTTGGCAGCGAGCGTTGCCAGGCTGACGTTAACTCCAGGCTGGGAAAGGCGTTCAACCCGTACATTCAGCACGCCGGCAAGCTGATCGGTCGATTTCACATCTCCTTTGACCAGCACGCGGGCTACACGCAACTCTTGCCAGCGCAGGTTGCTGGCGGTGATATCCGCCAGCACCTGTGGCGCATCAACCGTACCGCGAATATTCACCAGTCCTTTGGCCGTACCACCCAGTCCAGGTAGTGCGTTATCCAGCCCTGGCGCGTCAATATTGGCATCCAGGTTAAGATCTTTCACCCCCAGTTCGCCTTTGAGGTCGGCTTTGTTGCGCCCCAGCTCCAGATGCAGCCCCGGAATAGTCCACTGCATATAGCTGTTGCCCTTAAGCTGCCCCTCTACGCTGACTTTATTTTGCTTCACGTTCCCGGCCAGTTTCAGCTCAGGGATATCCACCTGCCAGCTACCGCCGTAGAGACTGCCGCGCATTTTCGCCAGCCCGTTCAGTTTTGCCGGCCAGTCCGGGAAAGTTTTCGCAGTGTTGATACCGTCCAGCGTTAACTCACCGCGCCAGCTAATCGCCTGCTGCCAGTCGAGCAAGGCTTTAAGTTCGGTTTTCCCTTCCAGCGCCGCCACGCTCAGTTTGTCGATGTTTATCTGCTGCTCGTTGCCTTTGCCATCCAGCGTGATGGTGGCAGGCGGAACGTCCTGACCTTTTACAGCCGTGCGAAACGACAGTGTGTAGTCCGTCATTTTGCCGGTCAGCTTGAGTTTAAGGTCGTCGGCCTGATACTGCTTTTCGCCGGTGAATGGCCAGTAAAGTTGCTCGCTGGTGACATCAAGATTGAGCGGCAGCCCCGCCTCGGCAAGTTGAGTTTGCCCACGCAGGACCACATCCACCGGGCCGGACAGGTTGACGCCAAACTCCAGTTGCTTGCGTACCTCACCGCCGACTTTGAGCTTCACCTTTTCGCCTTTCATCGGTTCGACATTCAGGATGCTGTTGAGAGTGATGTCCACCGGCCAGTTATCCCGCAATGTCGCCGTACCTGTGGCGTTAAGCGTGCCCTGATTTGAATCGATGTCGAGCGCATCCAGTTTCATATTGCCGTCAATACTGCTCACTTTGAGCAGCATATTGCTGACGGTGATATCCGTATCGCCGGTTAAACGAAGCTGCTCACCACGGAATTCTTCAATATTGAGATTGAGCGGCAGATGCACATCGGTCATCTGCGGGAGAAGCGGTTTGGCGAAAAGCTGCTTAAGGGATTCGCCCAGTGGCAGTTCATCCGGTTTTGGATTCTCTACCTTCGGTTCAACTACCTGCTCCTGCGCCACTTTAGCCACTTTCGGCAGCGCAATCAGCAGGCCGCTCAGCGAGGTCGGTTTCAGGGTCAGGTTCTTCTCTTCCCAGTTCAGTGCGGAAGAGAAGTTCATAACGGAGACGGTAGTGTCATCAATATTGATATTGACGTTATTGAGCGCCACCCGGCTTAACGTGATGGGATACGGCGTGGAGAGATTTAACGGCCCGCTATCCTCTTCTTTTACTGGCGCGGCAGGCGGCATCTTTTTCGTATCGATGACCACATTGATATCTTTTAGCGAGATATCATCAACGCACAGGCTACTGTCACGCAGGCATCCCAGCTTAACCGCCAGATGGAGTTCTCCGGCGTTCACCGCAATACCCGGCTGATCGTAGCGGACATTTTTCAGCGATAGATCTCGCCAGCCGCCGGTCACCTGGCCGATTTCCAGACCCGGTACCCAACGGTTGGCAGCCTTAAACAGCAGATGTAACCCGCTCGTCGTCCCGACGAGAAAAATAACCGTCCCCAGCACTAACAGGATAAACACCAGTACGCCGAGGCTTATCTTCTTCCATAAACTCATAATTCAGGCCCCAAACCGATGTAAAACTGTAATCCGTGCTCGTCCTTATCTCCGACCGGAACGGCCAGATCGAGTTTGATTGGACCAACCGGTGATTGCCAGCGTACCCCGACCCCCGTACCGGTTTTGAAATCACTGCGGCGGATATCGCTCACCGCCTCACCGCTGTCGACAAAGACCGCGCCCCACCATTTGCCCGTCACGTTGTATTGATATTCCAGCGATCCGGTGGCCATTTTCGAGGCGCCAATCAGTTTGCCGTCATCATCCTTCGGCGCGATAGATTTGTATTTATAGCCGCGAATGCTGCGATCGCCCCCGGCGAAGAAGCGTAAATCCGGCGGTACGCGGTCAAAATCATCGGTTTCAATCCACCCCAGGTTGCCACGGGCCACAAAACGGTGGCGGTCATATAACGTGCGGATCCAGACGTTTTGTGCCTGCATCACGATAAAGTCCACATCCGAGCCCCAGGCTGTGCTGGAATAATCGATGGAATAACGCTGAGAATCGCCCCAGGTTGGCATCAGGCCGCCGCGCGAACGGGTACGGCTGATCATCACCCCCGGATAAAGCAGCATGGTGGTATTGGTCACACTCGCCTGAGTAAAGTGGTCGAGGCTCCAGCGCAGGTTAATGGCGCGCTGCCAGCCGCTGGAGAGATCCCAGTAGCGGGACACCGCAAGCGTGGTGGAGTCCGCCTCCGTATCATTTAAATCGGTACGCTTAAACCCACCCTGTACCAGGTAGTACTGCTCAAGCGGGTTTTTGAGTAGCGGGACTTTGTAGCTGAAATCCAGCTGCTGTTCCGGCGCAGAGACGCTGGCTGTGGTGGTAAAGCTGTGACCATATGAGTTTATCCACGGCTTTTTCCACGTGGCTTTGACGCGCGGCCCCACATCGGTTGAATACCCGACCCCGGTCTCAATGGTGTTTTCAATGCGCGGCGCGACGACGCCTTTTAAAGGTAAAACCTTGCTCTCTCTGGCTTTATCAAACTCCGGGGCCACCACTACTGAGTTAAACCAGCCGGTGGCTGACAGACGACGATTAAGTTCCGCCAGATCTTTGGTCTGGTAGTAATCGCCTTTTTTAAACGGCACCAGATTTTGCAGATACTCTTCGCGGATTTGCGAACCTTCAAAAGTCACATCGCCAAAACGGTAGCGCTGGCCGCTGTCATAGTCGATATCCCAGAATGCCTGATGCCGGTCAAGCGCGATGCCAAGCTGGCTGTGATTGTAGTGGCTATCGAAATAACCTTTGCGCAAGGCAACACGGGTGAGTGATTTCTTAAAACCTTCGTAATCACCGTGGTTCAGCACGGTGCCTTTTTCCGGGCGATTTTTCAGCAATGCAATATAATCTTCATCGGTGCGCGCACCGCCACGCAGGATCACATCCGTGCCGCCGATGCGTACCGGTTCCCCTGCCGAGACACGAGCAATCAACACCTGACGTCCTTTCGCTGGCGGCGGGCGGAGCTCGAACTCGATAGTGGGTTCGTAATAACCCAGCGCTTTCAAACCTTCACGGATAGCATCATCAACACGCGCCTGAAATCGCTTGTCTGGCGTCACTTCATCGCTCTGGATGGTGGAAAGCTGAGCGCGAACATTTTTCTGCAGCGCCCCGGTCAACCCTTCCAGCTGCAATCGGACGTTTGCCGACATGGCGCTATGGCTTGCCAGCAACAAACCAGCAAAACATACAGTACGGATTTTTGGCACGTTCTCTCCTGAATATCCCTTGTTCCCACCCCTGGAAGGAAACGTCAACACCGCTCCGCGGCTTGTAAAAAATCCAATATGTGGATTGAAAAACGGACGACACCCCAAATATTTCTTATGTTTAAATCTAGCCTGATTTACCGCGTTTATTGTGTTAAAAGAGACGCTTCGTTACAACCTTAACCGCAATTTGCGCTTATGGGAGGCCTCATCATGAGTCTGTTTGATAAGAAAAACCTTGTTACTCAATCGGATGCGTTACCCGGACGTAACACGCCAATGCCAGTTGCTACGTTACATGCTGTTAACGAGCACTCTATGACAAACGTGCCGGAAGGGATGGAGACCGCTTATTTCGCAATGGGCTGTTTCTGGGGCGTCGAACGCCTGTTCTGGCAACTGCCCGGTGTCTACAGCACGGCGGCAGGCTATATGGGCGGCTATACGCCAAATCCGACCTACCGCGAAGTTTGCAGCGGACAGACGGGCCATGCCGAAGCGGTTCGCGTAGTGTATGACCCGGCGGTGATCGGCTATGAGCAACTTCTGCAAGTATTCTGGGAAAATCACGATCCGGCTCAGGGGATGCGCCAGGGCAATGACCACGGCACGCAGTACCGCTCCGCCATTTATCCGCTGACCCCCGAACAGAGCGCCGCCGCTCACGCCAGCCTCGAACGCTTCCAGGCGGCAATGCTGGCCGCAAATGATGATCGTACTATCACGACGGAAATTGTTAACGCACCGCCGTTCTACTATGCCGAAGACGATCATCAGCAGTATCTGTATAAAAATCCCTATGGGTATTGCGGCATTGGCGGGATTGGCGTTTGCCTGCCGCCACAGTTGGCCTGATATTCGTATATTGCCGGTTCAGCCGCCCTGAACCGGTTTTAACATAGCACCTGACCCATTCCCTCTGGAATTTCTCGCTTTAACTTTTCGCTATTCCTTTTTAACCGGCCACGCTATTTTCTCGCAATGACGGCTTTAATTTCGCATGTCTGCATTGTATGACAAGGTTCATGCATCTCATTAATTTTACTGGAAAGTTTATTTATCCCATTCCGTTTTTTTACTTAAGTAAAATCTGTCATATATAAACATCGTTTGCATAAGCGTATTTCAGATAAATTTCCATTTAAGAATGACACCACCTGTCGCAATATGCTCTTAATATGTGTTACACCAGCTGTAAGCATGTTTTTAAGAAAGCGATGTGAGTACCACCTGGAGGGAGAATTTATATGCCTTACTTAGCAGAAAGGATAACCACTCCACACGGTCAACTACTGGGAGTTAAGATCTACCCCAGAAAAGCGCCTGTCCTTAACAGTATCGAAAAAAAAAGAACTTATCTTTTTGATTTAATGAATGCCATTGGCAACAAAGCTGATTTTTTTAAAAAACGTGGTTTGTTCTGTCTGGTCTCCATCACTGATGAAGAGATCGCAATGATATTAACGTTCGACTTAGTGTTGCAGGCAACTCTGGCGCGACTTCCCTTTGTTAAATTACAAATCAACCAAACATTTGAAACAGCCATACAGGATTTAGCAAAAAGTAAAAATGGTATCTGGCTGAGCCATGTGGGGAATAGAGATGTGCCTTTTATCCAGTATTGTGAGGCGATCATCCTGGATGAAACATTTACTAACAACGAATTAAGCAAAAACACATTCCCTTACCTAATCCAAAACTTAAAGCGTTATTGCGAAAAAATCATTATTAAAATAGATAATGATATTAACCGAAGAACGCTTGAAGAGGCGGGTATCTGGGCTTGCAGCGGGCTTTATGCGCCAACACCATTCAGCAAGGTACATCAGTTAATGTAATTCATTGTTACAATACGCTCTGCTCATTTGCAGTTTCATTTGTTAAGAATGCAATATGAATTGGTATTTTATTCCGTAATAAACTACCAGTGCAGTTATAAATTCCACATCACCTACCGGTAAGGAAGCATGTGTTACGCCCGCAGGAACGCCGCTTTCCTGTAAAAGCCAGAGCCAGAGCCGCTACCGCTCAACAACATTCATTTCATAATCGGTAATATACAAATGCGCTAACTATCAAAGAAATACCATTTGATAGGTATATATATTGATATTAATTATCGATCAATAAATGATTGATTAATAACTTTTAACGATCAATATTAGATATATCTAGGCATTAACAAGGAAAGGATATGGACCGGGTTAGCGTAATACCCATTCACAGCCTGAATGGCACAATTGTTGGATTTTCAATGGACTGTAGCGATCACCCTCCGCACAGCCAACACCTGAAGTATTGTTCTGACTTCTCAGTAGAAAATGGGCTTTTGTTTTATGTTAACAACCCCAGGAATCTTACAGATACTGCCGCTCAGTTTCCACACCTGACATTAATGAAACAAGAAGATCCTGCGTTATTTGGGCTGTGGCGGGAAAATGTCCGTCAGGCTGTAGTGATTAATCGAGATTTCTACCATAAGCAGGTACAAAAACCCACTTTCCCTGAATTGATTAAGAACATCAGGAAATCTTATTCGGATCGCGTCATTATCGACGGCGTGCAAAGTACATGGGAATTTTCAGTGCTGCAGGATTGCGGTATCTGGGCTGTTCAGGGCTACATGTATCGTTCTGTACCTTTAAAAAAACTACAGTGGTTACTTTAATCGCTATGCGCAAGAACGTGAGCCTAATAATGACAAGGTCACCCCCACAAAATAGAAAATGAAGGTAAGACTTTAGTATGAGGAAAAGGAAGTAATAATGGGCCCAGGGGATTATATAAAAACCCTCTTATTACTCCTTTTACTCTTTCATTTAACCTTCGCGCCTCTTCTTCGGATGAAAGGCTTCGCTGAAAACTACCTGAAAATCGTGCCGCTAGCTCACCGAATGAACAAGTAATTGAGAAAAATTCGCATCTACTTGTAACAAACTGCTTACACTGCTGGCAGGCTGTAACACGCTTACGCTATACTAGCCGTCGAAATTGCTGGTCCACCGCTTCGGACCCGCTTTCAATGTGTTTACCACAAGGATTTTTCAACTTCCCTCCGAGGATCCCGCTTGTAGCTGGATAAATTATGTTAAACAGTATCTTAGTCATACTTTGTCTGATAGGTGTGAGTGCGTTTTTCTCGCTTTCCGAGATCTCGCTGGCCGCCTCCAGAAAAATCAAACTTAAGCTGCTTGCCGATGAAGGCAACATCAATGCGCAACGCATCCTGAAAATGCAGGAAAACCCCGGCACCTTTTTTACCGTGGTACAAATCGGCCTTAATGCCGTGGCGATTCTGGGCGGTATTGTTGGCGACGCTGCCTTCTCCCCTGCGTTTTACAGCATGCTTATCAATCTGGTTGAGCCGGAACTCGCAGATCAACTGAGCTTTATTATTTCGTTTTCGCTGGTAACAGGCATGTTTATCCTGTTTGCCGACCTCACACCGAAACGCATCGGTATGATTGCGCCAGAAGCCGTGGCTTTGCGTATCATCAACCCGATGCGCTTCTGTCTTTTTATCTTCCGCCCGCTGGTCTGGTTCTTTAATGGCATGGCCAACGTTATCTTCCGCCTGTTTAAATTGCCCATGGTGCGTAAAGATGACATCACGTCGGATGATATCTATGCGGTGGTAGAAGCCGGTGCACTGGCCGGGGTGCTGCGTAAGCAAGAGCATGAACTCATTGAGAATGTGTTTGAGCTGGAGTCACGCACGGTGCCATCGTCAATGACATCGCGCGAAAATGTGGTGTGGTTTGACCTGCATGAAGATGAACAAAGCTTAAAACGAAAAGTCGCTGAAAACCCGCACTCCAAGTTCCTCGTCTGTAATGAAGACATTGACCACATCGTGGGTTACGTCGACTCAAAAGACCTGCTTATTCGTGTACTGGCCAATCAAAGCCTGGTACTGAGCAGCGGTGTACAAATCCGCAATACACTCATTGTGCCGGATACGCTGACACTCTCCGAAGCGCTGGAAAGCTTTAAAACAGCGGGCGAAGACTTTGCAGTCATCATGAATGAGTATGCGCTTGTGGTGGGGATTATTACCCTTAATGACGTCATGACCACGCTGATGGGTGACCTGGTCGGTCAGGGGCTTGAAGAACAAATCGTCGCGCGTGATGAAAACTCATGGCTGATTGACGGTGGTACGCCGATTGATGACGTAATGCGGGTACTGGATATCGATGAGTTTCCCCAGTCCGGCAATTACGAGACCATTGGCGGCTTTATGATGTTCATGCTGCGTAAGATCCCAAAACGTACCGACTCGGTGAAGTTCTCCGGCTATAAATTCGAGGTTGTGGACATTGATAACTACCGTATCGACCAGTTGCTGGTCACACGGATTGATAACAAGGCAACGGTGTTAACGCCAAAGCTGCCGGATGCGGAAGAGAAAAGCGAATAATCGCAACGGTAAATGTCCTGCATAAAAGGCGGCATCATTGCCGCCTTTTCTTTTGCCTGCTATTCACTGCCCTGAAAACATCAACGGCTCCCTGACGGAGCCGTTTTTGTTGTACTGCGATTACTGCATAGCGTAGTGGGTTGGTTAAGCCATCTCAGTTTGCAGACGCATAACCTGACGGTTGACTTCGGACATAACAGTAAGATGCTGTTTGTCCTTCACTTTCGGGATAAGGATCTTACCTTTATCAAATTCGAAAGCGCCAACGTCCTTGATGTACAACCGTCCGCGGAACAGGATTTTCACGTACTTTGCCACCTGAAGTGGGTTGTAACGTTGGAAAATTTTCATTTTTGTATCTCCTGCTAAGTAATACGCCCTTGCGGTGCCACGCTTGGCCCGACAGTGATGAGCGCAAATTTTAGTGCTCAATGAGCATAGTTCAGAAACAACATGAGACCTAGTATGTATAAGTTTATTTACCTTTTGATTACAGTTATTCAGAATTTTCTTTTCAGTACTTACGAACAGGCAGTATAAGTCGTCATTTTTTCGCCGTTATGTGCGTTAACCCGCAAACTGGCATCCGGTTTGCGGGAAAAGCACATTGATCGCACTTATGATTAAAAGGTGTAGTTAAGTGGTCGGATCACCTGCAAACAATAAAAGGAAACACCATGACCTTACGTAACATCCTGGCAGCAACCTGCCTGCTACTGCCGCTTCTTGCGCAAGCCCATAATTTTGAGACCAGCCAGCGAGTACCGCCTGTGGGCATCGCCGACAGAGGGGAATTGATTCTCGATAATGATAAGTTTAGCTACAAAAACTGGAACAGCGCGCAGCTTCCTGGCAAAGTGCGAGTTGTGCAGCATATTGCCGGTCGGACCTCTGCCAAAGAGAAAAATGCCGCGCTGATAGAAGCGATCAAGGCCGCAAATTTACCTCATGACCGTTACCAGACGACTACCATCATCAATACAGATGATGCTATCCCCGGTTCGGCAATGTTTGTGCGCAGCAGTATTGAGAGCAACAAAAAACTCTACCCCTGGTCACAATTTATTGTCGACAGTGATGGCGTAGCGCGTAAAGCCTGGCAACTTGATGAGGGCAGTTCAGCCATCGTGGTGCTGGATAAAGACGGACGGGTGCAATATGTCAAAGATGGCGGGCTGACACAGGCGGAAGTGCAGCAGGTCATCGCCCTGCTGCATAAGTTACTCGACAATCAGTAAATCGACACCCGGAAGCCGGGGTTAAGGAAAGATTCACGCGGCGTGTAATCCAGGGTTTTGCCCTGCCAGTCGTGAACATGCGCCCCGGCTGCAACGGCTACCGCATGGCCTGCGGCCGTATCCCAGACGCTGGTCGGCCCAAAACGCGGATAAAGCTGAGCGTGCCCCTCTGCCACCAGACAGAATTTCAGCGATGAACCGATCGCAGTCGTCTGATGCTCGCCCAGATGGTTGAGATACTCTTTAAGTTCATCATCCGCGTGAGAACGGCTTACCACCACCAGCGGCGGACGTGCGTCGCGCACTTTGATCTGCGTCCGCGTGCCGTTTTCCTCTTTCCACGCTTTGCCCTCCGCTGCGCAATACATCACTTTCAGCACCGGAGCATACACGACGCCCAGTACCGGTTTCCCGTGTTCAATCAGGGCGATATTTACCGTGAACTCACCGTTGCGCTTAATGAACTCTTTAGTGCCGTCCAGCGGATCGACCAGCCAGTAACGCTGCCAGTGCTGACGAACGCTCCAGGATGGGGGATCTTCTTCCGACAGAACCGGAATATCCGGGGTCAGTGCCTGTAGCCCGCCAGCAATTACCGCGTGCGCGGCAATATCGGCGGCCGTCACGGGTGAATCGTCGGATTTGCTGGTCACATCCATCGGCTTATGGCCATCGTAGACCTGCATAATGGCATCGCCCGCTTCACGCGCGAGCTGACAAATGGCTTCTAACATCATCCACCTCTTATGTATGGCAGTAGGGTATTTACCCTGAATAATTCACGTTGCACGAAGCCGGCAAGTGAGTGAATCCCAATTTCGGGTGAGTGAACGTAGCCAACACTCATGCAACATGAAGTATGACGGGTATAACTCATTGTTTTACTTATATCGCATTCAGGTCGAATCTGCCAGGTGTGATAGTTGTTGCATTTATGTGGCAAATTTCATGGCAGAATTCACAATTCTGTAAGCAACAAAATGTACATATCATTTCTTTTGTGGCTCAGATCTAAAAAGGACACCTCTGATGATTAAGTTTAGCGCAACGCTCCTTGCCACGTTGATAGCAGCCAGCGTACAAGCGGCAACGGTGGATCTCCGGATTATGGAAACCACTGATTTGCATAGCAACATGATGGACTTTGATTACTATAAAGATTCTGCGACAGAAAAATTCGGACTGGTACGTACCGCCAGCCTGATTAATGCCGCCAGGAATGAAGTCAAAAATAGCGTGCTGGTGGATAACGGCGACTTAATTCAGGGTAGCCCGCTTGGCGATTATATGGCAGCCAAAGGGCTGAAAAAGGGTGATATCCACCCTGTCTATAAGGCTCTGAATACGCTGGACTATACCGTTGGCAACCTCGGTAACCATGAGTTCAACTATGGCCTTGATTACCTGCACCGGGCACTGGAAGGGGCAAAATTCCCCTACGTGAACGCCAACATTATCGATGTCAAAACCAAAAAGCCGCTGTTTACCCCGTATCTGATTAAAGAGACCGCCGTTACTGATACCGACGGCAAAACACATACGGTGAAAATTGGCTATATCGGCTTTGTTCCGCCGCAAATCATGATATGGGACAAAGCTAACCTCAGCGGCAAAGTGACGGTCAACGACATCACCGAAACGGCGAAGAAATATGTGCCAGAGATGCGCGAAAAAGGGGCCGACCTGGTGGTGCTGGTTGCCCACTCCGGCCTCTCTTCTGAACCTTATCAGGCAATGGCGGAAAACTCTGTCTACTACTTAAGCGAAGTCCCCGGCGTTGACGCGATTCTGTTTGGTCACGCCCATGCGGTCTTCCCGTCAAAAGATTTCGCCGCCATTAAAGGGGCGGATATCGCGAAAGGAACGTTAAACGGCGTGCCATCAGTGATGCCGGGCATGTGGGGCGACCACCTCGGCGTAGTGGATCTGGTTTTGAACAACGATGCCGGGAAGTGGCAGGTCACCTCTTCAAAGGCCGAAGCACGACCGATTTATGACGCTGCAGGCAAAAAATCGCTGGCGGCGGAAGACAGTAAACTGGTAGCAATCCTCAAACACGATCACGATGCCACCCGTCAGTTTGTCAGCAAACCTATCGGCAAATCCGCCGACAATATGTACAGCTTCCTCTCCCTTGTACAGGACGACCCGACCGTACAGGTTGTTAACAACGCCCAGACAGCTTATGTGAAGCACTTTATTCAGGGCGATCCGGATCTGGCGAATCTGCCGGTATTGTCTGCCGCCGCACCGTTCAAAGCTGGTGGGCGCAAAAACGATCCGGCCAGTTTTGTTGAGGTAGAAAAAGGGCAACTCACCTTCCGTAACGCCGCCGACCTGTATCTCTACCCCAACACACTGGTGGTCGTAAAAGCGACAGGCAAAGAGGTGAAAGAGTGGCTGGAGTGCTCCGCCGGACAGTTTAATCAGATTGATATCAGCAGTACGAAGCCCCAGTCATTAATCAACTGGGAGACATTCCGTACCTATAATTTCGATGTCATTGATGGGGTGAAATACCAGATTGATGTAACGCAACCTGCTCGTTATGACGGTGAGTGCCAGAGCATTAACCCGCAGGCAGAGCGTATTAAAGATCTTACCTTTAACGGCAAACCGATCGACCCGAATCAGGTATTTCTGGTCGCAACCAATAACTACCGCGCCTATGGCGGCAAATTCGCGGGTACAAGTGACAGCCATATCGCCTTTGCTTCGCCGGATGAAAACCGCGCGGTACTGGCAAAATGGATAACCGACGAATCAGCAAAAGCGGGCGAAATCCACCCGGCAGCGGATAATAACTGGCGACTGGCGCCGATCCACAGCCAAACGGCACTGGATATCCGTTTCGAAACCTCGCCTTCTGAGAAGGCGGCTGCGTTTATCAAAGAGAAAGCGCAGTACCCGATGAAGAAGGTTGGTACGGACGAGATTGGCTTTGCGCTCTATCAGGTAGATTTAAGCAAGTAAGCTCCTGGCCGCTCCCCCCTCGCCTTTGCCTCAAAGGAGCGAGGGGGGACTGAATAGTGTGGAATATTATCCAGGTTCACTCAGGCGGCGCGGTCATCCCGCATCGCCAGCACCTGCGGCAAATTCAGTTCAATCCAGTCGGCCAGAGCGGCAACTTTCTCGCTCACCTGCTCACCCAGCGGCGTCAGACTATACTCCACATGCGGTGGCACCACCGGATACGAAATACGGTTAATAAAACCGTCCAGTTCCAGCGCCTGAAGAGATTGCGCCAGCATCTTTTCGCTGACGCCGCCCATCTTGCGGCGTAAATCGCTGAAACGGTGGGTACCGTGGCGTAGCGCCACCAGAATCAATACGCCCCAGCGACTGGTCACGTGTTTAAGCACCTCACGCGAGGGGCACTCTTCTGCAAACAGGTTACCGTCGCGCATCAGCTCGCTCAGGGTGAGATTTGTGTTTTCCATACTTACCTTTTTGTATGTACTTACTAAAAGTTAGTTATGGTGATAGTGTGCCACAACACAAGACAAACACGAAGAGGAATCATCATGATCGCAATTACCGGCGCTACAGGCCAGCTGGGCGCACTGGCTGTTGAAGAATTACTGAAAACCGTCAAAGCAAACGAAATTGTCGCGATTGTGCGTAACCCGTTAAAAGCAGACGCACTTACGCAGAAAGGTGTTGACGTTCGCCAGGCTGACTACGGCGACCAGGAGGCACTCACTGCGGCGCTCTCGGGTGTAGAAAAACTGCTTCTTATCTCCTCCAGCGAAGTCGGTCAGCGTGCGGTTCAGCATCGTAACGTAATTAATGCAGCCAAAGCAGCGGGCGTGAAATTTATCGCCTACACCAGCCTGCTGCATGCGGATAAATCTCCGTTGGGCCTGCATGTTGAGCACGTTGAAACCGAAAAAATGCTGGCCGATTCCGGTATCCCTTACGCCCTGTTGCGCAATGGCTGGTATACCGAAAACTACCTGGCCAGCGCCCCTGCAGCTCTGGCTCATGGCGTGTTCATTGGCGCTGCGGGTGAAGGTAAAATCGCCTCGGCTACCCGCGCAGATTACGCCGCTGCTGCCGCACGTGTTATCAGCACAGACGGCCATGCAGGGAAAGTCTACGAACTGGCCGGCGATAGCGCCTGGACACTCAGCGAACTGGCGGCGGAGCTCAGCAAACAGAGTGGTAAACCGGTGGTCTATCAAAACCTGAGCGAAACCGATTTTGCGAGTGCGTTAAAGGGGGTTGGCCTGCCTGATGTGTTCGCTAACCTGCTGGCTGACTCAGATATTGGCGCCTCGAAAGGGGGTCTGTTCGATGACAGCCATACCCTGAGCAAGCTGATTGGCCGCCCGACCACCCCGCTTGCGGAAAGCGTCAAAGGCATCCTGTAACTGTTACAGGCTGGTTAATTTTTGTAGCACGCCGCCGGGTCATCCTTAATAATGAGAAGATGACCTGAGCGGAGATGAAAAGTGGAAGGCGTACCGGAACAATTCGTTGACGAGAGAGACAGCGCGCGTTTTCGCCACCTGGCGCAGTTGCCAGGGGTGGAGCTTTATCATGCGCACATCTCCCGTTATGCCTTCGAGCCTCACACCCATGAAGCGTTTGGTATTGGTGCAATCGAAGCAGGCGCCGAACGCTTTCGCTATCGCGGCACACAGTACGTTGCGCCTGCTAATTCCGTGGTCACCATGAACCCTGACGAACTGCACACCGGTGAGGCGGAAACCGAGGATGGCTGGCGCTATCGCATGATCTACCTCGACCCTGCGTTGCTGGAAGAGGTGACCGGTATCCGTCACTGGTGGTTCAGCGATGCTACCCGCCACGATCCTCTGCGTACGGTCCAGATTTGCCGCCTGATTCATGGCCTGTGGCATACCGATGATTCGCTGGCGCAAAAAGGGATGTTGCTGGATCTGATCGATACCTTTACGCCGCTCGCGCGTCACGCGCCCGTCAGCCAGGAAGGTGCTCATCGTTTTGAACGGGTCCGCGACTATCTGCATGATAATTTCATGCATCCCCTGACGCTGGATGAGCTGGCACAGGTGGTCTCATTGAGTCCGTACCATTTTCAGCGTCAGTTTAAAGCCCATTTTCACGTCACGCCCCATCAAATGCTGATGGCGATTCGTCTGTGGCGGGCGAAAGATTTCCTGACCCACGGGATGCCCGCCGCCGAAGTAGCGGCCGCCACCGGCCTGACTGACCAGTCACACCTCACTCGCGCTTTTACGCGTCGTTACGGCATTACCCCTGTGCGCTATCAAAAGCAGGTCATCCGGCGCTAATGCGCAACCTCATACAATATTCCGTTGCCCTCCCTTTCTACACTATGACGGCAAACAGTAACGTCAGGTGGAAGTATGATTAGTGGTGTGTTGTATGCCCTGCTCGCGGGTATGTTGTGGGGTCTTATTTTTGTTGGGCCGTTAATTGTGCCGGATTACCCGGCAGCATTACAGTCAACCGGCCGTTATCTGGCATTAGGGATAATTGCACTGCCGCTGGCATGGCTGGGTCGTCAACGTTTACGACAGTTAACACATAAAGACTGGCTCACCGCGCTGGCGCTGACCATGATGGGAAATCTTATCTATTACGTCTGTCTTGCCAGCGCTATTCAACGCACCGGAGCACCGGTTTCGACGATGATCATTGGTACCCTGCCTGTTGTTATCCCGGTATGCGCGAATCTGCTCTATAGCCAGCGTGATGGCAAACGTTCCTGGGCCAGCCTCGCGCCGGCGCTGTTCTGTATTGCGGCGGGACTGGCCTGCGTCAATATTGCAGAGCTGCACGGCGGCCTGCCGGATTTCTCATGGTGGCGTTATGGCTCCGGCATTGCCCTTGCGCTGGTTTCCGTCGCCTGCTGGGCATGGTATGCGCTGCGTAACGCCCGCTGGTTGCGGGAAAACCCGGACAAGAATCCGATGATGTGGGCAACCGCGCAGGCGCTGGTGACGCTCCCCGTCTCTTTGTTCGGCTATGCTGCTGCCTGTCTGTGGCTGAACGTGCATCAGCCCGGTTTTGCACAACCTTTTGGTCCGCGCCCGGTAGTGTTTATCGGTTTGATGTTCGCCATTGCGATACTCTGCTCCTGGGTCGGCGCTATGTGCTGGAATGTTGCCAGTCAGCGTTTACCCACGGTGATTGTCGGGCCGCTGATTGTTTTTGAAACTCTGGCGGGCCTGCTTTATACCTTCATGCTACGCCAGCAAACGCCACCATGGCTCACCGTTGGTGGTATCGTCCTGCTTGTCTGTGGTGTGGTTATGGCCGTACGCGCTAAGCCGGAAAAGCCTCTGGTTCAGTCAGTTTCAGACCACGGTTAACGGTGGTCTCATTTACCTTGCTCCGAAAGGGGTATATCATCGGATTAAAGATGCATTTAAAATACATGTTATAATTTCTGATGAGGTAAATGCTATGGCCTTCCGTGACCAACCCCTGGGTGAACTGGCGCTATCCATTCCACGTGCGTCGGCGCTGTTTCGTAAATACGATATGGATTACTGCTGCGGCGGTAAGCAGACGCTGGAGCGCGCCGCATCACGCAAAGAACTGGATGTAGGTATCATTGAAGCCGAGCTGGCGAAGCTGGCAGAGCAGCCCATCGAGAAAGAGTGGCGCGTCACTGCGCTTAGCGAAATCATCGATCACATCATCGTGCGTTACCACGACCGCCATCGTGAACAACTGCCGGAGCTTATTCTACAGGCGACCAAAGTGGAGCGTGTGCATGCTGACAAACCCAACGTGCCAAAAGGGTTAACCAAGTACCTGACCATGCTGCACGACGAGCTTTCAAGCCACATGATGAAAGAAGAGCGCATCCTGTTCCCGATGATTAAAGAGGGAATGGGTAGCCAGGCGATGGGCCCCATCAGCGTGATGGAAAGTGAGCATGATGATGCAGGTGAGCTGCTGGATGTGATCAAACATATTACCAATGGCGTGACACCGCCACCGGAAGCCTGCACTACCTGGAAAGCGATGTATAACGGTATCAACGAACTAATTGACGACCTGATGGAACACATCAGTCTGGAAAACAATGTTCTGTTTCCGCGTGCCCTCGCAGGGAATTAATGTAAGGCGCCCAAGAACGCCCTGATTCATGGAAGTCTTTTAGAGCCGCCTGCGCGGCTCTTTTTTATGTCTGCGCTCCGTATTTTCCGGCGCGCCTTATCCAGGCTACCCGTCCGTAGCCCCGGTAAACGTCAGCGCCACCGGGGATGCAGGATCTACGAATGGTTAGCGCATATCTGCCAGACGTTTTTTACCCACAATCAGCCAGCCCGCACCGAGCACGATAAACCAGATTGGGGTGACGATCAGCGCCTGACGGGTATCTTCTTCCAGCGTCAACAACACCAGTACGAACACAAAGAACGCCATGCATACCCAGCACATCACTTTGCCAAGCGGCATTTTGTAGATGGACGCCTCATGCAGCTGCGGGCGCTGTTTACGGTAGACGAGGTAAGAACACAGGATAATCGTCCAGACGAACATAAACAGGATAGCCGAGACGGTGGTAATCATGGTGAACGCCGCAATCGCGCTTGGGTTCACGTAGAGCATCACCACACCGCCCAGCAGACAGATACAGGAGAAGGTCAGCCCTTTCGCCGGGACTGCACGTTTAGAGAGCTTGCCAAATGCTTTCGGCGCAACGCCATCTTGTGCCAGACCGAACAGCATACGGCTGGTTGAGAACACACCGCTGTTGGCGGAAGACGCGGCGGATGTCAGCACCACAAAGTTGATAATGCTCGCTGCGGCAGGCAGGCCCACCAAAACAAACAGCTCAACAAACGGGCTCTTATCCGGCACCACGGAGCTCCATGGGGTAACGGACATAATCACAATCAGCGCAAACACATAGAACATAATGATGCGGATTGGGATGGAATTAATGGCGCGCGGCAGCGACTTTTCTGGATCTTTGGTTTCCGCTGCTGTCGTACCGACCAGCTCAATCCCCACGAAGGCAAAGACCGCAATCTGGAAACCGGCAAAGAAGCCGCTGATGCCTTTCGGGAACCAGCCGCCGTCGTTCCACAGATGTGCAATAGAGGCTTCGACCCCTGTCGGCGATTTGAAACTTGTCAGCACCATCACCAGACCAACAACAATCAGCGCCACAATGGCGACGATTTTGATCATCGCAAACCAGAACTCCATCTCGCCGAACATTTTTACAGTGGCAAGGTTGAGGCTCAGCAGCACCAGAACAATGGTTAGCGCCACTATCCAGTCGGATAATCCAGGAAACCAGAACTGCGCGTAAGCGGTGATAGCCACCACATCGGCCATCCCGGTGACTACCCAGCAGAACCAGTATGTCCAGCCGGTAAAATACCCCGCCCACGGCCCGAGCAGGTCGGCGGCAAAGTCGCTAAAAGATTTGTATTCAAGGTTCGACAGCAGCAACTCACCCATTGCACGCATGACGAAAAACAGCATGAACCCGATGATCATATAGACAAAAATAATCGACGGACCTGCAAGGCTGATGGTTTTCCCGGAGCCCATAAACAGCCCGGTACCGATAGCACCACCGATAGCAATAAGCTGAATATGACGGTTTGTAAGATTGCGCCGTAGCGATTGTTCAGTCGATGCCTCTTCGTCGGCCGCGACTTTTACCTGATCTACCATGTTTATATCCTGTCTGTGTTGTTGAGGCTCTTCTGGCCTTTAATTGCATACTTCGTCCTTTCGCGGACGCAACGATATTAGGTAAGAATTGGAAGGATGAATACTCTGAATTAAACGAGATGTTAAATATTTGTTTAAAGTGAGCAGCATATCACTCAAATTAGGGGATGGAGTTCACAAAAATACACCGCAATTTGCGCATAGCAAGATAAAGTATCGAAACCAGTTCATTTAATGAATGATTAACGCATATTGTCTTCCTCTCCCCTGGTGAGGAGAGGAAAACATCGGGAAAATTACAGGATTTCCAGCAATTCCACTTCAAATACCAGGGTGCTGAATGGCGGGATGGACGCGCCTGCACCACGTTCGCCATAGGCCAGCTCGTGCGGAATCGTCAGTTCCCATTTGGAGCCAACCGGCATCAGCGTCAGCGCTTCAATCCAGCCGCCAATTACGCCGTTTACCGGGAATTCAGCCGGTTCGCCACGGGCGACGGAGCTGTCGAACACGGTACCGTCAATAAGTTTGCCGGTGTAGTGAACGCGGACACGGTCAGTACGCGCCGGGATTGCACCTTCACCCTGGGTGATAACGCGGAACTGGAGACCGGATTCCGTGCTGTTCACACCCTCTTTCTCGCGGTTTTCGTCCAGATATTTCACACCTTCTGCCGCCATCTCTTCGAAGCGCGCACGACGCACTGCATCAGCACGTTCATGGATTTCACGCAGCGCACGATGAACAACATCCACCGGCACAGCCGGTTGTTTACCTGCCAGCGCGTCAGCAATACCTGCGACCAGCGCTTCCGGCAACAGCCCCTGTAAGCCGGAGTCGCTAAGCTGCTGCCCTACCTGTAAACCAATGCCATAGCTGGCCTGCGCTTCGATCGTATCAAACGTTGGGGTTGTCATGGGTTTTCCTTTCATCGCTTTTTAAGGTAGCGCGCAGCATAGCAGCCACGCCGCAGCGGGTAAAACTTTGTCGTAGTAAAGATGACAAATCGCAGAGAAACAGAAACAATACTCCCGGTAAGATAATTCTCATTATGATGTCACAAGACGATGCATTACACAGCCAATCAGGTAGTTAGCCATCTATACTCAACGAGGCAGGATAAATAATGACGCGGAGCAGGAGGAAAGCCATGCCCGGGCGATTTGAACTGAAACCTACCCTGGCGAAAATCTGGCACGCCCCGGATCATTTTCGCATTCTGGACCCGCTTCCGCCGATGCACCGTCGTGGGCTGATCCTTGCGGCACTGTTGGTGGTTATCGGTTTCCTGCTGCCCACCCCGAAAGAGACGGTGACGCCGCCCGCCTCTGTCGGACGCGAAGCACAACTGAATATTCAGTCACAATCTCAGCCGCAGCCACAATCCCAGCCTTCGCAACCGCTTGTCACCTCGCCTCCGGTACAAAACCAGCAGCCAGCCCCTGTCCTTAACGAACCGCCACAAACTGCTCAGGAACCGATACAGCAGGAGCGTCCGACTGCCACACAGACCGCACCTGCCACCTCTTCTGCTGGCGGTATTGAGCAGCAATGGCGCTCCTATCGTGTTGAACAGGGTAAAACGCTGGCCCAGGTTTTCCGCGACCATAATTTGCCGCCGACCGACGTCTATGCAATGGCAAAAGTGGAAGGTGAAGGTAAACCTCTCAGCACGCTGCAAAGTGGTCAGATGGTGAAAATTCGTCAGAATGCGAATGGGGTCGTGACCGGGTTAACTATTGAAAATGGCAGCGGCCAGT
This sequence comes from Phytobacter palmae, assembly GCF_039409775.1. Lineage (NCBI taxonomy): Bacteria > Pseudomonadati > Pseudomonadota > Gammaproteobacteria > Enterobacterales > Enterobacteriaceae > Phytobacter > Phytobacter palmae. Next base: position 102,379 of record NZ_JBCIVJ010000010.1, on the reverse strand, counting down.
CTGTGCTGTTTATTCGCCAGCAGGACGGCAGCTTTATCCGGGCGCGGTAAAGGATGTCGGCCGGATGAGTCAGAGTGCCATCCGGTCTTACTCTTATTCGGCTTTTCTGGCGGCCTTATCCACCCACCAGCATCAACGCGATAACATATTTCAATTCAAGGATAATCTCGCCCAGAAATTGGCCCACGGCAACGCACCCGGGATCGGGTAAAAGCGATAAAACGAGAACAACTATGCGAATACAGGGAGCGGGTTGTTAGCTCAAAAAAGAGAAAGCCAGAGGGATAAAAAAGCAAAACGCCGGCACAAGGCCGGCGTTTTTACGCAACGTCAGAAGCTAATTACTCAGCAACAACGTTAACGATCAGTTTAGCGAATACTTCGCTGTGAACCTGGAAGTCCACTTCGTGCTCACCAGTGGTACGCAGAACGCCGTTCGGCAGACGAACTTCGCTCTTAGCCACGTCAACGCCAGCTGCAGTTACAGCATCAGCGATGTCGCGAGTACCGATGGAACCGAACAGTTTACCTTCGTCGCCAGATTTGGAAGCGATGGTTACAGTGCCCAGTGCGTTGATTGCTTCAGCGCGAGCGTTAGCAGCCGCCAGAACGTCAGCCAGTTTGGCTTCCAGTTCAGCGCGACGAGCTTCGAAAAACTCAACGTTTTTCTTGGTAGCCGGAACAGCTTTACCCTGTGGAACCAGGAAGTTACGAGCGTAGCCCGCTTTAACGTTTACCTGATCACCCAGGCTGCCCAGGTTTGCTACTTTATCAAGCAGAATAACTTGCATTACCTTATCCTCTTAAAGTCGTATTAATGGACCGTGCCCGATTACTGATGGCGATCAGTGTACGGCAGCAGAGACAGGTAGCGAGCGCGTTTGATAGCGCGAGCCAGCTGACGCTGGTATTTTGCACGAGTACCGGTGATACGGCTTGGGACAATCTTACCGCTTTCGGTGATGTAGTTTTTCAGCGTAGCGATATCTTTATAGTCGATCTCTTGAACGCCTTCCGCGGTGAAACGGCAGAACTTGCGACGACGGAAATAACGTGCCATATGGCTAGTCTCCAGAATCTATCAATTCAATCTGCTCGGCATGCAGAACCATTTTAGTCAGGCCGTTCTTTGCCTTGTGGCAAGAGATGAACCCCTGAACGGTTATGCGGCTGCCGACCGTTATACTGTGAGTAATGGCCTGGTTTTCGTGTCCGCTTATGATAACGGGCATTTGGCACCATGCCTGCCGGTGAAACCCGGCTTCCTCCTGCACAGAACGGTGCTCAAGCACGAACTGGCAGTGAGGAATTCCTGATGGGCTGACCTTTCGAAGGGGGGTCCTGCACACAGTGCCGGACAACACCAGACGGTTGGTCATCAGAAATTACTCTTCAGAATCCCCAGCATCTGCATCATCTGCGGTTTCGTTTGCGAAATCATCGCGACGCTCACGGCGCTCGTCTTTCGCTTTAACCATCGGAGATGCTTCGGTAACAGCGTGTTTAGTACGCATTACCATGCTACGGATAACGGCATCGTTGAAGCGGAAGTTTGTTTCCAGCTCATCGATCACTTCCTGCGGTGCTTCAACATTCATCAGAACGTAGTGAGCTTTGTGCAGTTTGTTGATCGGGTAAGCCAGCTGACGGCGGCCCCAGTCTTCCAGACGGTGGATCGTACCTTCTGCTGCAGTGATTGCACCAGTGTAACGTTCGATCATGCCCGGAACCTGTTCGCTCTGGTCAGGATGGACCATAAAAACGATTTCGTAATGACGCATCGAATTGCTCCTTACGGATTATTCAGCCTCCTGTCTGGGTCAGCCGCGGCCCGGGGAGGCAAGGAACGTGATTAAAGGGCGGCTGAAAAATTGACGCGTCATAATACTTACCTCGCCCGCCAAACTCAAGCTGATTGCACAAATAATTCGCACTAAGCGCAAAGCCGCTTCACAGCCTGCGATTAAAATTAAACAAAACGGATTACGGCAATTTTTTGAACGACAGCATCAGAAATGGTCGCGATACGTTTTGGTGAGAAAGCGTAGACTTTAAACATACCCCACTGACACGGGAGGAAAGATGTTCTGACAGTCACACGAGGTAAGCAGTAATGGAGCACAATATCATGAAAAACATCGCAATTTTACTCACAGCGCTACTCCTTAGCGCCAATGCGGCAGCAGCCATCAAAATCGACGGGCGGCAGGCCAAAAACATGGATGATGTGCAGAGCTTAGGCGTTATTTACATTAACCATAACATCGCCACTGAAAGCGAAGCGGATCAAGCACTCAAAGTCGAAACCGACGCGAAGGGTGCGAAATATTATCACCCGGTCTTACTTCGGGAACCGGGCAGCAATGGCCTGATTCATGCCAGCGCTGACATTTACCGCTAGTACACACAAGCAAAATTACCCTTGCCATTATTATATCGCCCTCACCTACGAGGGCTTTTTTTTGCTCCTCATCAAATGATAATTATTTGTAATGTATGCTATCAAAACCGCAGGCCGCTGATGTAATACCATCTTAAGAAACGGATCATCAGGAGTAATATCATGCTTGTTCGTTTTGCAACCCTGGGGCGCATCCCGAAAGGCGTTTGGGTGCTCGGCGGCGTAAGCCTGTTAATGGATGTCTCGTCCGAGATGATCCACAGCCTGTTACCTCTCTTTATGGCGACCACATTAGGTGCCAGTGTCATTATCATTGGTCTGATCGAAGGCTTTGCGGAAGCAACTGCGCTTATCATTAAAGTGTTTTCAGGTGTGCTAAGCGACTATCTGGGGAAACGAAAAGGGCTGGCCCTGTTGGGATATAGTATGGGGGCGCTCAGTAAGCCGATGTTTGCTTTAGCATCCTCTGCCGGTCTTGTATTCGGTGCACGAATGATTGACCGCGTTGGCAAAGGGATCCGTGGGGCGCCTCGCGACGCGCTGGTTGCCGATGTCACGCCCCCCGAAATCCGCGGTGCCGCATTCGGTCTGCGCCAGTCGCTGGACACAATCGGTGCTTTCCTTGGCCCGCTGCTGGCAGTGGCGCTGATGATTCTGTGGAACAATGATTTCCAGTCCATTTTCTGGGTGGCAGTGATCCCTGGCGCACTGGCTATCGCTCTGCTCTATTTTGGTCTTGATGAACCCAAAACGCCGATTACCAGTAAGCGCACCAACCCGCTCACCCGCGAGAACCTGAAAAAACTCAGCAGCGCTTACTGGTGGGTCGTTGGACTGGGTAGCATCTTTACCCTCGCACGTTTTAGCGAGGCCTTCCTGGTTCTTCGCGCACAGCAGATGGAGATTCCACTGTTCGCCATTCCGCTGGTCATGGTCGCAATGAACCTGGTGTACGGTCTGACGGCCTATCCTTTTGGTAAACTTTCCGACGGCATGAGCCACAGTAAAATGCTGCAGGCAGGCCTGCTGGTATTAATTGCCGCCGATCTGGTACTGGCGTTAAGTCATCACTGGAGTGCGCTGCTTATCGGCGTTGGCCTGTGGGGAGTTCATATGGGAATGACTCAGGGCTTGCTGGCAGCAATGATCGCCCATACCGCGCCTGCAGAACTGCGCGGCACCGCATTTGGCATGTTTAACCTGATGAGTGGTATCGCTCTGCTGCTGGCAAGTACCGGCGCGGGTATTTTGTGGGAAACCCTGGGCGCGGCCTCAACATTTTATGCCGGTGCCGTGATCTGTTTGATTACGCTAACCGGGATGCGCTGCATACCTTCTGCCTATCGGCAGGCATAAAAAGACTCCGGAATCAGACCAGTAACATCCCGAGGTGTATACATTCCGGAGCATAATTTTCTGATAATCCGGACGAAGCGTAGCTAACTCCAGGGCAATCCCGGCAGTGCTTCACGTGGCCGGACTAGCGATTACTGTCCGTAATAGGCTTTCGGTCCGTGCTTACGCATAAAATGTTTATTCATCAGGTAATTATCAATCGGTTTTAACGCCGGATTGATACCACGTGCAATCCAGGCCATCCGGGCTACCTCTTCCAGGACTACCGCATTATGAACGGCGTCAGCAGCGTCCTTTCCCCATGCAAACGGACCGTGCTGGTAGACCAAAATACCTGGCGTATGCAGTGGATTAATCTCACCCAGCGTCTCGACGATCACCTTACCAGTGTTCAGTTCATACTCTTCCTGCACCTCTTCTTCAGAGAGCGCCCGGGTGCAGGGAATATTGCCAAAGAAATAATCTGCATGGGTGGTGCCAAGCGCCGGAATGGCCAGCCCTGCCTGCGCCCATGCCGTGGCATGCGTAGAATGGGTATGCACAACACCGCCAAGCTGAGGATAGCGTCGGTACAACTCAAGATGTGTTGCGGTATCGGAAGACGGACGCCACTGACCTTCCACCCTGTTGCCCTGTATATCCACCACGACCATGTCATCTGGCTTCATGCTCTCATAGGAGATACCGCTGGGCTTAATTACCACCAGCCCGCGTTCACGATCAATAGCGCTGACATTTCCCCAGGTAAAGGTCACTAACCCATAGCGCGGCAAATCCATATTGGCGTCAAACACCTGCTGTTTTAGCTTTTGCATTATGCCGCCTCCACTAAACCTGCATTTGCCATACGCGCTTTCACCCAGTCACGTGCTTTTAGCACCTCTGCCGCCGGATCTTCTGCTGTCTCGCTCCACATTTCGATCAAGTACGGACCACAATAGCCGCTCTCTTTGAGCGTGGAGAAACAGCGTTCAAAATCCACTACACCGGTGCCAAAGGGGACGTTTTTGAAGACGCCAGGGCGCGTGTCTTTGACATGAACCGCCACGATATGGCCGACGCCCGCCAGCAGTTCCATTTGCACGTCGTTATCCCAGGCAGAAAGGTTGCCGATATCCGGATAGAGCTGAAACCATGGATTATTAAGATAGTGTGCGTACCCCAATGCTTTGCTGACCGAGTTCATCAGCGGGTAATCCATGATTTCCATCGCCAGAGTTACCTGCGCACGGCTGGCCATTTCAACGCTCTCTTTGAGCCCGTCACGAAAGCGACGGCGCGTCTCATCATTCGCCTGCTGGTAATAAACGTCGTAACCGGCGAGTTGAATCACCCGGATACCGGTATCCTGCGCAAATCGGATAGCCTTGCGCATGATCTCCAGCCCCTGGTTGCGTACCACATCATCTTCACAGCCCAGAGGAAAACGCCGATGCGCACTCAAACACATAGAGGGAACACGAACACCCGTCTCGGCTACCGCAGCCACCAACGCCAGCCGCTGCTCCATGCTCCAGTCGAGGCGCTCCAGACGCGCATCGGTTTCGTCAATCGACATTTCGACAAAATCGAAGCCCAGCGTTTTCGCCAGTCGCAGCCGTTCCAGCCAGCACTCCCCGGCAGGGAGTGCTTTTTCGTAGATACCCAGCGGGCTCTGTTTTGACAACATACCCGCTCCTTAGCCCCACAGTTGCGCAATCGAACGCTTGAACTGACGTGCCGCTTCGACGGGATCAGCGGCGTCACGGATACTGCGTCCGGCAATAAAAACGTGAATGGGTATGCCCTTGAACAGCGGCAAATCCTCCAGCGCCAGTCCGCCGGTCACCGTAACCTTAAAGCCCATTTCGGCCAGTTTTTTCACCGCACTGATATCCGCGTCACCCCATGCGACACCTGCCGCCTGCGCATCACGACTACGGTGATAAACCACTTGTTGAATGCCAGCATCTCGCCACTGCTGCGCCTGTTGCCACGTCCAGTAGCCGGTCAGTTCGATCTGCACGTCACCGTTAAACTCTTTCGCCACATCCAGCGCTCCTTTGGCCGTGTTGATATCAGCGCAACAGATTACGGTTACCCAGTCGGCATTGGCTTCAAAGCACATCCTTGAAAGGATTTTCCCGGCGTCGGCAATTTTAGCGTCGGCCAGTACAATTTTATGAGGATACAAAGCCTTCAGATCGCGAACAGCACGAACGCCCTCGCCAACGCATAAAATGGTGCCTACCTCAATAATATCCACCTCTTCGGCAATTAAGCGGGTGGTTTCATAAGCGTGTGAAAGCGTCTGGTTATCCAGAGCTACCTGCAACATCGGTAAATCAGACATCTTTTTGTTCCTTATACAGACGCCGCCGTGGCGCAATCAATCAAATCCAGTACCTGTTGCGTCGTACGACAGGCGCGTAAACGGTCAAAATTCGCTTCATCTTCAAAGAGGTTGACGATTTGCATGATGCCGTCTTCCTGATGCGTGCGTGCATCCACTGCCGCCAGGGTGATGAGAATGTCGACCGGGTCGTTATCTTCGTGATTAAAAGCCAGCGGTGTTTTGAGGGTCACCAGTGCAAAGCCATTTTTCTTCACCCCTTCTTCCGGGCGGCCATGAGGCATCGCAAGTCCCGGAGCAATCACAAAGTACGGTCCGAACCGTTCAACGCCATCCAGAATGGCCTGGTAGTAACGCGGTTCAACAACCTCAGCCTCTACCAGCAGATCCACGCCAATCTTCACCGCCTCCTGCCACGTTTTAGCGTCTGCCTGCAGGCGAATCGCATTGTTCTGCGCCAGAGAGTCACGTAATTTCATAGTGAGTCCTTATTTCACATCCTGCGCAAAATGGGCGTTGATGACTTCCATCAACTTCGGACCAAAATCAGCGGCAGAGAGCATATTGCGTACCCCTACTACATACTTATTGCCGGAGACCTCGATTTCACTGGCGACATGGGTAGAGGCAATGATTATATCCGCACCGCTCAGCTCGCTTTTGTATTCCCCACCGCGCAGCTATTCACCGTGTGGTCGACCTTTTGCTGCGTCAAAAACTGGTCAACTTTCATTTTCATGATCATGGAACTGCCTTGCCCACAACCACACACAGCCAGAATACGTATGGTCATAATCAAACTCCTTTTTAAATAGAGTGTTCTGTTAATTGTTTTTCCGCGTCTTCTTCAGCACGCAGGGCGCGACCGGCGAATAACATGTAAGTCAGCGCAATCAAAATCATCACGGCCATAAACGCGATGCCCACAGAGGCAAAGCCTTGCATCATAGGCGGCGCCAGGATGGACCAGTCAGCCATTCCCATCCACGCACTCATACCTGTGAGTTTTATCGCCCATACACAGCCAAAGATTTCGATCATGCCCATCACCAGGCAAATCTTGATGGCAGCACGCCAGCCACCGAAGTGGTTGGCAAAGACGCCGATAGTGGCGTTAGAGAAGAACATCGGAATGAAACCCGGAATGATGAGAATAGAGGAACTGCAGGCAATCAGGATGCCGACCGCAATCAGTTGGCCGATAGTCCCCCACATAAAGCCCCAGACCACCGCATTGGGCGCAAAGCTATAAATCGCCGCACAGTCAATCGCCAGCACAGCTCCCGGAATCAAGCGCTGCGAGATACCGTTGAAGGCTTCGGAAAGCTCAGCGACAAACATACGTACGCCCTGGACGATAATGAAAATCGCCACCGCAAACTGGAATCCGGTTTGCAGGATATAAATCGTCCAGTGGGTTTTTCCCGCCATCGCCTGTACGGTATTGAGGCCAAAGGAGAGCAGAATCGCGCCGAAAAAAACCGTCATGACAATGGCGGTCGAGACAATGTTGTCATGGAAGATATTCAGCCAGCCCGGCAGTTTCAGATCTTCGACGCTTTCCTCTTTTTTTCCAAGATAGGGGGCGATTTTATAAGCAATCCAGGAGGCGAACTGCTGCTGATGACCGATAGAAAAGCCACAGTTATCTGTCACTTCCTGCGTGGGCTTATACATCATATTGGAGGTAATGCCCCAGTAGAGTGAAACCAGCACAGCAGCACAGATAATGGTGGTCCACATGGAGTAACCGAGAATAAAGAAGAAGACGGCAATCAGACCAGCCTGCTGAAACATGATATGCCCGGTTAGCATGATGGTGCGAATGCCCGTAATACGCCGCAGCAGTACGTAAATAATGTTTAGCGCCAGGGCCAGCAATACTGCATAACCTACCCAACTGTACGCCTCACCCATACGTTCGATTGTCGCCATCATTGACGCATAGGTGTCAGAAATCGCGCCATTAATGCCGTATACCTCGGACATTTTGGCAACCACCGGTTTAAACGTACTGGTCAGAATCCCCGACCCCGCCTGCAGCAACATAAAGCCGATGATCGTTTTGATCGTGCCTTTAACGATAACGCTGACACTTTTTCTCAACAGGATATAGCCAATACAGGTCACGATCCCCAACAGCAACGGGGCATTGGTCATCACCTGGTTAAAAAAGACGGTGAAGACGTTGTAGAGAATCTCCATAACTCGCTCCAGTAAGAAAGTGGCTGCATCTGCTCAATGCAGCGCAAGGTGAAAACACTCTATCAATCATAAATAATCACAAAAAGATTGTTTTTGATTAATTGTGATGTATCACGCAATTTATTTCCCCGTTCTCATTGCGTATACATACCCAGTACGACAAGTCGATAATTATTCTATTAAATTCATACTGTTAATATAGGAAACAAGAAAATCATCACGAAAAAATTGCCCTTGCAGTGCACGAACGATGCGATTCGACATACGAAACACTGTTGCCATCCTGATGAAACTGTGAAAATATAAATCACAACTTATCACAATATGATTTGTTTTGATTAAAAAGGAAGGAGCGACACGATGAGTAAAATTGAAACGATTACCCGGGAATCATGGATTCTTAGCACTTTTCCCGAGTGGGGAAGCTGGCTTAATGAAGAAATTGAGCAGGAACGTGTCGCTCCCGGCACCTTTGCTATGTGGTGGCTGGGCTGTACTGGTATCTGGCTTAAATCAGAAGGGGGTACCAATGTGTGTGTCGATTTCTGGTGTGGTACGGGCAAGCAGGGTCATGGCAACCCATTGATGAAAAAAGGCCATCAGATGCAGCGCATGGCAGGCGTTGTAAAATTGCAGCCGAACCTGCGCACCACGCCGTTTGTGTTGGATCCGTTCGCTATCCGTCAGGTCGATGCCATCCTCGCCACCCACGATCATAATGATCATATTGATGTAAACGTCGCCGCTGCCGTCATGAAGAACTGTGCCGATGATGTTCCCTTCATCGGCCCACAAACCTGCGTCGATTTATGGATTGGCTGGGGCGTACCTAAATCACGCTGTATCGTCGTCAAACCGGGCGATGTTGTTCGCATAAAAGATATAGAAATTCATGCAGTTGACGCATTCGATCGCACCGCATTAATTACCCTCCCTGTAGAGCAAAAAGCGGCGGGCGTACTGCCTGACGGCATGGATCAGCGGGCGGTGAATTACCTATTTAAAACGCCCGGCGGTACGCTGTACCACAGCGGCGACTCTCACTATTCCAACTACTATGCGAAGCATGGCAACGAGCACCAGATCGATGTGGCATTGGGCTCGTACGGGGAAAACCCGCGCGGTATTACGGATAAGATGACCAGCGCCGATATACTGCGTATGGCGGAAGCACTGAAGACAAAAGTCGTGATCCCATTCCACCATGATATCTGGTCAAATTTTCAGGCCGATCCGCAAGAGATTCGCGTTCTGTGGAATATGAAAAAAGACCGCTTGCAGTATGGCTTTAAGCCTTATATCTGGCAGGTTGGCGGAAAATTTACCTGGCCTGTGGATAAAGACAATTTCGAGTATCACTATCCGCGTGGTTTTGATGATTGCTTCACTATCGAGCCCGATTTACCGTTTAAGTCGTTCCTCTAAAAACCAGGGCGGGTGCATGTGTGCACCCGCTTTTTATCATCAGTGTCGTGCACTTATCTTTAGTAATTTCAGGCTATTTCAAATATCATCTTTTCACATCAATAATCATCGGAATAGCTCATGACGGAAGCGCAACGACATCAAATACTGCTGGATCAACTGGCGCAGACCGGCTTTATTACGGTTGAAGAAGTAATCGCCAGCCTGGGCGTTTCTCCTGCAACCGCACGCCGCGATATCAATAAACTGGATGAAAGTGGCAAACTCAAGAAAGTGCGTAACGGTGCTGAAGCCATCAGCCAGCAACGTCCGCGCTGGTCGCCGATGAATATCCACGAAGCACTCCACCACGATGAAAAAGTGCGTATCGCCAGAGCCGCATCGCAGTTGGTAAGCGCGGGTGAAAGCGTGGTGATCAATTGTGGATCAACCGCCTTTCTGCTGGGGCGAGAAATCTGCGGTAAGCCAGTACAAATCATCACGAATTACCTACCGCTCGCCAATTATCTTATCGAGCAAGAACATGAAAGCGTGGTCATTATGGGCGGGCAGTACAATAAGACGCAGTCCATCACGCTGAGCCCGCAAAGCAGTGAAAATAGCCTCTATGCCGGTCACTGGATGTTTACCAGCGGAAAAGGGCTGACGGCAGAGGGACTTTATAAAACCGATATGCTGACGGCCATGGCCGAACAGAAGATGCTGAACATGGTCGGAAAACTGGTCGTTCTGGTGGATAGCAGCAAAGTCGGTGAGCGTGCGGGTATGCTGTTCAGCACCGCCGATCAAATCGATTTGGTGATTACCGGAAAACAGGCCAACCCCGAAATCCTCAAAAAACTTGAGGATCAGGGAGTTAAAGTGATACGCGTGTAGTCAGATATGGAGTTACAGGTGGTCGCTGAAGAAGCGGACGGTGGCCGCCAGGGCGGTGGGAGTTATGCGATGTTTAACGCCAGCCTCCCACAGGCAGGTTAACTGTTCGTCCAGATGAGCAGCCGTCAATGCCTGTTGCAGGCGTAATGTTTCCGCTGCGGGGACCACATCATCTTCCTCTCCATGCCAGAGAAAAAGCGGACGGCTGGCGAGCTGTGCCAGTTGCCCGCTGATATCCCATTTTACTAACGGTGCGACAATCTGATCGAACGCCACTTGTTGTTCCGGCGTGATCACCTCCAGCGGCGGAAAAAGAGTTTTTGCCAGGGTGGAAAAATAGCCTGACCCCATCAGGCAGGCAACGCTCCTGACCTCCGGGAACTGCGTCATAATACCCAGCGCCGTCATGCCGCCCATTGATGCGCCCCCCACACCCAAACGGTGATTTTCAATCAATCCTTGCCGGTACAGCGCCTCTTTCAGCGACGCAAACTCCGCAAAATTTCCCTGCAAGATTTGCCAGAAACGCTGTAGCCGCCGCCTTTCATCGCCGTCAAACCGGGCACCATGCTCCGGAGCATCGGGCATGACGACCCGAAACCCGGCCTGAGCCAGCGCCACGGCAAAATAGCTGTATACCAGTTTGGAAGAGGTAAATCCGTGGTAAAAAACAATACAGGGTAATGGCTGCGCTCCTTTGCCTGCCGGAAACGCGTGCAAAGTTTCAATCCCGGCAAAATGCCTTACGTCGAGTTCAATCATTGGCCTCTCCTTGATCTATAGTGCTGGTATGCCATCACATCTTCGAAGCTGCAAGTCTGCGTTTGCATATGCAGTGTCACCCTTTAAATAAAGATGCTGCGCCGATCGCATTTTCATTCGAAACTTATGCTGGTAATAGCAAAATTGGGAACATTCCCCTCTTGCGTATTTATTATGGAACTACACTATGGCTATCAGGAGACATGAAAACATGACGCGCTGGTTTCTACCCCTTGTTGTAGCGCTGTTTTTAAGTGGATGTAGTGTGCTGGAAGGTAAGCCACAGCCCGCTCCGCCCGTCAGCGATCATCCGCAGGAGATAAGTCGCAATCAGACACAAAACCTGCAGGAAATGGGTGCATTTAGCGTATCAGTGCTGGGTTCGCCTATGGACGTTGAAGATGAAATAAAAGCCAGAGCTACTGCTGAGAAAGCGGATTATTACGTCATTATGATGATGGATGACACGGTTATTCCTGGCCGCTGGTACGCAAGGGCGATGTTGTATCGTCATTAAGTAAGCGTCTGGGTTTAAGGAAGATTTACACTGCTTTGCGTCCTTTTATGTTTGCCTGTGCACAATGGAATGTATGGAATTTTCGCGCGATGGAGTGCCCTGGAAAAAATCGGGGTAACGTGGAATGGAGCTGATATGAAACGATCTCTTGCCTTAAACTCACTGTTGCTTTCTACAGGTTTAGCCAGCATAACAGCGCAGCCAGCAGAGTTCGCGAGCGCTGATTGCGTCACCGGGCTCAATGAAATTGGCCTGATTTCTGTCAACAATGTTTCCGGAAGTCCACAGGATGTGGAGCGTGTCATCGCATTGAAAGCCGACGAACAGGGAGCATCCTGGTATCGTATTATTCAGATGCAAGAAGAACAACGGGCAGATAACTGGCGAGTGCAAGCCATACTCTATGCCTGACAGGTCATCCACGAAAAGCCACTTTTAACGAGTGGCTTTTTTGTTTATCTTTTTTTAACAAAGAGTTACTACACAGATATATTTTTGCAACATTTAGTTACATTGACACATTAAATGTTATCGAATTATTGCCGTTGAAGGTGCTGACACTCTTTTCAGCGGATATTTTATGAGCACCTTTTTTAGTCGCATTGGACTCGGCACTAAACTTTCTCTTCTGACGGGTACAAGCGTAGCCGTGCTTTTCCTGGTATTTACTTTTCTGTTAAGCAATAAAGCCAGTCAACAACTGGAAACGCTGGCCGTTGAAGATCTCCATAATCAGTCCACGGGCGTCCAGGATATGGTAGAAATGTTTAACAGCAGCCTGAGCGAAGAGGTGGAAAGCTATACCCGGCTGTTCAACAGTTTTTTGCCTCAGCCTGTGACCATTGATCAGGCGCAGCGCCGTGAAATTAACGGTATCAGTGTTCCCTTGCTGAAAGGGGGCGACAATGATCTTCATGAAAACAATACGATTGTTGATGACTTTCTTACCCGCACCGGGGCTATCGCCACGCTGTTTGTACGCAGCGGCGATGACTTTGTGCGCGTTGCCACCTCGTTACGTAAAGAGAATGGAGATCGTGCGATAGGCACGAAGCTGGACAAAGCCAGCCCGGCTTTTTCCCCTGCGTTGAAAGGGGAAACGTACCGCGGCCTGGCCTTATTATTCGGTAAGCGCTACATCACACAATACCAGCCGGTAAAAGATAACAGCGGCAACACAATAGCCATTTTGTTTGTCGGAGTGGACATCACTCACTCATGGAAAATCATGCGTAGTAAAATCCTCGGGCGTCAGCTTGGTGATAGCGGTCATTTCTACGTCCTGGATCGCAATAGCGGCAAGAATTACGGTAATTACCTGTTCCACCCCAGCGAGGAGGGTAAACGCCCGCACTGGGATGAACGCGATCTGAATACCGTTCTGCAAGAGACCACTGGTACGCTGGACCAACTGCGCCCCGATGGCCATCGACAAATGCTCTCCTGGATAACCGTGCCCGGCTGGAACTGGACAGTGGTGGGTGAAGTCGACAAAGCGGTATTACTCAATGATGTCAACACGCTACGCAATCAGTTCCTGATTGCCGGGCTGGTGCTCTCTTTGCTGTTTGCCGCACTGTTTGTAGTGATTGTCCGCCGCTGGTTGACCCGCCCCCTGCGCGATGCCATCGGCCTGGCCAGCCGTTATGCGTCGGGCGATCTGCGGGCCAGCCTGGAGGTCAAACGTCAGGACGAAGTGGGACAACTCATTGATGCCATCAACGGGATAGGGAATGGTCTGCACACTATTGTTTTACAAGTGCGTGAATCCGCCAGTGATATTCACCATGGTACCAATGCGCTTGCCGCCGACAGCAGTGAAATCAGCGAGCAAATTAATAAGCAGGCCAGCAGCGTCGAGGAGACCTCAGCCAGCATGGAGCAACTTGCTGCGACTCTTCAGCAGAATGCCGCCAGTATGGAAGAGATGCTTTCGCTGGTGAATGAAACCGCCGTGGAAGTACAAAAGGGTGGAATCACCGTCGAAGAAGCGGTTGCGACCATGGACGCGATTCGTAACGCCTCTCAGCGGATTGCCGATATCACCCATGTAATTGAATCGATTGCCTTTCAGACTAATATCCTTGCACTTAACGCCGCAGTTGAAGCCGCTCGCGCCGGAGAACATGGTAAAGGATTTGCCGTCGTGGCCCAGGAAGTACGGGCGCTGGCGGCGCGCAGCGCCAATGCGGTAAAAGAGATCGATGAGCTGACCAGCGATACGCTCAAAAAAGTCCGTGAGGGCCATGCGTTATCCAATAATACCCGGCAGGCAATGGAGTCTATTACTGCGCATATGAACCACATCAGCCAGTTGGTTAATGAGATTAACAACGCCTCCCATGAGCAGTCGGCAGGTATTAATCAGGTCAATATCGCCATGACACATATTGGCGAAGCCACTCATATTAACGCAGAACGGGTTTCACGCAGTGAGCAAACCGCTGGCACACTGCGTGAAAAAGGAGCCCATTTGACGGAGGTGGTCCGCCTGTTTAGCCTGAAAACGGACTAACCGGCACCGCCTGTGGCACGCAGCAGCAGGTCATTTTGTACCTGCTCTGGCACAACCGACGCGCCGCGTATATCCAGCATCATCCGGCACCAGGCTTGCGCTATCGACGGGGAAGCGAATTGCAACATTTGTGCCCCCGTCGCTAACAGATAGAGCTGCCGGGTAATTTCCCGCCCCTGCGCCTCCAGAGGTTTACGCAACTGTTGCTGTAACTGGCGCCATGCGCGATCAAAGTGCCTGTCCTGGCCTTTGACCGCGCCAAACGCATCATGCAACAACTCATTGATCCCCTGCTGTTTGCCCAGTACGCGTAATACATCAAGACACATAATATTGCCGGAGCCCTCCCAGATACTGTTTACCGGCATTTCCCGATAAATCCGGGGAAGTTCGCTCTCTTCGCAATAGCCAATACCCCCCAGGACTTCCATGGCTTCGCCAACAAATGGCATACCCGCTTTGCAGACCGCAAATTTCGCAACGGGGGTGAACAACCGTGCCCAAAGCGTCTCTTCCGGCGTAGCGCGAGCATCCCAGGCTCGGGCAAGGCGGAATAAAAACGCGGTTTGTCCTTCCAGTTGCAGCGCCATCTGGCTAAGGACTTCCCGCATCATTGGCTGGTCGATGAGATTTTTTCCGAATGCCTGACGTTGATGGGCATGATATAGCGCCACGGAAAATGCCCGGCGCATCAGACCGTGACTCCCCAGCGCACAGTCAAAGCGGGTCAGGCCGCCCATTTTGAGGATTTGACGCACGCCATCCCCCTCTTCCCCGACCAACCAGCCGCTGGCCTCGCAGAACTCCGCTTCGCTGCTGGCATTCGAGCGGTTACCCAGCTTATCTTTCAGGCGCTCCAGTCGCACACCGTTACGCTGTCCGTCGGGTAAAAAACGGGGGACAAAAAAGCAGGAGAGCCCGCCTTCCGCCTGTGCCAGAACCAGATGCGCATCACTCTGCGGTACTGAGAAAAACCACTTGTGTCCCACCAGCCGATAGCTCTCGCCGCTGCGTTGCGCCCGTGTGGTATTACTGAGCACGTCCGAACCGCCCTGTTTTTCCGTCATCCCCATACCAATCAGCAGACCACGCTTTTGGTTGCCTGGCGCGAGATGTGGGTCGTAACGGTCGCTCATCAGCGGTTTTAGCCAGTCTTTAAACGGGGCAGGCAGAGAGTGCTGCAATAACGGCGTGGCGGCAAAGGTCATGGTAACAGGGCATAACGAACCAGCTTCCACCTGCGCATGAAGCACAAACCGCGCGGCACGGGCAACAAAAGAGCCGCTGCGGGCATCCTCTTCCCACGCCAGGTTGTGAACACGGTTGGCGCACAGACCTTGCATCAGCAAATGCCATGCAGGATGAAACCGCACATCATCAAGTCGTGCCCCCGTCGGGTCATAGCGCAACAGCTCCGGTGGATTGACGTTGGCCAGCCTGCCGAGCTCCAGCGATTCCGCTGTACCCAATTGCTGGCCGATACTGGCTAATAAATCAGTATCCCAGGCCGCCCCTTCGCGGTTCACAGCGTCATACAGAGCCCGGTCAGAAAGGAAAAGATTGCTGTTATTCAGGGGGATGGGTTGATTAAAAACGGTATGCGTTTGCCAGTGCATCTGTTTGCTCTCCATCAATGACATCGGCAATAAGTATGGGCAGATGGGGGGCGTTCCGCCCGCGATAGCGGTCACAAAACGGTACGTATGGGCGCTTTCTGTTTGCGTTACCCGCACTTAGCGGCGAGGCTTAATGTTATGAAACCAGGAACGGTGACGCCCATGACAACAACATATGCACAAAAAAGAGCGCTGATCGCAGGCTCTATCGGTAATTTTATCGAATGGTACGAGTTTGCGGTCTATGGCTTTCTTGCCACGGTGATTGCTAAGAACTTTTTTACCCTCGAAGGTGAATCTGCTATCACCAGTCTGATCCTGACCTATGCCGCGTTTGCAGTGGCATTCTTCTTCCGGCCATTGGGTGCGGTGGTGTTTGGCCGCATGGGCGACCGGATAGGCCGAAAGCCGACGCTAATTATTGTTCTCGTTCTGATGACGCTGGCGACAGCGGCTATTGGTCTGGTGCCGGTTTATGCCAGCATTGGCGTCGCCGCACCGCTGCTTATTACCGGCTTGCGTATTTTGCAGGGGCTGTTTGCCGGTGGGGAATACGGCGGAGCCGTCTCGCTGATGACCGAGTTTGCCCCACGAGGTAAGCGCGGTTTGTACGGTGCATGGCAGTCATTGACCGTCGCCCTCGGGCTACTGGCGGGAGCCGGGGTCGTCGCGTTGTTGTCAGCATTACTGAGCCCGGAAGCACTTCACGACTGGGGCTGGCGCATCCCCTTTTTCATCGCCATTCCAATGGGCGGAGTGGCGCTCTGGCTTCGCGTTAACATGGAAGAGACACCCAGTTTTGTACGCCAGAGAACGCAGGTGGCTCCGCCTCAGCCAGCCAGTTTCGCCAGTACGCTAAAAGCGATTATTACCGGTATTTGTCGTCTGATGGTCTGGTCAGCGGCGGGTTATACCTATCTGGTCATTATGCCGACCTACCTTCAGTCGGCGCTGCACACTGGTTTTAATCAGGCGCTGTTGATTGCGGTGATTTCAAACGCCGGGTTCGCTCTGACGATTATCCCGTCCGGCATGCTGAGCGACCGGATTGGGCGACGCGCCGTGATGGTCACCGCCGCCGTTCTGCTGCTTATCCTGGCGTTGCCCTTGCTGAAAATTTTACAGGCGGAATCCAGTACCTTACTGGTCAAAGCATCCGTCGTGTTTATCGCCGGTGGACTGGTGGGCATGCTGGCAGGCCCGGGCCCCGCCATGCTGGCGGAAATGTTTCCCACGCGTGTCCGTTACACCGGGCTGGGGCTGGCCTATTCGCTGTCGAATGCGATTTTCTCAGGCTGTGCGGGGTTAATTATTACCGGGCTGATTAAGCAGACGGGGAATCTGGATATTCCGGCCTGGTATGTGATGGTAACGGCAGTAGTGAGCGTAATTGCGCTGATGACACTCAGGAAAGACGATCATCAGCGTTCACTGGAGGAGTAGTGCGGCCTGATACCCTCTCCCGCCGGGAGAGGGTGAAAACACTAAAAACCTTTCTCCGGGAGAGTTTACGGCTTATTTCGCACGCTGACGCACGGCTTCGAACAGGCAGATACCGGTGGCGACCGACACGTTCAGCGACGACACGCTACCTGCCATCGGAATGCTGATCAGCTCGTCGCAGTGCTCACGTGTCAGACGGCGCATGCCTTCGCCTTCCGCGCCCATCACCAGCGCCATAGGGCCAGTCATTTTGCTCTGGAAGAGGGTATGATCCGCTTCACCCGCAGTGCCCACAATCCAGATATTCTCTTCCTGGAGCAGACGCATGGTGCGCGCCAGGTTGGTCACACGGATCAGCGGGACGTTTTCCGCAGCGCCACAGGCCACTTTTTTAGCAGTCGCATTCAGTTGCGCAGACTTGTCTTTCGGGACGATCACCGCATGTACGCCAGCCGCATCGGCGCTACGCAGGCAGGCGCCGAGGTTATGAGGATCGGTGACGCCATCAAGGATCAGTAAGAAGGGTTGATCGAGGCTGGCGATCAGATCCGGAAGATCGTTTTCCTGATACTGACGGCCCGGTTTCACGCGAGCAATAATGCCCTGGTGCACCGCCCCTTCGCTTTTTTCATCCAGATATTGACGGTTAGCGACCTGAATCACGACACCCTGCGCTTCCAGCGCGTGGATCAGGGGCAGCAGACGTTTGTCTTCGCGCCCCTTGAGAATAAACACTTCCTGAAAACGCTCTGGTGCGCGTTCCAGCAGGGCCTGCACCGCATGGATGCCGTAAATCATTTCACTCATCAATGGTACTCATTTGGGGCGATATCGCCGGGTTGAATAGGCTGTGAGACATTCACATCGCCACATTATAACCGACAGACGCCTCAGATCGAATCAACTAAGATGGCGTTTCGCCTCCTGACGGACGCGGTGTAAAACGTGCTGCTTGATTTCGCCGTAACGCGGGTGCTCCGCGAGCGTTTCGATATCGCGATCGCGGCCAAAGGGCAGGACAATCTCTTCGACGATTTTTCCCGGTTTCGCCGACATCACCAGGATGCGGTCAGCGAGAAACAGCGCCTCTTCTACATCGTGGGTAACGAACAGCAGCGTGGTGCCAGTGGTAAGCCAGGCCTCTCGCAGGAGTTCCTGCATCATCAGGCGGGTTTGTGCATCCAGCGCCCCGAAAGGTTCATCCAGGAGCAATACCTCCGGCCCCGGCAGCCAGGCGCGGGCCAGCGCCACACGCTGTTTCATACCGCCGGAAAGCTGCCACGGCGCATGCTGCTCAAAACCTTTCAGACCAACGCGGTTCAGCCAGTCCAGCGCACGGGCATTGACCTCTTCTTTTTGATAACGGCCCAGACGCGGGCCAAAGGTGACGTTATCCAGCACTGACAACCACGGGAACAGGTTTGGCTGCTGAAAGATCATGCCGCGCTCCGGCCCCGGCTGCTGCACGGGTTTTCCGGTCGCCAGTACGCGGCCGCTATCCGGTTTGGTAAACCCGGCGACAAGATTGAGGATAGTGGATTTGCCGCAGCCCGACGGCCCCAGCAGTACCACAAACTCCCCTTTATCCAGAGTGAGATTGATCTCCTCCAGAACCGTAAACGGCTGCGGTTTTGCCGCAAAGGAGAGGCTGACATTTTCCAGCGCGATGGCACTCATTATTCTTTCCCCGCCCATGGGACAAACATACGTTGCAGTCCCAACAGTAATAAATCCAACAGATAGCCCGTTCCACCCAGCAACAGAATGCCGAGCATGACGATATCGGTGCGTAAGTAGGAGCTGGCATTAATCACCATCCAGCCGAGGCCGGAACTTGCCGCCACCATCTCGGCAGCGATCAGCGATGTCCAGCCAATGCCGATTGATAGCCTGACGGTGGTGAAGAGATCCGGTAGCGCGTCCGGCAACACCACACGCAGGAAAATCTGCCCTTTTGTCGCACCCAGCGTTTGCGCCACACGAATGCGCGCCCGGCCAATCCGCTCTACCGCCGCCGACGCGCCAACCACCACGCTCAGGAAGGTGGCGATAAAGATCAGGAAGAATTTCGAGGCTTCTCCAATCCCCAGCCACACCACCGCCAGCGGGATCAGCGCGATTTTCGGCAACGGGCGCAGGAATTGCACGAACGGGTTAAGCACCGCGGACAAACCGGGCGAAAGCCCCATCAACAGCCCGAGCGGGATGCCCAACACAATCGCGACGGCAAAAGCGCTCAGGGCGCGGGCCAGGCTCACCGCTACGTGCTGCCACAGCGGCACCTGGCGATAGCCGTCTGCCAGAAGTTCTTGTGCCGTAAGGCCAATATCGGTGAGTGACGGCAGCAACAGCGGGTCCACCCATTGCCGGGTGGCCGCCAGTTGCCAGAGTGCGAAGAAAACCGCCACCGAAAATACGCTGATGGCAATATGCTGACTTACTTTCATTTTGCTGCCGCTTCCCGGATGTAACGGGAGTCGATGGCCGCATCCCAGTTGTCCGGGATATCACGCTGGCGGATTTCGCCTATGCCTGCGAGAAAGTTGGACGTTTTGCTGAGCGCCTTGCCGATACCACTGTGCGTGGTATCTGTGCCGTTACCCAGCCAGGCCGCCGTGCCTTGATCGGCCAGTGTCGGATACTCCAGCCCCCCCAGGGTATTAGCCGCGGTAGTCACCGGTGCACCTACCTCTTTCGCTACGATAGCCGCTGCGCTTTCCGGGTCTTTCTTAAACTCGTCGACTTTCTGCTGGTGTATGCGCAGGAAGGCGCTTACCGTTTCTGGATATTGTTGCGCAAAGGCTTTACGTACGACGTAGTTGTTGTAAATCAGGTAGCCATCTTTTTGCAGATCTTTAGTGGCAAAGACCTGGTGACCGCCGGAGGATTCCAGCTCCTGGGCAAACGGCGCCCATACATAGCCTGCATCAATATCACCGCGTTTCCAGGCCGCCACCATCTCTGCCGGGCGCAATGGCAGGAGGGTAATTTTGCTGCGATCCAGTTTATTGACGCTGATAGCCGCTTCCAGCGCATATTGCGCGGTGGAGTTCGGCGGATAGGCCACGCGTTTCCCTTCAATATCTTTAATATTGTTGATGCCTTCTTTACCAATTAAACGCTCGTAGCTGGCTATCACACCGGAGACACCAATAATTTCAACCGGTAATTTACGCACGATACCCGCAGTTGCCGGACTGGAGCCGAAATTCGCAATATCAATCGCATTACTGGCGAAATAATTAAGTGCATCCGCACCGGAAGCGAATTGCACCCATTTCACCTGGCTGTGTAATGCCTTATCTAACGAGCCATCGGCTTTTGCCAACATTAATACCTGCGAGCCGCCGCTATAAGCCACACGGACTTCTGGAGGATTGGCGGCCATACTGATATTGGTCCAAAAACTGGCTGCTGCGAATAATATGCCGAGCGTTTTTTTCATTTCTTTTTCCTTGAGATAAATGCATGTCATCACTCCTGCAAAACAGGAGAAAATAATCAATTAAAGCGTCTTGTTTTATGCCTGTTGCGTGAGGCGATAGTCCTGCCAGAGGCGGGAACATCGTTCGGCCAGCGCTTGTGCGGGGTCGTAGGTGAGTGGCAAAAATGGCGCATCCACCGCGCGCAGAGCCACCGGGACCTCCGTGCAGGCCAGCACCAGTTGCTGCGCGCCGCGCGCCATCAGCGCCAGCGCCTGCAAAGAGAGCATTTCGCCACCCTCGGTCAGTTTGCCACGCTTCACGGCATAGCATCCGGGTACAAACCACTCCGCCAGTTCGTCTTCGGTGGGCGTAATGGATTCAATACCCTGAGCTGCGAGTCGTTGCTGATACCAGCCTGCGTCCAGCGTCCCTTTAGTGGCAATGATGCCGACACGTTCGGGCTTTTTAGCCACCGTTAATAGCGCATCCAGGGTGGCATCCACGATATGCAAAATGGGCGCATCGCTGGCGGCGCTCAGTTGCGAATACCAGTGGTGTGCAGTATTGCAGGGGATAGCGATATGGCTCGCCCCCGCCTGATTCAGTTTTTTAATGCCTTCAAGTAGCTGAGGCAACGGCGACGGGCCAATCCCGGCCAGCGCCTTTTGCCGATCGGCGATTTGCGGCACATTCCATACTACCGACGGCAGATGGTGCTGATCGCTCTGCGCCGGTGTGGCATCAAGCAATTTGTGCTGAAAGTCGAGCGTGGCGAGCGGCCCCATGCCACCCAGCACGCCGAGCAAAAAGGGCTTAGCCATGACGGGCATGCGCCTCCAGCACCTGGCGGTAACCAAACAGGCCAACCGAACCACCAGTGTGGATAAACACTACGTTCTCATCCTTGCGGAAATGGCCCTTGCGAATCAGGTCGATAAGCCCGGCCGCTCCTTTGCCGGAATAGACCGGGTCGAGAAGAATGCCTTCATGACGGGCAAAGAGGGTCAGTGCCTCCAGCATGCTCTCGGTTGGCAGGCCATAACCATCACCAACGTAATCGCTGTTCGCCACCACCGCCTCACGCGGCAGCTCACCCGGCACACCCAGCAATGCCAGGGTGCGCGAGGCCAGATTCCAGACGTTCTCCTCCTGCTTCGCCTTCGGTGCGCGAACGCTAATCCCCAGCACAGGCACCTGGCTGTTGGTGGCGGTAAACCCGGCGACCAGCCCGGCTTGTGTACCCGTACTGCCGGTAGCGTGCACAACATGATCAATACGCAAACGTAACTGTGAAGACTGGTAAAGAAGCTCTTCAGCGCAGGCTACGTAGCCCAGTGCGCCAATCGGGTTAGAACCACCGCCAGGGATGACGTAGGGGTTGTGGCCCTGCTCTCGGAGCGTCAAGGCATACTCTTCCATCGCCTGCTGCATATCAGTGCCGCCCGGAAGATGGGCAACAATTTCGCCGCCCAGCAAATCATCCAGCAGGACATTCCCGGAACGTTGATACTCTTCGCCAAAATCGGTGACGCGTTTTTCCAGCAGCACTTTTGCAGCCAGCCCAAGTTTCGCCGCGCCGGCAATGGTCTGGCGCACATGGTTAGACTGGGTCGCCCCCTGGGTAATGATCACATCAGCTTTTTTCTCCAGCGCATCGGCCAGCAGAAACTCCAGCTTACGGGTTTTATTGCCACCGCTGGCAAGCCCTGTCGCATCATCACGTTTGATCCATATTTTCGGACCACCCAGTAATGCAGAAAGATTATTCAGAGGCTCCAGGGGGGTAGGAAAATGGCCGAGTGAAAGTCGGGGAAAGCGCGCCAGATGCATAACGACTCCTTGCTAAATAAGCGAATAACAGATGGGAGTCACTATACACATCAGATTCTGAGCGCTAATCACCAATAATAAATATCGATTTTCATTATTTAGCTAAGTCAGAGAAATAACCAACCGGAAGGCAATTTCTATTACAAGCGGGAATATATTACGTTAAAAAAGAATAACCCCTCTGGATTGAGAGGGGTTATTAGACGGTATTTCATGGCAGCTTATTCAGCCGCTTTCTTTTTAGCGGCGCGTTTCGCTTTGGTCGCCGCAGCGATTTTTTGCGTCTTCGCGGAGGGCTTTTTCACGCTTTTTTCTTTCTTCGGTTTCGCCGGGCCTTTCGCTTTACGAAATGCGCTGTCGGGTTCGAAATTCACTTTCTTACCGGTCTGACGACGTTTACCCGACGGTTTCGCACCGCTGCCTTTTTTTGCCTTTTCACGGGCGGTTTTACCGACATTGCGCGGGCCGCGTTCACTGGAGATCAGCGAGAAGTCGATCTTGCGCTCGTCCATGTTGACAGCTTCCACGCGAACCTGCACTTTGTCGCCCAGACGATAGGTCTGACCGCCTGATTCGCCAATCAAACGCTGACCGACCTGGTCGAAGCGATAGTAGTCGTTATCCAGCGTGGAGACATGCACCAGACCATCGATAAACAGGTCATCCAGACGTACAAAGAAACCAAAACCGGTAACACTGGCGATCACGCCGGAGAAGGTGTTACCCACCTGATCCTGCATAAAGTCGCACTTCAGCCAGTCAGAGACTTCTCGGGTTGCTTCATCCGCACGCCGTTCGGTCATCGAACAGTGCTGGCCCAGTTGTAGCATCTCTTCCATAGAGTAGTGCCAACCGCCGGTCTCTGTGCTGTTACCTTTATGGCCCTGCTCTTTTGCCAGCAAATACTTGATAGCACGGTGCAGCGACAGATCCGGATAACGGCGGATCGGCGAGGTAAAGTGTGCATACGATTGCAGCGCCAGGCCGAAGTGACCACGGTTTTCCGGATCGTAGACCGCCTGTTTCATGGATCGCAGCAGCATGGTTTGCAGCATCTCATGATCGGGACGATCGGCGATGGACTCCAGCAGCTCAGCATAATCGCGCGGCTCTGGTTTGCCACCGCCAGGCAGCTCCAGTCCCAGTTCGGACAGCACCGAGCGGAATGCGGTAATCGCATCGTTGCTCGGCTTATCGTGAATACGGAACAGCGCTGGTTCGCTGGCCTTTTCCACAAAGCGTGCAGCGGCGATGTTGGCCAGGATCATGCACTCTTCGATGAGCTTGTGCGCATCATTACGTTGCGTCTGCTCGATACGCTCAATGCGACGCTCGGCGTTGAAGATAAATTTAGCTTCTTCACTTTCAAACGAGATGCCACCGCGCTCGGCGCGAGCCTGATCGAGCGCTTTATAAAGGTTGTGTAACTCTTCGATGTGCTTCACGAGCGGCGCGTACTGCTCACGCAGTTCCTGATCGCCCTGCAACATATGCCAGACTTTGGTGTAAGTCAGACGCGCATGAGAGCTCATCACCGCTTCGTAGAATTTAAAGCCAGTCAGACGCCCTTTTGTCGAGACGGTCATTTCGCAGACCATGCACAGACGGTCAACCTGCGGGTTAAGCGAGCAGAGACCATTAGAGAGCACTTCCGGCAGCATCGGTACTACCTGAGAAGGGAAATAGACCGATGTACCGCGACTACGCGCCTCGTCATCCAGCGGTGTGCCAGGGCGGACGTAATAGCTCACATCGGCGATGGCCACCCACAAACGCCAGCCGCCGCCGCGTTTTTTTTCACAATAAACAGCATCATCAAAGTCGCGAGCGTCTTCGCCGTCGATGGTGACCAGCGGCAAGTTGCGCAGATCAACACGACCCGCTTTCGCCTCTTCCGGCACCTGCTCTTTCAGGCCGGAGATCTGCTTTTCAACCGCTGGCGGCCAGACATAAGGGATTTCATGAGTGCGCAGCGCCATATCGACAGCCATGCCGGTACCCATGTTATCGCCCAGCACCTCGACGATTTTACCGATGGCTTTAGTGCGACGGGTCGGGCGCTGGGTGAGTTCAACCACCACCACAAAACCCATGCGTGCGCCCATAATCTCTTCTGGTGGGATGAGGATGTCGAAGCTCAGACGGCTGTCATCCGGCACCACAAAGCCGACGCCCGCATCAGTAAAGTAGCGGCCGACAATCTGGCTGGTTTTTGGCACCAGGATGCGCACGACGCGCGCTTCACGACGACCTTTACGGTCAGCACCCAAAGGCTGAGCCAGAATCTGATCGCCGTGGATACACATTTTCATCTGTTCGCTGGAGAGGTACAGATCGTCTTTGCGGCCTTCTACGCGCAAGAAACCGTAGCCATCGCGGTGACCAATAACCGTTCCTTTAAGCAAATCAAGGCGTTCTGGCAAGGCGTAACACTGACGGCGGGTAAAGACCAGTTGTCCGTCGCGCTCCATGGCGCGCAGGCGGCGGCGCAGTGCTTCGTTTTGCTCTTCGCCTTCGATATTGAGTTCAATTGCCAGTTCTTCACGGCTGGCAGGTTTTTCACGTTTTGTTAAATGTTCGAGGATAAATTCGCGGCTGGGGATGGGGTTTGTGTATTTTTCAGCTTCGCGTTCCTGGAAAGGATCGTGTGACATAGCGGTTCCTCCGTTGTCATCTCTGGTGAAAGTCCCGTCATCTTTTACGCTACCTCTTAGTTGGCTTGCTTCACTCACCCCGTCACTTACTGATGTAAGCGTCGGGTAAATTCGCTCAGTTGCCGCCGCGATGCACCGTGAAATAGTCAGGGTTTTTATTGTTCCACCAGCAGTAATTTGTAAAGCGGTTGATTCTCTTCAACCAAATCGGCCAGCGTGTAGTTATCCAGCTCCTTGAGAAAACTTTGCACAGCCTTAGAAAGCGCCCGCTTAAGGCGGCAGGCGGAAGTAATATGGCAAAACTCACTGCTGCAGTTAACCAGTGCCAGTGGTTCCAGGTCACGCACGACATCGCCAATGCAGATATCTTTCGCCGCGCGGCCAAGGCGTATCCCGCCGTTTTTTCCTCTGACGGCAGCAACGTAACCTTCACGACTAAGTTGATTGATTATTTTGACCATATGATTACGGGACACACCATAAATTTCAGTGACTTCGGTAATGCTGGTCATCTTTCCTTCCGGCAAGGAAGCCATGTAAATCAGCGCGCGTAATCCGTAATCCGTAAAACTTGTTAACTGCACATCTACCTCAGTAAAAAGGGAGAAAGGTGAGATACCTACAGGTATTGACTCTATTGATGATAAACCAGCCAACAGTGATGCCGCTAATTTATTTGAACTGAAGGGGAAAAAAGCAGGAAGAGTGGGGCCTGCCAGGCAAGCCCCAGAGATCATTACGCGTCGAATGGGTCGCGCAGGATCATGGTTTCTGTGCGGTCCGGACCGGTAGAGATAATATCGATCGGTACGCCAGTCAGTTCTTCAATACGTTTGATGTAATTCAACGCCGCCTGCGGTAACCCGCTACGCTCTTTCACGCCGAAGGTCGATTCAGACCAGCCAGGCATGGTTTCATAAATCGGCTCAATACCTTCCCAGTTGTCTGCCGCCAGCGGAGTCGTTGTTACTTCGCGGCCATCCGGCATACGGTAAGCAACACAAATCTTCACTTCTTTCAGGCCGTCCAGAACGTCCAGCTTGGTCAGGCAGAAGCCAGACAGGGAGTTGATCTGTACTGCACGACGTACAGCAACAGAATCCAGCCAGCCAGTACGACGACGTCGACCAGTGGTTGCACCGTACTCGTTACCCTGTTTGCACAGGAACTCGCCGATATCATCGAACAGTTCAGTCGGGAACGGACCCGCACCCACGCGCGTGGAGTAAGCTTTGATGATACCCAGAACGTAATCCACATAACGCGGACCCAGGCCAGAGCCGGTCGCCACGCCACCTGCGGTGGTGTTAGACGAAGTTACGTACGGATAGGTACCGTGGTCGATATCCAGCAGCGTACCCTGCGCACCTTCGAACATCACGAAGTCGCCGCGCTGACGCGCCTGATCCAACAGATCGGAAACATCAACCACCATTGCAGTGAGGATGTCGGCAATCGCCATGACATCATCCAGCACTTTCTGGTAGTCAACCGCTTCGACTTTATAGAAATTCACCAGCTGGAAGTTGTGATATTCCATCACTTCTTTCAGTTTGTCAGCAAAGGTCGCTTTATCGAACAGGTCACCAACACGCAGACCGCGGCGAGCAACTTTATCTTCATAAGCAGGTCCGATACCACGACCAGTGGTGCCGATAGCTTTCGCACCGCGCGCTTTCTCACGTGCCACATCGAGCGCGACGTGATAATCAAGGATCAGCGGGCATGCTTCGGAGAGCAGCAGACGTTCACGAACCGGGATACCACGGTCTTCCAGTTCTTTCATCTCTTTCATCAGCGCGGCAGGAGACAGCACAACACCGTTACCGATGATGCTGGTCACATTGTCACGAAGAATGCCTGATGGAATAAGATGGAGGACGGTTTTTTCACCGTTGATTACGAGAGTATGGCCTGCGTTGTGACCGCCCTGGTAGCGAACAACATATTTAGCCCGTTCAGTCAGAAGATCAACAATCTTCCCTTTACCTTCGTCACCCCATTGGGTGCCCAGTACGACGACGTTGTTACCCATTTTTTCAAAATCACCGTTTGCTTAAAAATGGATTCTACCATCGCTTTTTCAGATATACAGCACTTTTTGTACCCAAAATGAGGCAAATCCGACCGTTTTTTGATCAGCCAATCGTTTTCCTCAACATGTAGTAGATAACGATACCGGCGACCACAAGACCCCCTCCAAAGCGGCGCAACAGGTTATCTGGCAATGTGCTCATCGTGGCAATCATTCGCCGCCAGGCTCTGGGATAAAGCATCGGACCGAGCCCTTCAAATACCAGCACGAGCGCCAGTGCCAGCCAGATTGTTGCGTTCATTTTTTATCCTTATAAAAAGAAAACCACCGCCCTGATGGGCCGGTGGTTTTTACTTCGAAAACCGATGAGGTCAGTTTAGCGTGTCGCGGAAGTCGGTGTCTTCATGTAACGGAAGAAATCGCTATCCGGGCTGAGCACCATCACATCCTGGTTGCTCTGGAAACTGCTTTCGTAAGCACGCAGGCTACGAATAAATGCGTAGAAGTCTGGATCCTGACTAAAGGCGTCAGCAAACAGTTTCGCCGCTTCGGCATCGCCTTCACCACGCAGAATACGGCCCTGGCGCTCAGACTCCGCCAGTGTCTTCGTGACTTCATAATCGGCCGCTGCGCGCAGCTTTTCAGCTTCTTCCTGACCCTGCGAACGATGGCGACGGGCTACCGCTTCACGCTCAGCGCGCATACGGTTGAAGATCGCTTCCGAAACCTCGGTTGGCAGGTTGATCTGCTTGATACGCACATCAACAACTTCAATACCCAGCGCCGCCATACTATTCGGGTTCACCGCCGGAACCTTGCCGTTGGTTTCGGCCTGAACGCGCTCCGCCGCTTTCGCGATCTCGTTATCCGCTCCTGGCGTGGCCACTTCGTCTTCCGTACCCGCGGAACCGGAGTTCAGCGCGTCACGCACTTCCAGCGTCAGGCGACCACGGGAGTCGGTCACGATGTCTTTCACATCCAGGCGGCCAATTTCAGAACGCAGACGGTCCGAGAACTTACGTTTCAGCAGCACTTCCGCCTGGGAGACGTCACCGCCGCCTGTCGCCAGGAAGTAACGGCTGAAATCGCTGATTCGCCACTTGATGTACGAGTCGACAATCAGGTCTTTCTTCTCTTTGGTCACGAAACGATCGGCCTGGTTATCCATCGTCTGAATACGCGCGTCCATCATTTTAACTGACTGAATAAAAGGCACTTTGAAATGCAGACCCGGCTCATAAATTACCGGTTTTTTATCGCCGTCACGCACTACGCTGCTGAACTGGAATTTGATCCCGCGTTCACCCTCTTTTACGACAAAAATAGAGGTGTAGAGCACTACCAGCGCGATAATGATAATCGCGATAACTGACTTACGCATCGTTATTCCCCCTGACGCTGATAGTCGTTACGCTGCGCGTTAGCGCGGCGTTGGTCCATGATGTCGCCCTGACTGATGGACGATGAATTGCTCGCACCACTGTTACCAGAAGAGGACGCAGGCGGCAGGCGCAGAAGGTTGTTCGCGCCACTGCTATCGCTCTTTGCCGCAGGTGCATTCCCGCCTTTCAGCATCTGATCAAGCGGCAGAACCATCAGGTTGCCACCTTTATCGTTTACCAGCACCTTACGGGTATGGCTCAGCACTTTTTCCATGGTCTCGATATAGAGACGCTCACGGGTGATTTCCGGTGCGGCTTTATATTCAGGAAGGATCTTCGCAAAACGAGCCACTTCACCCTGCGCTTCCAGAATGGTTTGGGTCTTATACGCACGCGCTTCTTCAAGAATACGCTGCGCCTGACCATTTGCACGAGGCTGCACTTCGTTAGCATACGCTTCCGCTTCACGGATGAATTGCTGCTCGTTTTCACGCGCGGCAATCGCATCATCAAATGCGGATTTGACCTCTTCTGGCGGACGTGCCGCCTGGAAGTTGACGTCCAGTAGCGTGACGCCCATGTTGTACGGTCTGATGGTCTCTTCCAGTTCACGCTGGGTATCGCTACGGATAACAGTACGGCCTTCCGTCAGAATGCGGTCCATGCTGTATTTACCAATAACGCCACGCAGGGCACTGTCCGTCGCCTGGCGCAGGCTGTCATCAGCGCTGGTCACGCTATAGAGGTAACGTTCAGGATCGGTTACGCGGTACTGCACGTTCATTTCGACACGCACGACGTTTTCATCGGACGTTAACATGACACCGGATGCCGCCAGTTCGCGAACGGATTCGACGTTTACCGCAGTCACGTTATCAATAAAGGTCGGTTTCCAGTTCAGACCTGGCTCTACCAGATGGCTGAATTTACCGAAACGGGTTACAACGCCACGTTCCGCTTCTTTAATGGTGTAGAACCCGCTGGCAGCCCAGATAATCACGGCAGCAGCCGCAACGATACTGACGATACGGCCGCCAACATGGCCACGCGGGCCGGAAGGTTGTTGGCTTGCGCCACCTGAACCGGTGCCTTTGCCACCGCCCAGGCCGCCGAGTTTTTTGCTCAGCTTACGGAAGATATCATCCAGATCAGGTGGCCCCTGATCGCGACCGCCTTTGTTTCCATTTCCCTCAGAGTTGCCGCCTGGTTTGCTGCTTCCCCACGGGTCGCGGTCTTGTCCGTTGTTACCGGGCTGATTCCACGCCATGTATGTGCTCCATATTTGTTATGCGGTTTTACCCTTCATGCTTTGGGCTGCCTCTTTGTCGACTGCCTTCAGTTGCCGCCGCGCTGCAACCCAAATCATTTTTGGTACCCCAAAAGGGGAAAATCCTTCTGGCCAACCGGTCAGACGACGTAGTCTTCCAGTGCCGGTTCTTGTTTACAGAGGCGACGCCAGTCCACAATCGGCATACGCACCTGTATACCCAGACTCCCGTCTTCCTCCATCCACTCTTTTTCGATGGCCTGAAGCTGATAAAAACGGCTTCTCAGACGACCTTCTTTTGCCGGCAAACGCAACGTATGCTGCGCAACCTCGCCAGACAGCCGCTCTGTTAAAGCCTGGAATAACAGTGGTACGCCGACTCCGGTCTGGGCGGAAAGCCACACCCGAATCGGTTTATTTTCATCATCACGGTCGATACGCGGTTCAAAATCATCCAGCATATCGATTTTGTTCATCACCAGCAGCGTCGGGATTTCATGTGCATCGATCTCCTCAAGCACAATATTCACGGCTTCGATGTTCTCCGCGACACGCACATCCGCAGCGTCAATGACATGCAATAACAGCGTTGCCTGCCGGGTTTCCTGCAACGTCGCTTTAAACGCAGCCACCAGATCGTGCGGCAGATGGCGAATAAAACCGACGGTATCCGCCAGTACGGTTTCCCCTACGTCGGCGACATCAATACGGCGTAGCGTCGGATCGAGCGTCGCAAACAGCTGATCCGCGGCATACACCTGAGCCTCGGTTATTTGATTAAACAGGGTGGATTTACCGGCGTTGGTATAGCCCACCAGCGACACCGTTGGGATGTCCGCTTTCGTGCGGGAACGACGTCCCTGTTCACGCTGCTTCTCAACGCGTTCGAGACGCGAGAGGATCTGGGTAATACGATTACGCAGAAGGCGGCGGTCAGTTTCGAGCTGGGTTTCACCCGGGCCACGCAAACCAATCCCGCCCTTCTGTCTTTCAAGGTGGGTCCAGCCACGCACCAGGCGTGTCGCCAGGTGACGCAACTGTGCCAGCTCAACCTGCAACTTACCCTCATGGGTACGCGCACGCTGGGCAAAAATGTCTAATATCAGCCCCGTGCGATCGATGACGCGGCATTCACATAAACGCTCCAGGTTACGTTCCTGGGCTGGGGTCAGCGCATGATCAAAGAGCACGACGGAAGCGCCCGTCGCTTTTACGGCATCCGCAATCTCAACGGCTTTACCTTCACCAACAAAATACTTGGGGTGCGGTGCTTTACGGCTCCCGGTAATCACCTGCATTGCTTCGACACCGGCGGAAGAGACCAGGGATTCAAACTCCTGGAGATCTTCCATATCTTTGTCTTGCGAAAAATAGATGTGTACCAGTACCGCCTGCTCACCGGCGTCATAACGGTCAAACAAGCGTAAACCCTCAAAAAAGATCAGCGGGGAACACAGAAACCCTGGCTCCCCGATGTAGATAAACAGCAAGCAACCTTATTCGGTCTCTTCGCTGTCCTGCTGCGCAGAAGCCTGTGCATTGCTACCATGATGATAGTTGCTGCTGGAGCCGCCGCCCGCGTTGTTGCTATGATGAGAAACCGGGCGAGACGGAACAACAGTGGAAATAGCATGCTTGTAGACCATCTGGCTGACCGTGTTTTTCAACAGGATCACGAACTGATCGAAAGACTCAATTTGCCCTTGCAGCTTGATACCATTCACCAAATAAATTGAAACTGGAACACGTTCCCGACGCAGTGCGTTCAGGAACGGATCTTGTAAAGATTGCCCCTTAGCCATTCTATCTTTTCCTTATATGCTTGTTTTGTACTTAGAACCCGGGAGTTCTGAAAACTGCGTAAAATTTTGCGCACGATACAACTTGATTGTACACATTCAATTCGCGATCGCACCAATAACCTGTAACACTTCGTTGTATGACTCCTGGGGCTTTTCACTGTCTAACCAGTGAACGCCATCCCAGCCACGCAACCAGGTTATTTGCCGCTTAGCTAACTGCCTCGTGGCGCAAACACCTCTGTAAACCATTTCGTCGTAGGATATTTCGCCTTCAAGATATGACCACATCTGGCGATAACCCACACAACGAATGGAAGGCATATCCGTATGCAAATCTCCGCGAGCAAAAAGCGCCCGCACTTCTGCTTCAAAACCCGAAGCTAACATCTGGTGAAAACGCTGCTCAATTCGCTGATGGAGCAGTTCACGGCTCGCCGGGGCGATGGCGAACTGATGCACCTGATACGGCAGAGTCTCTCCAGACGTTTGCGTCAGATCTGTTAAAGTTTTACCCGAAATGAAAAAAACTTCCAGTGCCCGGGAAAGCCTTTGCGGATCATTTGGATGGATTCGCGCTGCAGCTACAGGATCAATGGTCTGTAACTGCTGATGCAATGCGTCCCATCCACGCTCTGCTGCTTGTCTTTCAATTTCTGCTCGTACCGCAGGGTCCGCTGATGGCAAAGGGGACAATCCTTCCAGCAGCGCCTTAAAGTAAAGCATTGTGCCGCCTACCAGCAGGGGAATGCGCCCTTCTGCGGTAATCTCCGCCATTGCTGCCAGCGCATCGCGACGAAAATCGGCCGCGGAGTACGCCTGCGACGGGTCGAGAATATCCAACAACCGGTGCGGAGCGGCGCGTAATTCAGCGGCATTCGGCTTCGCCGTACCGATGTCCATCCCCTGATAGATAAGGGCTGAATCCACGCTTATCAACTCAACTGGCAAAACTTTACGTAACTCAATGGCTAGCGCCGTTTTGCCGGAGGCCGTCGGCCCCATCAAAAAAATAGCCTTAGGCAGGCCAGCCTTGCTTACATCACTCATGTTTCAGGGCATTCATCGCCATAGATAAATCAACAGGTTGTAACAAACCATCTGGTGGGGTCTTAACCAGATGCGGACAAAGACGCTCGACGTCGGTAAGCAGGCTGATGGCCTGCGCCATATTCCACTGGGTGTGGTCGCTCGCCAGATGACGGGCCAGCCAGTGGGAAACATTCATCGCATCAATCTCTGTCTGCTGCGCCAGGTAGCCTATCAGTTCAGGAATCAAGATTTGTAAATTTTGTTGGCGTAAGGGTAAAGGCACGGCGCGAATCGTAACATGTTGACCATCCGGCACAAATTCGATACCCATTTCGGCCAGGACAGGCTGCGCGCGTTTTAACGCAGCATTCTCTTGCGCCGAAACTTTTAGACGCACGGGAATGAGCAGCGGCTGTCCGCACACCGGGCCACTGGTCGGCGACAATTGCGCCTGCCTCAACCACCGTTCCGCCACGGGTAATGCCAGTAACGATACCTGGCCGCCACGCTCAAGCAACGCAAAAGCGGGCGTAACTACTGTCAATACCCGACCAAAACTCTGGCTGTGTGCGTCCAGAACCGGAGTGGCTTCTTTTACGACATCCGCTTTACGCTCCGTAGCCGGAGTTTCCAGTAACTGCCGGTATAGCGCGCCTTGCTGCTTCTGATAACCCGGCTGCGCGTTTGGCCACGAAGGCGCACGCGAAGAACCTGCCGAAGAAGCCCCTGATGATACAGACGTTCGCGGCGCGGGTTCGCGCATCACCGACGGTTCGGCGAAATGATTGCGCCCGGCGGCAATGCGGTTTTCCGGTATCGGGCGAGGCGCAGGTTCGTCTTCCAGCGGTAATGTGGTCGCGGTCTGCTGTTGCAGCACGCTCAACACCCCCTGATAAATGAAGTCATGGACCAACCGCGACTGGTGAAAACGCACCTCATGTTTTGCCGGATGTACGTTCACATCAACCTGATGTGGGTCTATCTCTAAATAGAGTACAAATGCAGGCTGCTGATCCGCCCCAAGCTTGTCTTCACAGGCCTGGCGAATCGCATGGTTAATCAGGCGATCGCGCATCATGCGGCCATTGACGTAGCAATACTGAATTTCGGCAAAAGCGGAAGTGGTCGCCGTGGGCTCAGCCACCCAGCCACGTAACGCCAGATCCCCATGCTGCCATTCGATTTCCAGCGCCTGCTCCAGAAATGCAGTACCGCAAATCGCCCCCAGTCGACGCTCTTTTTGCCCGTTCTGGGTCACCGCACGGTACTGGCGCATCATCTTACCGTTATGGCTCAGGTTGATGGTGACATCAAAACGCGCCAGTGCGATGCGTCGTACGACTTCATCAATATGGCCAAATTCGGTTTTTTCGGTGCGCATGAATTTGCGCCGCGCAGGGGTGTTATAGAAGAGGTCCAGTACTTCCAGCGTGGTACCTACGGGATGGGCGGCCGGTTTAACCGTCACGTCCATATCGCGGCCTTCCGCGTAAGCCTGCCAGGCCTCCTGCTGTTCGGCGGTGCGCGAGGTGAGCGTCAAACGCGAAACAGAGCTGATACTGGCCAGCGCTTCTCCGCGAAACCCCAGGCTGATAATGGCTTCAAGATCGTCAAGCGAGGCGATTTTACTGGTGGCATGACGTGCCAGCGCCAGTGCCAGCTCATCTTTTTTAATGCCGCCGCCGTTATCGCGAATGCGGATGAGCTTAGCTCCGCCGCGTTCGATGTCGATATCGATGCGGGTCGCGCCCGCATCCAGGCTGTTTTCCACCAGTTCCTTCACCACCGACGCAGGGCGTTCCACCACTTCGCCAGCGGCGATTTGGTTCGCAAGCTGTGGCGGCAAAACCTGAATCGGCATGAAGTCTCCTTAATTAAGCAATCCGCTGGCGGGCGCTGCGGCGTTAGCCATTTGTCCGGTACCACTCTGCGGCGCAGACTGCAGAGGGTGCGCAAGGAAATAATTGCGCAACCCCGTGTAGATCGCTTCCGCAAGCTGCTGCTGGTACTCATCACTGCCCAGCATACGCTCTTCGCTGTTGTTACTGATAAACCCGGTTTCAACCAGCACCGACGGGATATCCGGCGAGCGAAGTACACCAAGGCTTGCATGTTCCGGATGTCGCTTATGCAGCGCGCCAATACGCGCCAGCTGAGTAATCATACTGCTGGCGACATCATAACCGACACGCTGAGAATGGCCGAATTGTAAATCCAGCACCGCCTGACTCAGGTAGGGGTCAGACTGGCTGTTCGCCAGTACATCGCCCGCTCCGCCCAACAGCTCGGACTGCTTCTCGTGCTGCTCAAGCCAGCCCGCCATTTCACTGTTGGCGCGACGGTTAGAAAGCACCCAGACAGAGGCGCCAGTGGCATCACGATTCGGTGCGGCATCCGCATGTATCGACACCAGAAAGTTTGCGTTTTGTTTACGTGCTACATCCGAACGCCCCATCACCGAGATAAAGTAATCGCCGTCGCGCGTCATTACGGCTTTGAACATGGGATCATCATTCAGCAAAGTACGCAGTTTACGCGCTACGGAGATAGTGACGTTTTTCTCCTGGGTGCCACCCGGTCCAATCGCGCCCGGATCCTGCCCGCCGTGGCCGGCATCAATAGCAATAATGACTTTACTGTCACCGGAAGCCGGACGCGCTTGCGCCGCAGGACGAACCGCCGTATTGCTGCTGGTTACACTGGTAATGCGATCATTGCTGGCGCTAAAAGGATTACGCCCGGTTTGGCTCTGCACTGGTTGTGGCGTGACGGCAGGCGTCTCAACGCGTTTTGCCACTGCTTTTGGCGGTGGCGGCGGTGGCGGCACATCAGCATCAATAGTAAACACCACGGTATATCCTGTGCCGCTTTGCTGTTTCACCGCCCGGGTTTTACCGTTTTGCGTTAAATCGACCACCAGACGTAACGACTGGCTATCTTTCGGCGTGCCCGAACGAATGCTTCTGACCAAATTGTTACCGCTGAACTGGAGCGGCAGTCCCTGAATGACACCGGTTTGTTTGATATCCAGCGCAACGCTACGCTTCCCTTCCTGAGAAAAGGCATATTCCGGGTCGCCCATAAAACTGAATGTGATACGGGCCTGGTTATCCCCATTGGAAACCTGAATATCTGATAAACTCGCCGCACCGACCTGCATGCTGAATAAAATCAGCGCGGTCATTAGCCAACTTTTAACGCGATAAATCATCCCGTCATCCCTTAGATTAACCGGCCAAACGTGCCAGTAATGCATCGCCAGATGAGGATACAGCAGTAATGCGCGCCTCACGCCCCTGCGCCTGGTAATCAATATGAATTTCGACATCCGGGTCAGGCAGCACACCCGCACCTTGTTGCGGCCACTCGACCAGGCAGATAGCGTCGTTGGCAAAGTAATCGCGGATCCCCATAAATTCGAGCTCCTCAGGATCCGCAAGACGATACAGGTCGAAGTGGTACACATTCAGCTTATCGAGTGTGTAGGGTTCAACCAGTGTATAGGTCGGGCTTTTTACGTTCCCGTGGTGACCCAGGGCCTGCAGAAAGCCCCGGCTAAAAGTGGTTTTACCCGCGCCCAGGTCGCCATACAGGTAAATCACTGTCGCGCCATTGCAAGCCTGTGCCATACGTTGCCCTAAAGTCAGGGTCGCTTGCTCGTCAGGTAAAGGAATTACTCGATTCATCATCTTCTGTTTCAATAACGTCCGGGTTAACAACACGCACCAGCGTGGAAAAAAGATCGGTTGCCAGCATACCCCGCATCCCCTGTCGCGCCGCCAGCACATCTGCCGCGACGCCATGGGCGAGACAGCCTGCGCAGGCCGCATCATACAGTTCAAGTTTCTGCCCCAGCAGTGCGCCGATAATACCAGACAGCACATCTCCCATGCCGCCGCTGGCCATACCCGCATTGCCGGCATCAATAATACTGACCTTGCCGTCAACGCCCGCCACCACCGTGCCCGCACCTTTCAGAACGACAACACCTGCGTATCGTTGTAGCAGACGTTGCGCAGAAAGTAAGCGATCACTTTCAATTTCTGCAACGGAGCAGCCAAGCAGACGCGCTGCCTCGCCAGGATGTGGCGTCAGGATGCGATTGTGACGTTTATCGGGATTGATTGCCAGAAGGTTCAGCGCATCGGCGTCCCATAGCATCGGTTTGCGGAAATTCTCAACTTTTTGCAGGGCTTTTTTGCCCCACTCTTGCTGACCAAGCCCCGGCCCAATAACCACCACATCGGCCCATTCCAGACTCTCTTCAAGGCTTTGCGGCGTGAGTTGATGGACCATCAGCTCCGGTCGAGCTGTCATGATGGGCGCAATATTTTCGCTACGCGTGAGGACTCGCACCAGTCCCGCTCCCGCCCGCAGCGCCGCTTCGCCCGCCATGCGGATAGCGCCAGCCGTGCCATGATCGCCGCCAATGATAACCAGTCGACCATGAGAACCCTTATGAGAGGTGGGGCGGCGCGGGGTAAACCAGTGGGTAAGGAAGCTCGCATCAACCCTGGTCAGTAAGGTCTCCTGCCCGGCCAGCCAGTTTTCCAGCCCCAGCGCATGATGATGGAGCACGCCGACAACATCGCGGGCCTTACCAGTCAGCAGCCCCGGTTTCAGGGCGATAAAGGTGACGGTGTGCGCAGCCTCTATGACCGCGCCGGGCGTTGTACCGGTCCGGGCCTGCAGCCCGGAAGGAATATCCAATGCCAGTACCGGGGCAGGATGCGCATTTGCCTGGGTTATCAGAGCCGCGATAGCTTCTCGTGGGGCGCTGTTTAGCCCCGTACCCAGTAAACCATCAATAATCAGATCGACGTCATCAGGCCAGACAATATCCGCGGCATGGATGACGCCGCCCGCATTCAGCCAGGCCTCTCGCGCCGCCTGTGCCTCTTCCGGCAGCGGCTTATTCCCCTCAATAGCCAGCAAGGTCACCCCGATACCCGCAGCCGCTGCCAGACGCGCGACAACATAGCCATCCCCGCCATTGTTGCCATGACCGCACAGCACAAGCCAGTGCCGCGTTGTAGCGTAGTGTTCCCGCGCGACATTGAACGCGGCTTCGCCCGCACGCTGCATTAGTTCAAACAGCGTAATCCCCAGGCTATCTGCCGCCTCCTTTTCCGCGCGCCGCAGTTCATCCGCAGGCCAGATGGAGTGTGGTATACTTGCTGCGTATTTCTTCATTGTATGGTCCGTCATGTCAGAGCCCCTCGATCTCAATCAATTAGCGCACAGCATCAAACAGTGGGGTACTGAACTGGGTTTTCAGCAGGTCGGGATCGCCGACACCGACCTTTCCGCCAGCGAGCCTAAGCTGCAGGCATGGCTGGACAAACAATATCATGGCGAAATGGAGTGGATGGCGCGACACGGTATGATGCGCGCCCGCCCGCACGAGCTTCTGCCCGGCACCTTGCGGGTCATCAGCGTCAGAATGAATTACCTTCCCGCAAATGCCGCCTTCGCCAGCACACTTAAAAACCCGACGCTGGGCTATGTCAGCCGCTACGCGCTGGGCCGCGATTATCATAAATTGCTGCGTAACCGATTAAAGCAACTCGGTGAAAAGATCCAGCAGCATTGTGCTTCGCTGAATTTTAGACCCTTTGTGGATTCTGCGCCCATTCTTGAGCGCCCGTTAGCTGAAAAAGCCGGGCTTGGCTGGGTGGGTAAGCACTCACTTATTCTTAATCGCCAGGCCGGATCCTTCTTCTTCCTGGGAGAAATACTCATTGATTTACCGCTGCCTGTCGACCAGCCCGTTGAAGAGAACTGCGGTCGCTGCGTGGCCTGCCTCACCATTTGCCCGACAGGAGCGATTGTCGAGCCCTATACGGTCGATGCGCGTCGCTGCATCTCTTATCTCACCATTGAACTGGAAGGGGCGATTCCAGAGGAGTTCCGTCCGTTAATCGGTAACCGCATCTATGGTTGCGACGACTGCCAGCTTATCTGCCCGTGGAACCGTTTCTCACAATTAACCGACGAAGCTGATTTCAGCCCACGCAAGGCACTCCATTCACCGGAACTGATTGAATTATTTGCCTGGAGTGAGAGCTGGTTTTTGAAAGTGACTAAAGGATCGGCGATTCGCCGTATTGGTCATCTACGCTGGCTGCGTAATATTGCGGTCGCGCTGGGCAATGCCCCCTGGGATGAAACCAATATACGTGCGCTGGAACAACGCCGGGGTGAGCACCCACTTCTGGATGAACATATAGAATGGGCCATTGCGCAACAGCTGGAAAAACGAAATGCCTGCGTGGTGGAAGTGCAGACACCGAAGAAACAACGCCTTGTGAGGGTCATCGAAAAGGGTTTAACGCGTGACGCCTGAGCCATCCACAGCTTGTGAATAAAATTAAAAACACATTGCGTTTCAATGGCCACAAAATCGTCAAGTGATCCCATTAACAATTCACGATGAATTTTTTATTAAATAATTCATAAAGTTAAATTGATACTATTCATCAGGCGAAGCGATTGGGATTTCAAATGAAGGCAGGCGTTCTGTGGATAAGTCTGTTTACAAGAATATCTAAGTGCGAAAAAAATCGTCCCCAGCATGTGCTTTCCGCTGTGGATAATTTAATGGAGTAAAAATCTGGAGCGGGAAACGAGACTCGAACTCGCGACCCCGACCTTGGCAAGGTCGTGCTCTACCAACTGAGCTATTCCCGCTTGGGTGGTGCGTATCTTTCGATACTTTTCAAATTTTGGAGCGGGAAACGAGACTCGAACTCGCGACCCCGACCTTGGCAAGGTCGTGCTCTACCAACTGAGCTATTCCCGCATAATCTCTGGTTTCACATTGCAACAGCTTGGCTACACGTGCATACCGGCGATTGATGGTGCATTCAAATTTTGGAGCGGGAAACGAGACTCGAACTCGCGACCCCGACCTTGGCAAGGTCGTGCTCTACCAACTGAGCTATTCCCGCAAACATCATTTTTCTTGCTGTCGTAATTTCACATTTCTGTGTCGTCACGGGAGGCGCATTATACGAGAATTCCTTTCTCCTGCAAGCCCCCCGAAAACGATTTTTTAAATTTTTCGCTCAAGTGCTCGATTATTCGTCATCTTGCCTGTTTTTGCACCGGACGGACTACCTTACTCCCTTTTTCATCCATCCGGACAGCATTTTTACAGCTTAATAAAATGTTCGCGATAGTAAGCCAGCTCAGCCACAGACTCGCGTATGTCGTCCATCGCCTGGTGCGTGCCCTGCTTTTTGAAACCGTCGAGAATTTCCGGTTTCCAGCGACGCGCTAACTCTTTTAACGTGCTTACGTCCAGATAACGATAGTGGAAGTAAGCTTCCAGTTCCGGCATATACTTAAACAGAAAACGACGGTCCTGACCGATACTGTTACCACAGATTGGCGACTTGCCCGCCGGCACCCACGCTTTCAGAAATTCGATGGTCGCCAGTTCTGCCGCACGATCATCGAACTGGCTTGACTTGACGCGTTCCACCAGGCCACTACCGGTATGGGTGCGTACGTTCCAGTCATCCATCAGCGCCAGCTGAGCGTCAGACTGATGAACCGCAATTGTCGGCCCCTCCGCCAGGATATTCAGATTTGCGTCGGTGACCAGGGTTGCGATTTCAATAATACGATCGCGTTCCGGATTCAGACCGGTCATCTCCAGATCGATCCAAATCAGGTTGTTTTCATTTGCACTCATGCTATTTTCCACCCTTCTCGCGTCATATTCAGCGTGACTATATTCATCTAAAATAGCGTGTATCATAAAGGTTTTGCCCATCCGGGGCGACCAGGAGCCAGTACGATTGAGTAAAAATAAACTCTCCAAAGGACAACAACGCCGCGTCAACGCGAATCATCAGCGTCGGTTAAAAACGTCTGCGGAGAAAGCCGACTACGATGACAACCTGTTTGGCGAGCCGTCTGAGGGCATAGTAATCAGCCGCTTCGGCATGCACGCGGATGTTGAATCCGTGGATGGCACCGTACACCGTTGCAATATTCGTCGTACCATTCGTTCACTGGTCACGGGCGACCGCGTCGTCTGGCGTCCGGGTAAAGAGGCTGCAGAAGGCGTTACGGTAAAAGGCATTGTCGAAGCGGTACATGATCGCAGCTCCGTACTGACCCGGCCTGATTTTTACGATGGGGTAAAACCGATCGCGGCAAATATCGATCAGATCGTGATCGTTTCCGCCATCCTGCCGGAACTCTCGCTGAATATTATTGATCGCTATCTGGTTGCCTGCGAAGCGCTGGACGTTGAACCGCTGATCGTTCTGAACAAAATCGATCTGCTGGACGATGAAGGCATGGCCTTTGTGAATGAGCAAATGGATATCTACCGCAAAATCGGTTATCGCGTTTTGATGGTATCCAGCCATACTCAGAACGGGCTGCAACCGCTTGAAGAGGCATTAACTGACCGTATCAGTATCTTCGCCGGACAGTCCGGGGTGGGCAAATCGAGCCTGTTGAACGCCCTGCTCGGTCTGCATGAAGACCAAATCCTGACAAATGATGTCTCTGATAATTCCGGTCTGGGCCAGCACACGACGACGGCAGCACGTCTTTATCACTTCCCGCACGGCGGTGATGTCATTGATTCTCCTGGGGTGCGTGAATTTGGGCTCTGGCATCTGGAGCCGGAACAAATTACTAACGGCTTTGTCGAATTCCATGACTATATCGGGCATTGCAAATACCGTGACTGTAAACACGCCAGCGATCCGGGCTGCGCCATTCGCGAAGCCGTCGAGAAGGGAGAAATCGCCGAAACACGGTTCGAAAATTATCACCGTATTCTCGAAAGCATGACACAAGTAAAAACGCGTAAAAGCTTTTCTGAATCCGATGACTGACAACTAAGCTAAGCGTCGTTAGAATCGTCCCCTTTTTTGCAAAGACCTGGCGATAGCGCCGGGTCAGGAACGACAAAAACAATGGCCTGGAGGCTACTTTGTTAAACTCATTTAAACTTTCGCTTCAATACATTCTGCCGAAACTGTGGCTCACTCGCCTGGCGGGCTGGGGCGCAAGCAAACGCGCAGGCTGGCTGACCAAACTGGTTATTGATCTGTTCGTCAAATACTACAAAGTCGATATGAAAGAGGCGCAAAAGCCGGACACTGCCAGCTATCGCACCTTCAACGACTTCTTTGTGCGTCCTTTACGTGACGATGTTCGCCCGCTGAACACCGATCCGAACACCCTGGTCATGCCCGCAGACGGCGTGATAAGCCAGCTTGGTAAAATTGAAAACGATAAAATCCTGCAAGCCAAAGGCCACGATTACAGCCTTGAAGCTCTGCTGGCAGGCAACTACCTGATGGCGGACCTGTTCCGTAATGGTTCTTTTGCTACCACTTATCTGTCACCGCGTGACTATCACCGCGTGCATATGCCGTGTAATGGCATCCTGCGGGAAATGATTTATGTTCCAGGTGACCTGTTTTCAGTTAACCACCTGACCGCGCAAAACGTGCCGAATCTGTTTGCCCGTAATGAACGCGTCATCTGTCTGTTTGATACCGAATTTGGCCCGATGGCACAGATTCTGGTCGGGGCCACGATTGTCGGCAGTATTGAAACCGTCTGGGCTGGTACGATCACGCCGCCGCGCGAAGGCATCATCAAGCGCTGGACCTGGCCTGCAGGCGAGAGTGATGGCGCAGTTGCGCTGCTGAAAGGCCAGGAGATGGGCCGCTTCAAGCTGGGTTCAACGGTGATTAACCTGTTCGCCCCTGGTAAAGTGAATCTGGCGGAACATCTGCAAAGCCTGTCTGTGACCAAAATCGGCGAGCCGCTGGCCGTCTCCACCGAAACGCTGTTCACGCCGGAGGCTGAACCGACGCCTCTGCCGGCAGAAGAAATTGCCGCCGAGCTGGATGCAAGCCCGCTGGTAGACGACAAGAAAGACGAAGTTTAACGAAGAAGGTAAGCTGTAGTGCGCCTGATTATCATTTTCCTGATGGCCTGGTGCCTCAGCCTGGGGGCCAACGCAGCGACGGCCCCCGATGCCAAACAAATCTCGCAAGAACTGGAACAAGCTAAAGCGGCAAAAGCCACCCCCGATCAGGCTGAAACCGTCGAAGTGCTCCAGGCCGCGCTGAACGCGCTTGAAGAACGTAAAGGTTCGCTTGAGCGCGCTCAACAATATCAAGATGTTATCGATAATTTCCCCAAACTATCCCGGACATTACGCTCGCAGTTAGATAACCTGCGCGATGAGCCAAAATCGGTGCCTGCCAATATAAGTACCGATGCGCTAAATCAGGAAATTCTGCAGGTCAGCAGTCAATTGCTGGAGAAAACCCGCCAGGCGCAACAAGAGCAGGAGCGTGCCCGGGAAATTAACGATTCGCTAAGCCAGCTTCCGCAACAGCAAACGGACACCCGCCGTCAGGTAAATGAAGTTGAACGCCGCATCGGCGCACAAACCAGCAATACGCCGCTCGCCCAGGCGCAAAATCTCAGTGCGCAGGCAGAGTCTGCCAGGCTGAGGGCGCTGGTCGATGAACTGGAGCTGGCACAGCTATCGGCGAATAACCGTCAGGAACTCTCG
Organism: Phytobacter palmae; assembly: GCF_039409775.1. Lineage (NCBI taxonomy): Bacteria > Pseudomonadati > Pseudomonadota > Gammaproteobacteria > Enterobacterales > Enterobacteriaceae > Phytobacter > Phytobacter palmae. Next base: position 58,943 of record NZ_JBCIVJ010000010.1, on the reverse strand, counting down.
CGGATGCGCTCCGAGCTGGCCCAAAAGCAGGCACAACAACTGGATGCTTACCTGCAGGCCCTGCGCAATCAGCTTAACAGCCAGCGTCAGCGTGAAGCCGAACAGGCGCTGGAGAGTACCGAACAACTGGCGGAAAACAGCGACAACCTGCCGCCGGGTATTGTTGAACAGTTTAAGATCAACCGTGAGCTGTCGCAGGCGCTGAATCAGCAGGCTCAGCGCATGGACCTGGTCGCCTCACAGCAGCGTCAGGCGACCAATCAGATGTTGCAGGTTCGTCAGGCACTCAACACCCTGCGCGAGCAGTCACAGTGGCTGGGCGCGTCAAATATGCTGGGCGAAGCATTGCGTGCTCAGGTAGCCCGATTGCCGGAGATGCCTAAACCCCAGCAGCTCGATACGGAAATGGCCCAACTGCGGGTACATCGGATGCGCTATGAAGATCTGATGAACAAGCAACCTCAGTTGCGGCAGATTCGCCAGGCTGACGGCCAGCAACTGACGACTGAGCAGAGCCGTATCCTTGATGCCCAATTGCGCACGCAGCGCGAGCTCCTCTCCTCATTACTGCAGGGCGGTGACACGCTGATACTGGAGTTGACGAAGCTTAAAGTATCCAATAGCCAGCTCGAGGATGCGCTGCGCGAGGTGAATGAAGCCACGCACCGCTACCTTTTCTGGACGGCAGACGTCAGTCCGATGAGCCTGAGCTGGCCGGTTGAAATCGTGCAGGATCTGCGACGCCTGATCTCGCTGGATACCTTTAGCCAGCTCGGCAAAGCCAGCGTGATGATGCTGACCAGCAAAGAGACCCTGTTCCCGCTTTTCGGCGCGCTCATCCTCGTGGGTTTTAGCCTCTACTCACGTAAGCATTTCACCCGTTTCCTGGAGCGTTCCAGCGCCAAAGTCGGCAAAGTCACCCAGGACCATTTCTGGCTGACAATGCGTACTGTGTTCTGGTCGATTCTGGTCGCCCTTCCACTTCCCGTACTGTGGGCAACGCTCGGTTACGGCTTACGGGAAGCCTGGCCTTATCCCCTGGCCGTGGCGATTGGCGACGGGGTCACCGCGACCGTTCCGCTACTGTGGGTCGTCATGATTTGCGCCACCTTTGCCCGTCCAACCGGGTTATTTGTCGCCCATTTCGGCTGGCCGCGTCATCGTGTGGCGCGTGGAATGCGCAATTATCTGATGAGCATTGGTTTTATCGTGCCATTGATTATGGCGCTGATTATGTTCGATAACCTCAATGACAGGGAGTTTTCCGGGTCCCTGGGGAGGCTCTGCTTTATTCTGATTTGTGGCGCGCTGGCGGTCGTAACACTCAGCCTTAAACGCGCCGGGATCCCGCTCTATGTCGATAAAACCGGTTCGGGCGACAACATGCCGAACCGCCTGCTGTGGAACCTGCTGCTGAGCGCGCCGCTCATTGCGATTATGGCGGCCGCGGTGGGCTATCTGGCCACCTCGCAGGCACTGCTGGCGCGTCTGGAGACCTCCGTCGCTATCTGGTTCCTGTTACTGGTGGTCTATCACATTATTCGCCGCTGGATGCTGATCCAGCGCCGCCGTCTGGCGTTTGATCGTGCCCGGCATCGTCGCGCGGAGATCCTCGCCCAGCGCGCGAAAGGCGAAGATGAGACGCCGCACTCCACCAGCACAGAAGGATCGGTCGAGATAGACGAAAAAGAGCTCGATCTGGACGCCATTAGCGTGCAATCACTGCGCCTGGTTCGCTCGATCCTGATGCTTATCGCGCTGCTCTCGGTCATTGTGCTGTGGTCAGAAATTCACTCGGCGTTCGGCTTCCTGGAGAACATTTCCCTGTGGGATGTCACCTCCACGGTGCAGGGAGTGGAAAGCCTTGAACCTATTACCCTCGGCGCAGTGTTGATAGCCATTCTGGTGTTTATCATCACCACACAACTGGTACGCAACTTCCCGGCGCTGCTTGAGCTTGCCCTGTTACAGCACCTGGATCTCACCCCAGGCACTGGTTACGCCATCACCACCATCACCAAATACCTGCTGATGCTGTTTGGCGGGCTGGTGGGGTTCTCAATGATCGGCATCGAATGGGCAAAACTGCAGTGGCTGGTTGCCGCCCTCGGTGTTGGTCTGGGCTTTGGCCTGCAGGAGATCTTCGCTAACTTTATTTCAGGTCTGATTATTCTGTTTGAAAAACCGATCCGCATCGGCGATACCGTGACGATCCGCGACCTGACAGGCAGCGTCACGAAGATCAATACCCGCGCCACGACGATCAGCGACTGGGATCGCAAAGAGATCATCGTGCCAAATAAAGCGTTTATTACCGAGCAGTTTATCAACTGGTCGCTGTCGGATTCGGTAACGCGTGTGGTGCTGACAGTTCCGGCACCTGCCGATGCCAACAGCGAAGAGGTTACGCAGATCCTTTATACCGCTGCGGAACGTTGTACGTTTGTGATTGATAACCCTGCCCCTGAAGTGTTCCTGGTTGATCTCCAGCAGGGGATCCAGCTTTTTGAACTGCGTATCTACGCAGCCGAAATGGGGCACCGTATGCCGCTACGCCATGAGATCCATCAGTTGATTCTGACGGGCTTCCGCGAGCATGGCATTGATCTGCCATTCCCACCGTTCCAGATGCGGCTTGAAAGTCTGGACGGCAAGCGCACGGCGCGCACGCTGACATCGGCAGGGAAAGGGAGTCGTCCGGCGGGAAGTGTGTAATCTTTCCCCGATGCGCTGCGCTCATCGGGGCTACTTTGACACAAAAACGGCAACCTGTTAGTTGCCGTTTGCATTTACCTTAAGCACGATCGACGGTAAACGCCATCACCTCAGCGAGGCTTTCTGCCCCCAGCGCCAGCATCACCAGACGATCAACGCCCAACGCCACTCCGGAGCAATCCGGCATACCCGCTTTCAGAGCCTCCAGCAGATTCGTATCCACCGGCTGCTGCGGCAGACCACGCGCGGCACGCTTACGATTATCCTGCTCAAAACGCTGCTGCTGTTCGCGGGCATCTGTCAGTTCATGGAAACCATTCGCCAGTTCAATGCCTTTAAAATAGACCTCAAAACGTTCCGCCACGCGATGATCTTCGGTGCTGATTTGCGCCAGCGCCGCCTGGCTTGCCGGGAAGTGGTAAACAAACGCCGGACGGTCTTTGCCGATATGCGGTTCGACACCCATAGTAAACAGCAGTTGCAGCAAGGTATCGCGGTCTTCTTCAGTGTCTGCGATATTGCTTAAATCAAGCTTCGCCGCCACTTCACGCAGTTGAGGTTTATCAGCAGAAAGCGGATCAATTTCGAGGTAACGCTGGAAAGCCTGCTGATAAGAGAGCGACTCCGCAGCCGGGCACTCCAGCACCTGCTGCAGAAGATCATCCACTTCATTCATCAGACGATACATATCGTAATGCGGACGATACCACTCCAGCATGGTGAACTCAGGATTATGATGACGCCCCATTTCCTCGTTACGGAAGCTACGGCACAGCTGGAAAACCGGGCCACATCCTGCCGCCAGAAGACGCTTCATATGGTATTCCGGGCTGGTCATCAGATACAGATTCATCCCCTGAGAATGGCCGGGACCAACGAAACGGGTCTCAAACGGGAACAGATGAATATCGGTTACCGTGGCCTGGCTCATACAAGGCGTTTCCACCTCTAACACGCCGCGATCGGCAAAGAATCGCCGAATTTCCGCCATAATTGCTGCGCGTTTTAATAAGTTAGGAATGGACGCGCTCGGCTGCCAGGTTGCCGTCTCGCTCATGGTACTTTCTCCGAATTCAGACAAGGGCACGAAGTCTACCCGTATCGGCTCAGAGAGACAAATTTTGAGCGGAATAAGGGTTCAGTGCCGGGAGCTAAAAACACTAAAGGTCGGGGGTTTTGTAATTAAATTAATCAAAATCAATGATGTTTTAGGCCATTCATACGTTAAAAAAATCGAACAGGTCAAATTTCCCTCACAGTCCTAAGATTATAATGCGTACCAATAAAGGAGCAGTGGAATCGTATTCGAGGCCCTGGCCGGTCCGGCTCATCGTCAGATCTGAAAGGGTTGCGAAATAACAATAATCAGGAGGAATGTCGTGCAAACTTTTCAAGCCGATCTTGCTGTAATTGGCGCGGGTGGTGCAGGTTTACGTGCCGCCATAGCAGCCGCCCAGGCAAATCCAAATGCTAAAATCGCTCTTATTTCAAAAGTTTACCCCATGCGTAGCCACACCGTGGCCGCAGAAGGCGGTTCCGCAGCCGTTGCACAGGATCATGACAGCTTCGAGTACCACTTTCACGACACTGTAGCCGGCGGCGACTGGCTGTGCGAACAGGATGTCGTTGACTACTTTGTCCGTCATTGCCCCACCGAAATGACACAGCTGGAACTCTGGGGCTGCCCGTGGAGCCGCCGCCCCGATGGTTCTGTCAACGTACGTCGCTTTGGCGGTATGAAGATCGAACGCACCTGGTTTGCCGCAGATAAAACCGGCTTCCATATGCTGCATACCCTCTTTCAGGCATCACTCCAGTTCCCGCAAATTCAGCGTTTTGACGAGCACTTCGTGCTGGATATTCTGGTCGACGATGGGCATGCGCGTGGCCTGGTGGCGATGAATATGATGGAAGGCACGCTGGTGCAGATTCGTGCCAACGCGGTCGTTATGGCAACAGGCGGTGCGGGCCGTGTTTATCGTTACAACACTAATGGCGGTATCGTCACGGGCGACGGAATGGGCATGGCACTTGCCCACGGCGTACCGCTGCGTGATATGGAGTTTGTCCAGTATCACCCCACCGGGCTACCGGGCTCCGGTATTTTGATGACGGAAGGCTGCCGTGGCGAAGGCGGTATTCTGGTCAACAAAAACGGCTACCGCTATCTGCAGGATTACGGCATGGGTCCTGAAACCCCGCTGGGCGAACCGAAAAACAAATATATGGAGCTGGGGCCACGCGACAAAGTATCGCAGGCGTTCTGGCATGAATGGCGTAAAGGCAACACTATTTCGACCCCACGCGGCGATGTCGTCCATCTTGACTTGCGCCATCTGGGTGAGAAAAAACTGCTGGAGCGGCTGCCATTTATTTGCGAACTGGCAAAAGCCTATGTTGGCGTGGACCCGGTAAAAGAACCCATTCCGGTACGCCCTACCGCGCATTATACGATGGGCGGTATCGAAACCGACCAGCAGTGTGAGACTCGCATTAAGGGGCTCTTTGCTGTGGGTGAATGTTCATCCGTCGGCCTGCATGGCGCAAACCGCCTTGGCTCTAACTCACTGGCGGAACTGGTCGTGTTTGGCCGTCTGGCGGGTGAACAGGCTATGGCACGTGCCGCCTCCGCCACAGCGGCCAGCGATGCAGCGTTGAATGCACAGGCCGCCGACGTTGAGCAACGGCTGAAAAATCTGGTTAACCAGGAAGGCACGGAAAACTGGGCGAAAATTCGCGACGAAATGGGTGAGTCAATGGAAGAAGGCTGCGGTATCTACCGTACGCCTGAACTGATGCAAAAAACCGTTGATAAGCTGGCAGAGTTGCAGGAGCGTTTCAAACGTGTGCGCATCACGGATACGTCCAGCGTTTTCAATACCGACATCCTTTATACCATTGAGCTGGGACATGGGCTGAACGTCGCCGAATGTATGGCCCATTCCGCACTGGCACGTAAAGAGTCGCGCGGAGCGCATCAACGTCTGGATGAAGGCTGCACGGAGCGCGATGACGTCAACTTCCTCAAGCACACCCTGGCGTACCGGGATGCAGACGGTACTACCCGTCTTGATTACAGCGACGTGAAGATAACGACGCTGCCGCCTGCAAAACGTGTTTACGGTGGCGAAGCGGAAGCCGCTGATAAGAAGGAGTCGACCCATGGCTGAGATGCAAACCCTGAAAGTTGAGGTGGTGCGATATAACCCGGAAGTGGATGCCGCCCCACACAGTGCCTTTTATGATGTGCCTTACGATGAGCAAACGTCACTGCTGGACGCGCTGGGTTATATCAAAGATAACCTGGCGCCTGATCTCAGTTATCGCTGGTCCTGCCGTATGGCGATTTGCGGTTCCTGCGGCATGATGGTCAACAAGGTGCCGAAGCTGGCCTGTAAAACGTTTTTACGTGACTACACGAAGGGGATAAAAATCGAGGCACTGGCCAACTTCCCAATCGAGCGTGATTTAGTGGTCGACATGACCCACTTTATCGAAAGCCTGGAGGCCATTAAACCCTACATCATTGGCAACGCGCGTACGCCGGATCAGGGGCCGAACAAGCAAACTCCGGCGCAGATGGCGAAATACCATCAATTCTCTGGCTGTATCAACTGTGGCCTGTGCTATGCGGCATGTCCGCAATTTGGGCTCAATCCGGAGTTTATTGGTCCGGCAGCCATCACGCTGGCGCACCGCTATAACCTGGATAACCGCGACCACGGGAAACAGCAGCGTATGCCGCAGTTGAACAGCCCAAACGGAGTCTGGAGCTGTACCTTCGTGGGCTACTGCTCGGAAGTGTGCCCGAAACACGTCGACCCGGCGGCCGCTATCCAGCAGGGCAAAGTGGAAAGCTCGAAAGACTTTCTTATCGCCACTCTGAAACCACGCTAAGGAGCGCATCATGACGACTAAACGCAAACCCTATGTCCGGCCAATGCCGTCGACCTGGTGGAAATCGCTGCCGTTTTATCGCTTCTATATGCTGCGTGAAGGCACGGCGCTACCGGCGGTATGGTTCAGCATCATTTTGATATGTGGACTTTTTTCATTAAAAAATGGTCCGGAATCCTGGGCGGGCTTTGTCGGTTTCCTGCAAAATCCGATAGTAGTAATCCTGAACCTGATTGCCCTGGCGGCAGCACTGCTGCACACCAAAACATGGTTTGAACTGGCGCCAAAAGCGTCGAATATCATCATCAAAGACGAAAAGCTTAAACCCGAGCCTGTTATCCGGGGGCTGTGGGTCGTAACCGGGCTGGTGACGGTTATTATTCTTTTCGTTGCACTGTTCTGGTAAGGAGGCCAAAGGTGATCAATCCAAACCCAAAACGTTCCGATGAACCCGTCTTCTGGGGACTGTTCGGCGCAGGCGGCATGTGGAGTGCGATTATCGCGCCGGTGATGATTCTGCTGGTTGGCGTGCTACTACCACTGGGTCTCTATCCCGGTGAAGCGCTCGGCTATGAACGTATGCTGGCATTCGCCCAAAGCTTTATCGGCCGTGCATTTTTATTCCTGATGATTGTTCTGCCGTTATGGTGTGGGCTGCACCGTCTGCACCATGCCATGCATGATATCAAAGTCCACATCCCCAGCGGTAAATGGCTCTTCTACGGCCTCGCCGCTATCCTGAGTGTGGTCACGCTCATCGGAGTAATCTTTCTTTAATTAACCTCGCTCTCCCGCCCTGGCGGGAGAGCATTTTTCCCCACAGGTTCTACACTTAACTAAAAAACCTGGAAGGAAAAAATCATGCGTTTGTTGCCGATTATCGCGACGGCTGCCGCTGCATTTTTGGTTGTAGCCTGCAGTTCCCCAACCCCCCCTTCTGGCGTCACCGTAGTGGATAATTTCGATGCGCAACGTTACCTTGGACGCTGGTATGAGATTGCCCGCTTTGATCACCGCTTCGAGCGTGGCCTGGAAAAAGTGACTGCCACCTACAGCACCATGGATGACGGCGGCATTCAGGTCATTAATAAAGGATACAATCCGGAACGCGGCATGTGGCAACAATCAGTCGGTAAGGCGTACTTTACCGGTGATGCTCGCAAGGCCGCACTGAAAGTGTCGTTCTTCGGTCCTTTCTATGGCGGCTATAACATCATTGCACTGGACAAAGATTACCGATACGCGCTGGTTTGCGGGCCGAACCGTGATTACCTGTGGATTTTGTCACGCACACCAACGCTTCCGGATACGGTGAAAAAACAGCTCGTTGATGTCGCGGCCCGCGAAGGATTTGCGGTAGAAAAACTTTTATGGATAAATCAGACCCTTTAAGGCGTACTGAGCTTGAGGCCAATAATTCCCGCGACAATCAGCGCCAGGCTGAGCAAGCGCGCGGGGTTGGCCGATTCACCCAATAACAAAATTCCGGTAGTTGCAGCCCCCACGGCGCCAATACCTGTCCAGACCGCGTAAGCGGTACCTGTGGGCAGGTTTTTCATTGCCCACGATAACATAACGACGCTGACGATCATTGCCGTTACGGTAATAACGCTGGGTACAAGGCGGGTAAAACCGTGCGTATATTTCAGGCCAATAGCCCAAACGACTTCAAGAAGACCGGCAATAACAAGGATTATCCAGGACAAAGTTGGCTCCAGTGCGGGGCCGTCCCCAATGAGTGTTGCGCAATCGGGTCGTCCCGACAGGCTGGTTGTGAGAGATAAATTTTGACCTGGTTGCAAACAGAATGCAATTTTTGTGGAATTGCGCAGATTTAAGTAACTTAAAGCAAGAAATAGCTACAGATAGCAACGCAGTTCCCGCATTTATTCCCCATAGGTACCCCCTATGATGAAGTGCTGCCAGCGACAGGAAGCCGTGCGTCACTATTCTTACTGCGAAGAAAAATATGTTCAAAATTCTCTTGATTGACCGTTGTTACTTCACCCGGACGGGGCTGGAAAGCTGGCTCAATCAAACTGATTTTTTCCCGGCTTCATTCCTTGTCACGTCACTGAATAACCTGATGCTGGCAAAAGAGCATATTGTGCAATGGCAGCCAGATGTGATCATTGCAGATCTCTACGGTTTTAAGAATGATCTCCACCATATTCAACAGCTTTCATCACTGTTCACCGCCTGTGGAAAAGATAACCATCTTATCCTTTTGCAGTCAGGGGAAGATGCGCAACTGATGGCTTATTGTGCTCAGTATAAGGTCCATGCGACATTGCAAAAAAGCGAGCCAATGGAGACGCTGGCCAAAGTCATTGATCATGCCGTCCTGTCCCGGCCAGCGAGAACCGGGCCTCAGATTGCCACCCCGTTGCTCACACGTCAGGAAGAAAAAGTACTTTCATTATGGATGGAAGGCCGCAGCAATCAGTCTATTGCGTCCAAAATGAGTATTAATGGTAAGACGGTTTATACCTACAAGCGCAACATTCGGATGAAACTGGGAATGGGTAACCGCTTTACACCGTTTCTTTCTCTGCCAGAAGCGCCAGAAACCGTGCAAGATAATCTGAATTAACGGTACGGCGCTGGCCGTACCGCGTACTGGCAGAAATTACTGCTGCGCTTTTGTCGCAGCGCCAGATATAGCGCTACCACCCTCAGAGATATCCTGACCGACACCGCGCGTGGTGTTACAGGCTGTCAGCGCTGATGAAAGAACCAGTACAGTAAAGATCGCAGCAATTGTCTTCTTAACCATAATATCTTCCTTATGTAGCCAATATTGTTTGTGTATAGCCACTTAAGGATAGACAAGATTGCGCAACCTGACGGAAGGTCGGCGATTTTTAGGACGACAGGAAGAAATTAGCTGGCTGCGTGAGAGATAGTGCTGCCGAGATGCTTGATGTCTTCACCAAAGCCACGCGCGGTATTACAGCCTGCCAGCAAGGTTGTGGTGATAAGAAAGAGTGCTACAAGACTGAGAAGACGTTTCATCATTCCTGCCCTGGAAAAGCGAGGGGGCAATAAGGTGAGTGCCCCAACATCTCAGAAATCATTCAGGCTGCATCGCGGCGGCAAGAGAGATCCCGGCAAACGATGTAACCGGGTTTTATCCAGGCACTGCCAACAGAGAGGCAGCCTGAAGGGTAAAGTAAATTACTTCACGCGGGATACATATTCGCCGGAACGCGTATCCACTTTAATGACTTCGCCAATCTGTACGAACAGCGGAACTTTAACCACTGCGCCAGTGCTCAGCGTAGCCGGTTTACCACCGGTACCAGCGGTATCACCTTTCAGACCTGGATCGGTATCAATAATTTCCAGTTCAACGAAGTTCGGCGGAGTCACAGCGATTGGACGACCATCCCACAGCGTCACGATGCACTCAGCCTGATCCAGCAGCCATTTAGCGTTGTCACCAACGGTTTTCGCATCAGCAGCCAACTGCTCAAAGGTTTCGTTGTTCATGAAATGGTAGAACTCACCGTCGTTGTAGAGGTAAGTCAGGTTCATATCGATAACATCTGCGCCTTCGGCAGAGTCAGTAGATTTGAAGGTTTTTTCTACACGAGTGCCAGTCAGCAGGCGACGCAGTTTAACGCGCGCAAATGCCTGGCCTTTGCCTGGTTTAACGAATTCGCTGGCTTCAACTGCATAAGGTTCGCCGTCGAGCATGATTTTAAGACCGGCACGAAAATCGTTGCTATAGTAAATCGCCATAAAGGCCCTCTAAAAATGTTAACTGGTAGCTAAGCCACAAAATGGCGCATATTGTAACCCTAAATACCCCATCCAGAGAAGATTGGTTATTGCAACTTGCCGATGTAATAACCGATCCAGATGAACTACTGCGTGTTTTAAATATAGACACTGACGAAAATTTGACCGCCGGGCGCGAAGCAAAACGCCTGTTCGCACTGCGCGTACCCCGCGCTTTTGCCGCGAGAATGAAAAAAGGCGACCCCAACGATCCGCTTTTGCGTCAGGTGCTGACAGCGAGTGAAGAGTTTGTTGCCGCTCCAGGATACAGCACCGATCCGCTGGAAGAGCAGGAAAGCGTGGTGCCTGGCTTGCTGCATAAGTACCGTAACCGTGCATTGCTGCTGGTGAAAGGTGGTTGCGCGGTAAACTGCCGCTACTGCTTCCGTCGCCACTTCCCGTATGCGGAAAATCAGGGCAACAAGCGCAACTGGCAGGTCGCGCTGGATTATATTGCGCAGCAACCGGAACTTGATGAGATCATCTTCTCTGGTGGCGATCCGCTGATGGCTAAAGATCATGAACTGGACTGGTTGATAGCACAGCTTGAAACAATCCCCCATATCAAGAGATTGCGTATTCATAGCCGCCTGCCGATTGTTATCCCGGCGCGGATCACCGATACGCTCGTTGACCGTTTTGCGCGTTCATCACTACAGATTTTGCTGGTGAACCATATCAATCATGCCCAGGAAATTGATGACGCCTTTCGCTCGGCAATGGCAAAACTGCGTCGGGCAGGCGTAACGCTGTTAAATCAGAGCGTGTTGTTGCGTGGCGTCAATGACCATGCCCGCACACTTGCAGACCTCAGTAACGCTTTGTTTGATGCAGGCGTGATGCCCTACTATCTGCATGTGCTGGATAAAGTTCAGGGCGCAGCCCATTTTATGGTAAGCGATGACGAAGCGCGGGAAATTGTGCGTGAACTACTGACGTTAGTTTCAGGTTATATGGTGCCGAAGCTTGCCCGGGAAATTGGCGGCGAGCCCAGCAAAACACCGCTGGATTTGCAGTTACGGCAACAATAAAAACCTTTATACAGGAAAGCGGTGCAGGAGTGCGCCGCTGACATATTTTAAAGAAAACGATAGCATTTTCCCGTTCAGACTCCGCTTTGTGGCCTGCCTGGTTGTTCCGCGCGTTTATTATGTTATTTTAATTTTCCTCTTGTGGGTTATGTCATAAATATATTCACCGTCTTTATTATTTAGTGGAATATATATATTTTTTAACAATGGTTATGGAGAACCATAATGGAAATGAATATTACCGGCATCAATGCTGGCGTAATACGCAACAATGAAGAGTTTCTCGCCGTCGCACTAAAACTAAACATTAAAAACAGTAACCCAATCCTGCTTTTCTTTCCGGCTCTGACCTTACGCGATCTTCTTATCGCTATGGAATATTACCTTCATAAACAAAAAGCGCTGCATGGAGATCAACGCAAAGATTTCATCACAGCGCAAACTGCGGTAATCAAAGCAATGCATGCTCATATTCCTGGCTTAAAAAGAGAGGAGCTGGAAAATGCTGATATAAATTATCGTGTAGATGCCATTGACAATTTTGCATCCGATGAAGGGAAACTTATTTTCACTTTACGGCTACATAATAATGAAAAATTTATATTCGAAATCCATGAGCTGCAAATTGAGTTGCTTACACAGGTTTTAATGCATGCCATTAATAACGCTGGTATGCAAGACCTGGCATTGCGTATGGCTTCACTGTTGGATTTCCTTCCTTTGTATGATGTTGATTGCCAACCCGACGGTACAATGATCTACGACACCTATACACAGCCAGACTGGAAAACGGCATTGTTTGATCATTATTTAGTTCTTCTGTACCACTATGTCGAGACAAAGAAAAAATCCAGTTTCTGTGCTGCAGTGATCAAAACCAGAAGCCTTCCTGATACTCCCGAAACGCAGGCTATTGCCAAAAGACTATTGGCTTTCAGCCCACGGCTGGGAAAACTCGCCAATAAAGCCTGTCAGGTTCATATTCAGGCTATTAATGTGAAAGGCGGTGAACCTCTTAATCTGGATAAATGCATGCATACGCTGAACCAGATACGCCATCAGATCACGGTTAGACCATCGGTCAAAAAAGCAAAAAAATAAAATAACGAAAACGCTGCAACGAGGTTCCGTGGCAGCGTTTGAATAATTTCCCCTGGAAAAAGGTACACAATAACTGCGTTAACTCTTTGTTTTAAAATGTCTCCCAACCTGCATCATGTCCTGCTGCCGCAGGCACAGGGGACATTTTAAGTGGACGTTTTGTCGTTTTGGGCGCAGCTGCAGCCGTTTGTACCCCAGGTAAACGGAATACATCAACCAGATGTTGCAGCTTGACTGCCTGATCTTCGAGGCTTCCCGCAGCAGCAGACGACTCCTGGACCAGAGCGGCGTTCTGCTGCGTTGTGGTATCCATTTCAGACATGGCCTGAGCAATCTGCGCAATACCCCGGTTTTGCTCGTCCGACGCTGCGGCAATTTCTTGCATTAAGTCTTTAACCTGGGTGACTGAGTGAACAATACCACTCATACTTTCGCCCGCCAGATCGACCTGTTTTGCACCTTCTTCTACAAAATGGACTGACTCGCTGATAAGCGCCTCAATCTCTTTTGCGGCCTGCGAGCTGCGCTGAGCCAGTGAACGTACTTCCCCGGCAACAACGGCAAACCCACGCCCCTGATCGCCTGCACGCGCGGCCTCAACGGCAGCATTGAGCGCCAGAATATTGGTCTGGAACGCGATACCGTTAATCACGGTGGTAATTTCAGAAATGCGGCGCGAACTTTCGATAATATCTTTCATCCGGCTTACTGCATTACCCACAACGATACCACCCTGACTCGCCGTATCGGACGCAGTAACAGCCAACAAACTCGCCTGTTGGGCGTTTTGCGCATTCTGTTTTACCGTCGAGCTCAACTCTTCCATACTGGCAGCGGTCTCAACAACGGCAGCAGATTGTTGTTCAGTACGTGCCGACAACTCATCATTGCCTAAGGAAATCTCATTCGCGGCGGTATTTACCGAAGCAGAAGCATTTCTCACCATGGTGAGGGATTCCGCCACCCGATCAATTAAATGATTAAATGCGGTGATGGCATGACCAATTTCATCCTGGCGGCCAGACTGTAGATTTTTGCTCAGATCAAGGTCTTCGCTAATCTGTACCATGCCATCTCTCATTGCATTCAAACGGCGACGAATATTCAAGACGGTAAGCAGACCAAAGAGGCCGAGAATAATGGTTGCCGCCAGCGTTGCGCTCACGGATAAAATTAGTGATTTGTGAATCAGCGATTTGCTGGCCGCATTCGCCTGTACAACTAAAGAGGTGTTATATTCAATCTGGTCATTAAAATCAGCAAGTAGCACAGAAATTTTTTCTGCGATTAATCCGCCTTTTTGCATAGTCTGGATAATCGCTTTGCGATCATGAGATTCTGATATTTTAAAATATTGGTCCATTGCCCCACGAAAAGCCTGCAAATCTGCGAGCGTTTTATTGCTAAGCTCCTGGTCACGCTGATCTGAAATCAATTCTTTAAGGTAGTATTGGTGTTTTGCAAGAAGTTCATCATAAATTTTATTGGCATTTTGTTTAATTAAATCCATTTGCGCCTGGTCTTCGGTTAAACCATGCAAATAAAGTTGCGAACGAATGCCGGTAGCCTGAATCATCTCTTTATTCATTGAACTCAGGCTGGGTAGAATGTTTTCCTGGAAATAATTAGTGTCCTCACTAATCTTTGATAAGGATGCTATCGCAATGATATTTGTGCCTATCAAGCTTATGATTAGCAGAGAAAAAGCGAGTAATAACCGTTTGGTGATGTTCATCATACCTCTCCAATTTAACTTTAGTATCTTTAATAAATCATGATGAATAACCACCATGAGGGAGAGTCCTTTCACACTTCGGTTTATTTATCGGTGGGGTTTATTAAAACTTTAGCATTAAGTTAACTTTTACTTTACGAAGTGAAAAAAAGATGCGAAAACTCTCACATAAATGAAAGCTTAAGAAATCTTAATATTTATAGAAAAGAAAAATAAAAATGTTCAGTAGTATTTTTTAAGTAAACATAAAAATAACATTAAAAATCAAATTGTTACGTTTAAAACATCAGTTTATAAAATAACAGAAATAATAAAAGGCGCACAGCATAGCGGCATCATTGCTCCCATTTCTGAATGGGAGCAATGCAATTTACTTTACTGCGGGCATTTATAAACCTGACCGGTTATTTCGCTGGCCGTCGGCACGAAGCTGGACATAAAGCCTTGTGTCGGGCTGGAGACGTTATACAGCACGTTGCCGCCCATTTGCGCAGCCTGGTTACGCAGGTCATTAGCTGCGCCACGCATTGAGCCACCTTCTTCGCCATGCTGGCCGGAAAGCCAGTTGCTTTGTTTACCCGTCGCGGTGCCCAGATACTGACAATTTGCTGCAGGTTTATCTTCTACGAAGCGAACATTCTGCCCACCCGAAGAAAGCTCATTACCGGCGCTGCAGCCTGCCAGTAACAACGTTGCGCCGACAATCCCTGCTAAATATTTAACGTGCATGTTATTCCCCACAATCAATGAGCTGGACGTCTTGCGTCCGTGTCTGAATCTTATACTAAAAAGATGACCAAAAGAAAAACCCCCGGCCATTTCTGCCCGGGGGTTTCTCATTTTTAGCGAGATGCTTATTAATCGAATAATTCAGTTTGCAGGCAGGCAGCAAGTTCGTGAACACCCAGTCGCTTACATAAGTAAGCGACTGGGGTGAAGGAACGCAGCCAACGCAACTGCGGCCTGAAATATGAAGATTAAATTACATCATGCCGCCCATACCGCCCATGCCGCCCATACCACCGGCAGCACCTAAGTCAGGCGCGTCGCCTTTCGGCAGGTCGGTTACCATGCACTCGGTAGTGATCATCAGACCGGCTACAGAGGCTGCGTACTGCAGAGCAGAACGGGTCACTTTAGTTGGATCCAGGATACCCATGTCGATCATGTTACCGTATTCTTCGGTTGCAGCGTTGTAACCGTAGTTGCCGTCACCGCCTTTAACAGTGTTAGCAACAACAGACGGCTCTTCGCCGCAGTTCAGCACGATCTGACGCAGCGGAGCTTCCATTGCGCGCAGCGCAACTTTGATACCCACGTTCTGGTCTTCGTTCTGACCTTTCAGGCCAGCGATTTTGCTTGCAACACGAATCAGCGCAACACCACCACCGGCAACCACGCCTTCTTCTACCGCAGCACGGGTCGCGTGCAGGGCATCTTCAACGCGTGCTTTCTTCTCTTTCATTTCAACTTCGGTAGCCGCACCGACTTTGATAACCGCAACGCCGCCAGCCAGTTTAGCTACGCGCTCTTGCAGTTTTTCACGGTCGTAGTCGGAAGTGGCTTCTTCGATCTGCTGACGAATCTGACCAACACGGCCCTGAATTGCCGCTTCGTCGCCCACGCCATCAATGATGGTGGTGGTGTCTTTGTTGATCACAACGCGTTTCGCCTGACCCAGGTCTTCCAGAGTGGCTTTTTCCAGTTCCATACCGATCTCTTCGGAGATAACGGTACCGCCAGTCAGGGTTGCGATATCCTGCAGCATCGCTTTACGGCGATCACCGAAGCCCGGTGCTTTAACCGCAGCGACTTTCACGATGCCACGCATGGTGTTAACCACCAGAGTTGCCAGCGCTTCGCCTTCAACATCTTCAGCGATGATCAGCAGCGGTTTGCCTGCTTTCGCAACGGCTTCCAGAACCGGCAGCATTTCGCGGATGTTGGAGATTTTTTTGTCAGCCAGCAGGATGAATGGGCTTTCCAGTTCTACAGCGCCCGTTTCCGGCTTGTTGATGAAGTAAGGGGACAGGTAACCGCGGTCAAACTGCATACCTTCAACCACGTCCAGTTCGTCCTGCAGACCGGTACCGTCTTCAACGGTGATCACGCCTTCTTTACCGACTTTGTCCATCGCTTCTGCGATCAGTTTACCTACGGTTTCGTCGGAGTTAGCGGAGATAGTACCAACCTGAGCAATCGCTTTAGAGTCAGAGCACGGTACAGACAGTGCTTTCAGCTCTTCCACAGCGGCCAGAACGGCTTTGTCGATACCACGTTTCAGGTCCATCGGGTTCATGCCCGCAGCAACAGCTTTCAGGCCTTCGGTGATGATAGCCTGTGCCAGTACGGTTGCAGTGGTAGTACCGTCGCCTGCAGCGTCGTTCGCTTTGGAGGCCACTTCTTTAACCATCTGCGCACCCATGTTCTCGAACTTGTCTTCCAGTTCGATTTCACGTGCTACAGAAACACCATCTTTGGTGATGGTCGGCGCGCCGAAGGATTTATCCAGCACTACGTTACGGCCTTTCGGGCCCAGGGTCACTTTAACTGCGTCTGCCAGTACGTTTACGCCGCGCAGCATTTTCACACGAGCGTCGTTACCGAATTTTACGTCTTTAGCTGCCATTTTAATCTTTCCCTTAAATTCGTATGTTCAGTGTCGTTCGCGGATTACGCTTCAACAATTGCCAGAATGTCGCTTTCGGACATGATCAACACTTCTTCATTGTCGATCTTCTCAGCTTTAACACCGTAACCATCATTGAAAATCACGATGTCGCCCACTTTAACGTCCAGTGGCTGCACTGTACCGTTTTCCAGGATGCGGCCCTTACCGACAGCGATGATTTCGCCACGAGTTGATTTGCCTGCTGCAGAACCGGTCAGAACGATGCCGCCAGCAGATTTAGATTCAACTTCTTTACGTTTGACGATCACACGATCATGTAACGGACGAATACTCATTGATAGCTCTCCTTTGAGAAAGTCATTATCAGTTATGGGTGACGCCGGCCCGCAATCGGTTCTCCGGCTGGTGACCAGAGAGATGGGGATGGGTTTTTCCCCCTTCAAGGGGGGACTTTAAAAAAAATTCGCATAAATTCCCTGACGAGCAAGAAAAGGAAAACGCAATCCATGAGAAGAGGCAGGCGTACCAACGGCCATAAGTAAAATTGATTGTGTTAGCATTATCCCTCTTTACATTGCGATGACGTGCGGGATACAGGCCATGAGTGGACTGAAACAGGAACTGGGATTGGCTCAGGGAATTGGATTACTTTCAACATCATTACTGGGCACAGGCGTTTTTGCTGTCCCGGCGCTGGCTGCGCTGGCGGCAGGCGACAGCAGCCTGTGGGCCTGGCCTCTGCTCATTCTGCTGGTCTTTCCGGTCGCTATCGTCTTCGCCGTTCTTGGTCGGCAGTTTCCCAGCGCGGGCGGCGTCGCCCACTTTGTCGGTATGGCGTTTGGTTCACGGCTGGAGCGCGTCACCGGGTGGCTGTTTCTGTCGGTGATCCCGGTTGGGTTACCCGCTGCACTGCATATCGCTGCCGGTTTCTGGCAGGGCATGTTTGGCTGGCAGGGAGCGCAACTGCTGATAGTCGAACTGACCACTCTGGCGATCATCTGGCTAACTGGAACGCGCGGTGCTGGCTCCAGCGCCAACCTGCAATCCATCATCGCCGGGCTTATCGTCGCATTGATTGTTGCCATCTGGTGGCGTGGCGGACTCTCCTTTAGCGCCCTGTCTTTCCCGGCTCCGGCAGAAGTTCCCCTCTCCGGCATGACCGCTTCACTGGCCGTGATGTTCTGGTGCTTTGTCGGCCTGGAAGCCTTTGCCCATCTGGCTTCGGAATTTAAGCATCCGGAACGCGACTTCCCCCGCGCGCTAATGATTGGCCTGGTCCTGGCAGGCTCAGTTTACTGGGCCTGTACCGTGGTGGTGCTTCATTTCCCGCTTTGGCATAGCGCAGGGGCCGCGGCCTCCTTACCAATCATTGTCGTTGAACTGTTCGGCAAGCAGGCACAGTGGATTGCCTGCATCATCGGTTACCTGGCCTGTTTTGCCAGCCTGAATATCTATATTCAAAGTTTCGCCCGGCTGGTCTGGTCGCAGGCGCAATACAAGCCGCAAAGCCCGCTGGCGCGTTTATCCTCCCGACAAATCCCGCTTAATGCGCTTAATGCCGTCCTGACTTGCTGCGTTATCTGTACGCTCGGTATCTACGCGTTTGCCATTAATCTCGACACACTCATCATTTATGCCAATGGCATTTTCATTCTGATTTACTTGCTGTGCATGCTGGCAGGATGCCGTCTGTTGAAAGGGCATTATAAAGTGCTGGCCTGGGTGGGGAGCATTCTGTGCTTATTGCTGCTGGTCATTCCTGGCTGGAAGAGTCTGTATGCGATTGTGATGCTGGCAGGATTGTGGGCCTTTTTACCCAGGCGCGACGTAGTGGTTCAGCGGTCATAACCCGGAAGGCGACATCGCCTTTTCCGGGCTACAGAAAAGCGTCGCTATGTTTAGCGATCGTCTTTGTTGTCCAGACGGTCGCGCGGATCATCTTTGCGCTGGTATTCCCCTTCAAAAGTATTACCAGGCCCGGTGCTGAATCCGCCGCCCGGCATACGAGAAAAACGTAAATGCGGCATCAACTTAAGCGTAAGATGCTTTTGTACCGGCGGTAACAGCAGCAGTAAGCCAAGGAAATCGGTAAAGAATCCCGGCAGCACCAGCAGCAGGCCTGCAATAATCAGCGACACGCTTTTAATCATTTCGGCCGCCGGGCTTTCCCCTGCCGCCAGCTTTTGCTGCATCAACAGGAAATTTTTGAAGCCCTGATTACGCACCAGAGACATGCCGATAACCGAGGTAAAAATCACCAGGATAAGCGTCATCAGCACGCCAAAGACATGCGCCACCTGGATGAAGATCGATATCTCAATGTAAACGTATAAAAAAACAGCAAGTAGCGGTATCCAGCGCACTGGTTTCTCCTCAGTGAACAGACGCCACTGGCGCCTGTCGGTAAATTTTTGCGATTCGCATGTTAAGTGAGATGGTGGCGAACGCGAGAAAATTCAATTTTCCCCGGCAACTATTTTTTCCAGCGCAGCGCTAGCGGTGATTCATTTCACAGATTAATGATTCTGATAAAACGGCTAAGATAATAAGTGATCCAGATTACGGCTTTTCGCTCGGATCAGCATATGATCGCAGATATCTGGCCGATTAAGGAGATAATCGTCGGCCCGAAATCACACATAACCACATATATACTGTGTGTTTGGTGTATTCATTCGTAGCTTGATAAAGAAGGTTCACATGTTAAACAACATTCGTATCGAAGAAGATTTGTTGGGCACAAGGGAAGTTCCAGCGGATGCCTATTATGGTGTACATACTCTTAGAGCGATTGAGAACTTCTACATTAGTAACAGTAAAATCAGCGATATCCCTGAGTTTGTCCGGGGAATGGTAATGGTGAAAAAAGCGGCTGCACTTGCCAACAAGGAGCTGCACACCATTCCGAAGAGCATTGCGAACACCATCGTGGCGGCATGTGATGAAGTCCTGAATAACGGCAAATGTATGGACCAGTTCCCGGTCGACGTCTATCAGGGCGGCGCGGGCACTTCGGTGAACATGAACACCAACGAAGTACTGGCAAACATTGGTCTGGAGTTAATGGGCCACCAGAAAGGCGAATACCAGTACCTCAACCCTAACGATCACGTCAATAAATGTCAGTCCACTAACGACGCCTACCCGACCGGTTTTCGTATCGCGGTATATACCTCCATCCTCAAGCTGGTCGATGCCATCACTCAGTTGGGTGAAGGTTTTGAACACAAAGCGGATGAATTCCGCGACATCCTGAAAATGGGCCGTACGCAGTTGCAGGACGCCGTTCCGATGACGCTGGGACAAGAGTTCCACGCCTTCAACGTGCTGCTTAATGAAGAGACGAAAAACCTGCTGCGTACCTCCGAACTGCTGCTGGAAGTGAACCTCGGCGCGACGGCTATCGGCACACGTCTGAATACCCCGGATGGCTATCAGCAACTGGCAGTACAGAAGCTGGCCGAAGTGAGTAATCTGCCGGTGGTACCAGCGGAAGACCTGATCGAGGCAACCTCCGACTGCGGCGCTTATGTCATGGTTCACAGCGCGCTGAAACGCCTGGCCGTCAAAATGTCCAAGATCTGTAATGACCTGCGACTGCTCTCTTCAGGTCCACGTGCGGGTCTGAACGAAATTAACCTGCCGGAACTGCAGGCAGGCTCATCCATCATGCCAGCCAAAGTGAACCCGGTGGTGCCGGAAGTCGTGAACCAGGTATGCTTCAAAGTTATTGGTAACGACACCACGGTGACCATGGCATCCGAAGCGGGCCAGTTACAGTTGAACGTGATGGAACCGGTCATTGGCCAGGCCATGTTCGAGTCAATCCATATTCTGACCAACGCCTGCTACAACTTGCTGGAAAAATGCGTCAGCGGCATCACCGCTAACAAGTCCGTGTGCGAGGGTTATGTCTATAACTCAATCGGCATTGTGACCTACCTCAACCCGTTTATTGGCCACCATAACGGTGACATCGTCGGCAAAATCTGCGCCGAAACGGGTAAGAGTGTGCGTGAAGTGGTACTGGAGCGTGGTCTGCTGACCGAAGCGGAGCTTGATGATATTTTCTCAGCACAGAACCTGATGCATCCGGCTTATAAAGCGAAGCGTTATACCGATGAAAGCGAACAGTAACACTGACGGCTAAATCCATAAGGCACGTCAGCCATGACGTGCCTTTTTTTTAGCCTGCAGTAAAAAAAATCATTATCATTTCATCAACAAGGAAGGAAATTATGTTTGCTGCAGAACTTGTACTCGTCCTGCTTGCTATTTACCTGGGGGCCAGACTCGGCGGTATCGGCATCGGTTTTGCCGGTGGCTTCGGTGTGCTTGTACTGACGCTCTTTTTTCAAATCAAACCCGGCGCTATACCCTTCGATGTTATTGAAATCATCATGGCGGTTATCGCCTCTATTGCCGCGATGCAGGTCGCAGGGGGCATGGATTATCTGGTGAGTCTTGCGGAGCGTATGCTGCGCCGCCATCCGAAATACATTACTTTTCTCGCCCCGCTGGTCACCTGGTTTATGACCATCCTGGCGGGTACCGGCCATACGGCGTTTTCTACGCTGCCGGTTATCACCGAAGTGGCGAAAGAGCAGGGGATTCGTCCTTCCCGCCCACTCTCCATTGCCGTGGTGGCTTCGCAAATCGCCATTACCGCCTCCCCCATCTCCGCCGCCGTGGTCTTTTTTGCCGGTATTCTGGAACCGCTGGGTGTGAGCTACCTGACGCTGCTGGCAATCTGTATTCCGGTTACGCTGATTGCCGTCATGTTGTCGGCCATTGTATGTAATTTCCTCGGCGCCGAGTTGAAAGATGATCCGGTTTACCAGGAGCGCCTGGCAAGAGGGGAAATCAAACTGCGCGGCAGTAAAGTTTTCGAGATCAAGCCCCATGCAAAACGTTCTGTGTTGCTGTTCCTGATTGGAATTATCGCCGTCATGTTGTACGCCACGGCTATCAGTCCGAACGTGGGACTTATCGCGAATCCGGTGTTGCCACGTAACGAAGCTATTGTGGTGTTCATGCTAACCATCGCCACGCTGATTTGCCTGACCTGTAAAATCAACACGGGTGACATTCTCAACGCCAGCACCTTTAAATCCGGTATGAGCGCCTGTATTTGCGTCCTCGGCGTAGCATGGCTTGGCGATACCTTTGTGAAAAACCACATCCAGGATATCCAGACTGTAGCCGGCAATCTGCTCAACAGCTATCCATGGCTGCTGGCAGTGGTGCTGTTTTTCGCCTCTACTCTGCTTTACTCCCAGGCGGCAACCGCAAAAGCGCTGATGCCTGCGGCACTGATGCTGGGTGTCAGCCCGCTGACCGCCGTGGCATCGTTTGCTGCGGTATCAGCATTGTTCGTGTTGCCAACCTACCCAACGCTGCTTGCGGCGGTGGAAATGGACGATACGGGTTCAACGCGTATCGGCAAATATGTGTTTAACCATGCCTTTTTGATCCCGGGCGTCATCGCCATCTCATTGTGCGTGGTTCTGGGCTTCGTGATTGGCGGCCTGGTGTTGTAAATGTGGTTAAAAACGGGCCGTACTGCGGCCCGTTTTTGTTGTGCGTGGTATAGTCACCTTTTCGCTGCGAAGAGGTTACCGATGAACACGCCTGATACTGTTGTTGTGCTCTGTACCGCCCCGGATGAAGCGACGGCCCAGGAGCTGGCCGCCAAAGCGCTGGCCGATAAACTGGCTGCCTGCGTGACCCTCCTCCCTGGCGCCACTTCTATGTACTACTGGGAGGGGAAGCTGGAGCAGGAATATGAAGTACAGTTGCTGCTCAAAACCGACGTTGCACATCTTGAAGATCTCTTCGCCTGCATAAAATCTCATCACCCTTATCAGACCCCAGAATTACTCGCTATACCGGTTACTCACGGAGATTTCGATTACCTCACATGGCTCAACGCATCCTTACGCTGATTTTGCTGTTATGCAGCACGCCTGCCCTTGCCGGCTTATTTGACGCCCCCGGACAGTCCAGTTTTGTTCCTGCCGATCAGGCCTTTATATTTGATTTTCAGCAGCAGCAGAATGAACTCAGGCTCAACTGGCAGGTAAAAGAGGGCTATTACCTCTATCGCCAGCAAATCAAACTCACTGCGCAACAGGCGGACATCACACCGCCGCAACTGCCTTTCGGCGAGCCGCATAACGATGAGTTTTATGGCAAAAGCGAGATTTATCGCCAACAGTTGCACCTGCCGGTGACCATCACCCAGGCGGCCAAAGGGGCGACATTGACGGTTATTTACCAGGGCTGTGCGGACGCCGGATTCTGTTATCCGCCGGAAACAAAAGTCATTCCACTGGCTGAGGTGAAAGCATCTGCCCCGGCCCTTCCTCCTCGCCCCGCCGGGGAGAGTGTCGGGGTTAGGGGAAATAACGACAGCCCCGCACTGCCCTTCTCCGCCCTGTGGGCGCTGTTGATTGGCATTGGCGTTGCCTTCACTCCCTGCGTCTTACCGATGTACCCACTGATCTCAGGCATCGTGCTGGGCGGCAAACAACGCCTTTCAACGCCTCGAGCCCTGCTTCTGGCGTTTATCTATGTGCAGGGCATGGCGTTGACCTATACCGCGCTGGGTCTGGTGGTGGCGGCGGCCGGGCTCCAGTTCCAGGCGGCACTCCAGCATCCATATGTGCTGATTGGCCTGTCGGTGGTCTTCATTGTGCTGGCTCTGTCGATGTTTGGTCTCTTCACCCTGCAATTGCCCTCCTCACTACAAACCCGCTTAACGCTGATGAGCAACCGTCAGCAAGGTGGTTCCGCAGGTGGGGTGTTTGCTATGGGGGCGATTGCCGGACTGATTTGCTCCCCTTGTACCACTGCGCCACTGAGCGCCATCCTGCTCTATATCGCCCAGAGCGGTAATCTGTGGCTGGGTGGCGGCACGCTCTATTTGTATGCCCTGGGGATGGGGTTACCACTGATTCTGGTTACCGTCTTTGGCAACCGCCTGTTGCCGAAAAGCGGTCCGTGGATGGCGCAGGTCAAAATCGCCTTTGGCTTTGTGATTCTGGCGTTACCCATTTTCCTGCTTGAGCGCGTACTGGGCGACAACTGGGGTTTACGCTTATGGTCGCTGCTCGGTGTCGCTTTTTTCGCCTGGGCCTTTATTGCCAGTCTGGGCGCAACTCGCCCGGTGATGCGCATTGCGCAAATTATCCTGTTAGGGGCGGCGCTGGTTTGCGCACGACCGTTGCAGGACTGGGCCTTTGGTCAGCCGACAACACAACGCCAGGCGCAGCTGCCGTTTACCACCATCAAAACCGTGGATGATCTTAATCAGGCGCTGGCACAGGCCAAAGGTCGTCCGGTGATGTTGGATCTTTACGCCGACTGGTGCGTGGCGTGCAAAGAGTTTGAGAAGTACACCTTTAGCGATACGCGGGTTCAGACAGCATTAAAAAATTCCGTGTTATTACAGGCTGATGTCACCGCCAATAACACACAGGATCAAGCACTGCTGCAACATTTACAGGTTCTGGGCTTACCCACCATTGTGTTTTTTGATGCGCAAGGTCAGGAGCTACCGGCACAGCGGGTCACAGGTTTTATGGATGCATCTGCCTTTACCACACATTTGCGCAATCACGCACCGTAAACAACACTTGGTTGGGGACGCAGGCTTCTGACAACGGAGGAACTTACCGTGCAACGTGAAGATGTTTTAAGTCAGACACTTCAGTTATTTGAATTAAGAGGGATTGCCGACACCACGCCAGAAATGGTCGCGGAACGAATCAACTATCCGTTAGAGGAGTTTTTGCGTTTCTGGCCGGATAAAGAAGCGCTGTTTTACGATGCGCTACGCTATCTCAGCCAGCAGGTTGATATCTGGCGCAGGCAGTTATTACTCAATGAAGAGCTGACAAAAGAGCAAAAATTGCTGGCGCGTTATGGGGCATTAACGGATTGCGTTAGCAATAATCGCTATCCGGGCTGTCTGTTTATCGCCGCCTGTACTTTTTACCCTGACCCGGACCATCCGATACATCAACTGGCGGATCAGCAAAAACAGGCCGCTTTCGCTTTCACCCATGACCTGTTAACGCAACTGGAAGTGGACGATCCGACCATGGTTGCGAAACAGATGGAACTGGTGCTGGAAGGCTGCCTAAGCCGGATGCTGGTCAATCGCAGCCAGACCGATGTCGATACCGCCCGACAGCTGGCAGAAGATATTCTTCGTTTTGCATGTTGTCGTCAGGGCGGCGCATTAACCTGATCAATGCATAAATCCGGCCCAGGCGGAAATCAACAAGCAGAGCGCCATCGCCCGTTGAAACCAGATCAGCGATGCCGCGCTGCGAAAGAGTCGGTTTACCGCTTTACCCAGCAGCGTCCACGCGCCCAGGCAGATCACCGAAATGAGCAGGAAGCTCAGTGACAAAAACGACACTTCGCGCACGGGATGCGCACCGTTTGGGGCAAACAGGCTGACCACAGCCAGCGCCATCATCCAGGTTTTGGGATTGATAAGCTGTAACATGGCCGCCGCCTTGCCGCTAAAGGGTTCGCCACTCTGCTCATGCAAATTAGCGGCCGGTGCGCTAAAGAGCTGCCAGCTCATCCAGCTTAACCACAGTGCACCGCCCCAGCTCATCCCCTCACGCAACAATGGATACCCCCGCAGTATTTCCCCTGCCCCCGCCCCGGAGATAAACACAATCAAGCTTGCCGTCACACATGCCCCTATCACCGCAGGTAGCGTGGCCCTGATGCCATAGCGTTGACTGCTGGCAAGGATCAGAATATTGGTTGGGCCGGGCGTTATCGACGCCACAAAAGCAAACAACATAAATGGCAGGTAGGTATAGAGCATATTCACAGGCGGGACTCCTTATTCTCCGTCCTGTGACTTTGGCGTTATTTAGTGATGTCGTCTGGAAGATTTGTGCAAAGTTTCCGGTAATGGGCTGGCGATAGCCGATATGCACGCTGGAACCAGCGCCCCAGATGGCTTTGATCGGCAAATCCCAGCGCAGCCGCCACGCTCGCCGGTTGTTCGCCGCGCGCCAGCATGCTTCGGGCATTGGCCAGACGCAATTGAATAAGCCAGGCATGGGGGGAGAGATGAAATTCACGCTTAAAACAACGGGTCAGGGTAAAACGATCGGTGCCCGTTTCACGGGCCAGATCGGACAGGCCGATGTTATCACCCATATGGGCATGCAAATAATCCCGTGCGCGATGAGCCACCGCCGCGCTTTGCAGATGTGATGGCAGGCGCTTACGCCACTGGCTGTGCCGGGTAAGCTGCCCGAGCAGATCATCCATGGTGCTTTGCTGCACAATGCGCATCTCTTCACTGTGCAGTGCATGAAAGGTCCGGGCGATGGCGCCAGCAAGCTGTGGCTCGCGCGCCATCGTGCGGGAAAAATGCAGCGAATAACTGTCGGGTACGGACTCGTACAATCCACGGAGGGTGGAACTCAGCCACGCTTCATCAAGGTAGAAGGTCAGGTAGGTGAAGCCGCCTTCAACTGGTGCATCACCATCGTGAATTTCCCCAGGCTCAAGCAAGAAAGCATCTCCCGGCGTACTGCGATGACGTTCACGACGGCAATGAAATTCCTGCGTACCACTGAGGGTGATACCCACCAGATAGCTATCGTGCCAGTGCGGATCATACGCATGGCCTTCAAAGTGGGCGCGAATTGTTTCGATGCCGGTATCCGCATGTTGGCGCAGTTCCAGCCAGTCATTAGCCATATTGCCTCCGAAATCCCCGGGAACAGCATTACTCCCCCGAGCGGAAAAAATCTGGAAGATTTGTGCAATACGCCATTTTGTGGCGCAGAATCACTCAGACTGCCGCAAACTTGAGCAACTGAACAGCATTTTTTGAAATAGAGTTGACGCATTACGGGGATTAGGGTTTAATGCGCCCCGTTGCCCGGATAGCTCAGTCGGTAGAGCAGGGGATTGAAAATCCCCGTGTCCTTGGTTCGATTCCGAGTCCGGGCACCACTAATTTTGCATCAAAGCACGCTGGTTAAGAGATGAGAACCTTAACGGGCGGTTAATACAGGGGCCGGTCATTACGGAATGTCCTCCGGTGTAGGCGTATCTGCACTGGTTAACGTTTCTGAATCAGTCCCTCAAGTCAGGGAGCCTGTGTCCGCAGGCTCCCTGTTCTCGATCACTGGCAATAATCCCAGTCAATCAGTTTTGTGTCAATAGTTGTAATTCCCTTTCTACACAGAGATCTGTGTGCAGCGACAATTCTTCTTCCAGTGTTTTTCCCACAATGTCCATATTGAGTTCCACATATTCCATTGTTGTGCTTACGCTACGATGACCCAGTAAATCTTTAACCAACTGAAGATTCCTTTCCGGTGCTTTCATCAGTTCTGTAGCCAGGGTATGTCTGAAACGGTGCGGCGAAACGGCAAAACCACATTCCTTTGACAGACGGCGAAAAAAGGAGCGGATCTTTTGATGCATCACTGTCACATCATTCCTATCAAATTTTGCCTTTTTCCCGGCAATGTAAAAACTGACATCGAAGAGGTTATCTTTTGGCCCGGCTCCAGCCTCCGTTGCCCGTGTAAGAAGAAGCTGTAGCCGCAAACGCAGCTGCTTAACAACGGGAACGCGCCATTCCCTGTGCGTTTTACTCCCCTCAAGGCGCAGATCTATATAACCTTCTGTCAGATTGACGTCCCTGAGCTGAATATGCAGCAGTTGATTTTGCCTCATTCCCGTATATCTGAGCGTATCCAGGACGGTTATCCAGAACCAGGCCGGGTAAAGCGCACTCCGACCGCCACGTGCGAAAATTTTCCGGTTGGATTCAATTTCAGCCTGCTGCATTATCAGATAAAGGCGGGTTAGCTGAGAGCGGTTTAAAGTCCGCTTTTTCTTTCTGTCCCGCTGTACAGTGCAATTGTTAAAAGGGTTTTTGCCCGCAGGCAATAAACCACTTTCCATAGCATAGTTATAGAGGGCCCTGAGATGTGCAATTTTATTGTTCCAGGTCTGCGCCGATTGTTGCTTTTCTCTGAGTACATGTCGCCGCCATCTGAGTACTTCATGATGTGTAACCATTGATGGGGTTATGTCTGCCCCCGTAAATTTCAGGAATCCCTTTACAACCTTTGCGTAGCTCCATTCTGTTGCAGCTCGCAGGTTTCGGGCGAAGAAGTACTCCTCAAGCAATTCTTCCCATGTCGTATAATGGTTTTTGTCAGACATACAGCATTTCCTTTTTCTAAATCAAGCTGCCCTTAAGGGCCCTCATGGACTGCCCCTCCTTCACAGGAAAGACAGAAGCCCGCTGTCTTCAGGGGAAGACGCCCCTCTGAAAAGGTGTGTAGTCTTGACAAGATATCCACTTACAGGTTTAAACGTGCCTTCTTTGCCAGGCGAGTGGTACAGTTTTGCTTTAATAAAACGCTCTCCCCTGCGCACCCTGTGAATATGCAGCTTCTCAAATTCAATTTGTATGGAATCCCTGCTTAGCTCTGCTCCGCTTTCTCTGATGTAAAGATAAAATATGTCCGGAACCCTGAGAAAGATGAACCCTGCAACTGCATGCGCCCTCGAATCAGGCTGATTAATATCAATTCGCTTGCTCTTAAGTCCTTCAGAAAGCCACCTGACAAATTCAGTGCCAGTCTGTTTTTTTATCACTGTTTTTTGTGCGTCAATGTTAATGCTGTGTAAAGGGATGTTATCCTCTACAGCGCGTTCAGGGAAAGAGTCTTCTGCTACTGTCTGATTTATCTCAGGCTTATCAGCTTCGGGACTTAGTTCATTAAGGGGGGAAAATTCTGGCACACTTTCTGCTCTCGTACTGATTGAAGGCTCTTCATCACATGCTTCAGTCCCGGTCATATCAGGCTCTGCAATTGCACTGAACAGACTTAGCAGCATCTCTGTATCAGCCTTCTCTGTTTCGTTTGGATCACATTCCGTAATCTCGCCTGCCTTTTCATTGCTGACGAGATTGCTGTCATCAGCCATCGGCACCGGTGCAATAGAAGATGCGAGTTGAATACCCTGCAAATCTGGAACTTCTGGCGATGCAGTTTTAAGTTTTGCTTCTACTGACGGTTCTGATTCAATCTCTTGATCAGACGGCGTTTGCGTAACTGAAAGGGCCGGCTCTATGAGGGTGTTAACTTTCTCATTTGCCCCGGATACCTCCAGCGAAGGCGATTCCACCTTTTCAGCAGCTTGCTTCATTAAGCTTCTAATAAGTGGCATCGCCGGATGCTGGTTCCATAAGGCCCCGGTAAGATTGCCCAGAGCTTCGGGATTTTCTGCCAGCCATCCTGTCGCCTCTGCTGGCACAAGTTGTCCTGCTGCCAGCGCTGCAAAAGCTGAGGAGTTGTCAGCTTCCCGGAAGCGAAATCGATAAGGTGAGTCCGGAACGGTTATTCCCGGAAGCCAGCTTTTACCATCAAGCAGCTCACCCTCCAGAGACGCCAGGAGCGGCAAATGCCAGAACAGTGCAGACCAGAAAATGACTGCATTCCACATCACGTTTTGCTCTGCCTGCTCTTCTGGCGCAGCTCCGGGTGGAAACATGTATCCTTTGGCCAGTCTGACCGCACAGGTTGTGAACTGCAGCGTAAGGTCCCCGAAGCCGTCTGACTGCGACCACCTTCCCTGCTGTGTTGCCGGCACATTCTGTACCCTGGCCAGTAAGCCATGCAGTGGCGTTATATAAAACCGGTGATAAACATCCGCCGGAAGTGAGCTGTTTTCCCATATTTGTTGCAGGCAGGTTTTTCTCAACGGACTACAGCACAGCGTATCGACCGTACGCGGAGTGTGGTAGCCGGCAGGTGTGACAGCGGATACATGATGTGCTGGTTCCGGTTCACCTTTTGAAAACAGAAACCTAAGGGTCCTGATTCTGTCGCGCATGATTTTCTCCTGGTATAGGGCTGCCCAGTGTTGTGACACTCCCCGCGCTTCACCATAAAAAACCAGTTACTCACTCTCAGAAGTTTTTCCCGTTTCTTCGTGCCTGTCGGCGCTCTCTCCATTTCCGGACGGTACGTTTTCGTGCGTCGTCTCGCGGTTTTTCCCGCCTTCATCGCTCAGCCAGCGCATCAGTTCGTTAAGCACAAGCGTTCTTCTGGCCCGGGTGACAGCCACGTACAGCAGGTTAGTCTCATCCTGCCGCTCATCCTGCGAAAGAAGCGGGTCGGTAATGTCAGTAAAATCCTCACTCAGCATTACCACCGGCCATTCCAGCCCTTTGCTGCGGTGTGCGGTTGAAACCGTGACCTGAGCGTCTTTCTCATGGGTTACCACCTGACGGCGCATGATGGCCAGCTTTTGCGGTAGTGGGAAAAAGTCATCGAGAAGACGAATGGCCTGGTTCATCTCCACGTCCTGTGTGGCTTTTGCTATTGAGCAGTATTCATCAAAATCCCGGTAGTCCCGGCTGAGGCGCGGGGACTGCATCTTTTCAGGCATATCGGCGGAGAACCAGTACAGGTTTTCCAGCTCCTCTGTTTTGTAGCCTTCAATCCCCCCGACCCAGAAGACATTTTTCTCCATAAGGCTCGCCGTCAGGGCACTGCCGATCACGCCGGATACCGTCCGGCTCAGTACAGCAATATGCTCAGCCCCTGCCGGAAGGCTGCTGACGACAGCATCCTGCCCCCCGTTACCTGTCACGCGCTTTTCCTCTCCGGCACGTTCAAGCAGGATGTTGGCCATCCGCGCGACCTCAGGGCCAAACCGAAAACTCGCTGTCAGCCACAACCGGTCTGCCTGCACCAGCTGCGGGGCTCTCAGTGCATTATCTGCCCCCCGAAACCGGTATATCTGCTGGTAACGGTCGCCGACCAGAATGACCCGGCAGGGCTGATTCAGTACAAATGCACTGGTCACCGGATTGGCGTCCTGTGCCTCGTCGAAGAGGATGGTGTCCCAGCGTTTTGACAGGTCAGGATGAGAGAGCTGGAACAGTTTAAGGTAGGTGTCGTGCGTGACGGGAAAGACTGAATCAGTACGGCTCATTTCATACCAGAGGATTTGTATTGCCCCCAGAATTTTACCGGCATCGAGACCGTGGCGATCATCCTCAGACGGCAGATGTATCAGCCCCGGCTCGGGGTCAGCACTGCAGAGGAACATGTTCAGCCCGCTGAGCGCCAGCCGCGCCAGCGCCCAGTGGCGGGTATTGAGCTTTCTGGCCACATCCGTAATGCGCAGACTGGCTGTCAGCCGGTCACGGAAATGTTTGCCGAAACGGGCCCATGCAAGCTGATGCGACGTTTTACACTCTACGTTATAGGGGAATTTGCGTTCAGCCTCATCCCGCACAGCGCGATTATAGGCGAGGTAAAGCATTTTACTTTCCGGGTTGGCTTCAGCGTAACTCACTAAAGTGGAGGTTTTACCTGTACCGGCAAAGGCATTCACCACGAGATGATTGCCCTTCCACTCGATGATGGCGTTTTGTTCGGCTGTTGTTTTCCAGGTCACTGTGTTCTCCCGCAGCAGCAGATGTAAAAAAACAGCCTGACAGCGGGAAGCGTGCACTTCGAGAAAAAACCAGATCCCTTTTTTCAAAGATAAAAAACGCCCCCGAGCGGGAGCGTAAAAATGATGATCTTATTTTTTTATACTACGTATACATGACAAGTTAGCAACATCCACAAACTTGCGCTGACGTTAACAATAATCGCTATCAATTATCTTAATTGGTCTTTCATTCACTCTCTCCGCTATTCACGCACTATTTTTATCTATAGAATTCTTCAGGAGATATTTAATGTAAAACTTTACAATCCCCCTAAGCACTTAAAACGTTCATTAAGTAGCGACCTTGACCTTCTGTGTTAACACGTTGCTCCATAAGAGTTACCATCTTTAAAAGAGAATGTTGGAAACAATTATTACTTATATACTCTTCCCCAGGAGAAATGGTAGCGCATAATAAAAATGGCATAGCTGGCCTATCCGAATAAATATCAAATGATGAATTATGGAAATCTCTAATGAGTAGTTTCTCATCAGGATTTAAAATAATCAAACCAATGATGGAACTATTTGCATCTGAAATAGAATGAAGTCCATGAAGATATTTAAGCGTTAACTCAGGTAAATAATGTAAAAAGGCTTTATCAGTAGAAGTATACTTCGCATCAAGAATGAGATACTTGTCAATACCATTCCCATTGCTAATATGTATTACAAAGTCGGGAGATCGATTAGAAAATCTCCCTGAGGAAGAACGATGAGTCACCATACCATTGTAAGTTGTCCATCCTTCACTGTTAACCAAACCTCTTAGGTCTGCCATGGGATGGGTGGCCATCCAATATTTTGGCTCATATAGTAATTTTAGAGTAGCCCCTTTTCTAAGATTAAAAACAAATGATATTGATTCATTAACTGGTTCGGGCGCGGATTTAGAGCCTATATGCTGTCCTAATATCTCTCTTATATAGAAAAGAGAATAGTATTCAAACAATTTTGGAATGCTTTGTATGGATAATAACTCTTCTTGAACACTCCAATCAGGTTTCCCAAATCGGTACCAGTCAACGATCTTTTTGAAAACAGAAAGGTATAAAGGATCCTTTTTGGCTTTCATTGTAAACGTGGGCACTCCGATTATATTTTTTTTTGCAGGCATCACCTCTGCCATTATCCTTTTAAGAGAATGTAAATCTGATAATATTGATTTGCATTTTAAAATTTTTCGCCCATTAATACTCTTCTGAAATTTTTGTATTTGAGAGAAAAAACTAACATACCCTAAAGGGCTTCCATTTATTCTATTTGGATACTTATCAGGGTTTTTGAAGCCTGAAAGAAGAGAAGAAGTGGTTTGAATTAAAGTCATAACAAAACCATGCAAAACTTGATTTTCATAAACGTCAGAATCTTCTACTGCCTGGTGCTCAATAAGCTTTCTCGCCCCATAAAGCTCATCGTTAAACTCCAAAATTGCACTTTCATATGAATCTGTTTCAAATAGCTCATCAGTGTTGCTACATAGCCATGACAGCGTCAAATCATCAATATTTGTGTTGTCACTCGGATAAACATATTTCTCCCGACTTGTTAATTTAGAAATAGGTCTTTGTATTATTTTTCTTATCAGGGTTGTCGTTATTTCGACAATGCTTTCAATTTGTTCTAGTAAAATTTCAGCAGGAGTATCCCCATTTTTGAAACCTGCTTTCCGCCGAGTTACTCTGAAAAAAGCACAAAGAGCATTACTATCGATTTTTGCTATATAGTTCAGCATCTTATCAACTCGCTCTGCATTTAACTTTTTTGCCAGAACTTCTATCGATTGAAAACTAAAAAGTTCAGTCCTTTCACCGTATTGAGCTTCAAGTACTAATTCGGCTATTCCATAGTAATTATGGAAAAAACATTCATATGAAAAACGCCCTAGCCTTTTGGGAAGCCATCTGTAAGTCCAAAGCTCGCCTACACGTTCGATTAAAGTAGGTTCCACTTCATTTTCGTATAATAACAAAGAAATCTTTTCGTAATAGTTTTCACTCGTAAAGGCTATTTCTATAGCTTCATCTTCAAGAATGAATAATGATGAGTTGATTTTTTCATCGATTAACTTCAGTTCAAAAGCATCTCCCTGACGCTTCCCCCCTAAAATTGAAACCTTAATTTTCATAATCAACAATCCTAAAAATAAGAGTAAGATTCGCTATAAATATCACCATTATTTATTATATTTCTAAGTGTTGCTTTAGAAATATGAAGATCAAACTCCACAAGCTTTTGCTCAAGATTGTGCAATCTTTCTTTGAAACCTGCACCGTACCCCTCAATCAATGGCAAAACGTGCTGATTTATTGCAAAATCTAGAGGCTGAACTTGTAACCCTTCGATTTCATTAGCAATATAGCAATACCTCTTCATTGCATTATATTTTCTTTGACTGACTCTAACAGAAGTAGTTCTGGTAAGAGGAGCTTTTAATATTTCTATTATTTCATCAAGTAAGTTCTCCTCTTCCGTCGTAAAAGAAGACTCATATAAGCTCACATCAAAACAACTTTCCAACCATTCGTTTTTCACAGCGCCTTCAAATGCTAAAGATCTTATAACGTTCGATTTAAATTCTGCGTTGTGATTTAAACCTATTACGGGTACCCGGTCGATTAACCTTGGCGATAAACGTTCAGTTGACGCATCATTGTTAATAGTTGCTATAAAACGCACACCATCAGCCACGGTAATATATCTTTCGTCTTCAGATGGAATGCCAGAATCAATTTTTCTATTTCTTCCTTCGGGATCACACATACCTAGAAAGTCTGACCAATAGTGTTCGACGCTAGACAGGTTGGCCTCATCAAGTAGAATTATTTTCAAATAATCTGGATTATGATCACTCTTCAAAAACTCATAAAGACCTGTACGGGCTGGCTGGTAAACGTCTTTTAAGGAATTATAAAATCCTAAGATGTCTCGGCTTGATACCCAAGCTCTTCCGACTGGAATATTAATAAAGTTACTAGTATTGTATGTATTCTCACCATTAGTCAAGCCCATATTTTGAGCTAATCTAATAGCCGTGGAGGTTTTTCCTGTTCCCGGAGGGCCTGATAAAATTGTCATGAATGATTGATTCAAGCATATAATTAAATTCGCCATTTCATCAAATGAAAAATTCCTTCCATTATCGTTGCTAAATGAATCAACTAAGTAATTAATGTATTCTTTTCTGTTTTCTTTATTCAGTTCGATAGTTGATGGATTTATCTTTGTTTTATATATTTTCGGCGTGCTTTCTCTTGCCCTGCCACCATTCAAGAGAGTTTTGAGGTTTTGTATTGTTTGTATCTCTACAGTTTTTTCCAGAAGCTGTGGAGAGTTCAAAGTTGCTTTTTTAAGTTTAAGTGCTTTCTCAGCTGATTCTTTGTCTTTTTCAATATCCTCTTTAAGCCTTTTCAGATAATTTATTTCTTCATTCAGAGAATTATAATCATTTACCCTAGACTCCATTGAGTAGAATTGTTCAAGCTTAATGCTTGCATTTTTAATGTTTTCTTCTAACTCAGCATTTTTTTCCGTCAAAGCCTGCTGTTTTTGAAGGAGAAGGTCATGAGCATCTTCAGCAGACTGTTTTTTTATTCTCTCAAGTTCTTCTCTAGCCCTGACCTTTTCATATTCAACATTTTTTAATTCAGAATCTAATTCTGCTTTTTTATTTGTTATTAGCCTTTCTAAATCACTTATCTCTTTATTTAATTTACTCTTCTGTACTCGAGTAACTTCCTCTAGTTCTTTAGACTTTTGCTTAACCAGCAGGTCTTTATTTTTGCTGAAATAATCATCTAAATAAAGCCTGCCATCCCTACTTTCTGCTAAAAACTCTTGAACAATCTCTTGGCCGAATGGACTTGAATCTAAAAATTCTCCAAGTAGCTCCTTAAGTCTTTTAAGACGCTCGCTATTCTCTAATACTTTATTCTTCTTAACATACTCATCAATCCCTTGCGACAACTTTTGCGCTTCACTTTTTCCTAAAGGAGATTTATTTTTCGAAAATCCATTTCCAAATCCATTTTTGGTGAAGTAAGAAACAAGCCTTGTATCTGAAATGTAATCTTTTTGCTCAAACAATAAACTGGAGAGGTCTTTCAAATTTTTAATATATTTTCTAACTTCACCTTTAATAATTAACTCATAAGAAAAATCATTAGCTATAATTTCCTTTAAATCAAACCTTGCTATATGGTCTTGTTTAAGCTGTAAGGGTGACGGTGTAGATAAAGGAGATAATTGCCAATTGTTATCTTGTTTGGAGGCTTTAAACGGTCCATATACATAGCCCTCATTCTCAATAAAGAATTGAGCGCTAGGGGCGTCAATATCATGACCAAGGAAACCTGTTTTTATATCGGGGAGAGCAGATTTTATAATTGGAATAAAGTAGCTTTTATCGAGCCTTTCTACTTTACTTCCAAGTCCAAAATGCTTTTGATGTCTTGTATTAATTTTCCAGTCATCATCATTGCTTTCGTAATATTCATTAAGAATAAATAATTCATCATATCCAAACTGCTGGCTTATATTCAAAAATCCTTTGGAAATAAATATTCCTCCATTAGGAAAATCGCTAGGATCAATTTTTTCATAATTTCCATTTTCATCAAGATAAGCAACAGGAATCACAAGCCCCATATCAGGGTTAACTGTATGATTTTCTTCCTTTATAACCAATAACCTGTTCATAGAACCTCATTCGAAACCATAAGAAACGTTAATATTAATATGCTACTATTAACATGTTGAAATCATTATTAAGAATTAGCTTAATTATGAGCATTCCTTATAGAACGACTTGAAACATTTAGCAATGGATGGTAGTTGAAAACTTCTTGTTTTTGGTAAGTGGCAGGTATTGATTTGAACTCCTTAGCTCGCCAAAAAGAATTATCATTAAATTCAAATGGTTAATTATTCCGTTTGAAGCCACAATAAAAAGGAATGCATATCCTGGTCAACTGGCCGTCGGCTGAGAAAAAAATGCCACGGCAGAGCCGTGGCTGAGTCAACGGAGGAACAGGCTTTTACCCCCGGACCTCACGATATGATGCAGGTTCCTGAGCCGGTGAAGCGGGCT
Organism: Phytobacter palmae; assembly: GCF_039409775.1. Taxonomy (NCBI): domain Bacteria; kingdom Pseudomonadati; phylum Pseudomonadota; class Gammaproteobacteria; order Enterobacterales; family Enterobacteriaceae; genus Phytobacter; species Phytobacter palmae. The sequence goes on along the minus strand of NZ_JBCIVJ010000010.1, from coordinate 22,440 downwards.
CATCGCTGACGAGATAAAGCACCTGTCCGGGTTGAGGCGCGCCGGACGCGCCTTTGTGTCCGTCAACATGCTCACCGCCGTCATAGCAGTCGTAACCGCTGAGCCCGCTCACGGGCTCGCTGTAGCTGTGACGCACCTCGCAGTCAAACACCGCTGAGATTTCCCCGACAACCTCACCTGACGGCGGGAGCCAGGGCATATCCATCTGCAGCGTAAGACTGTTAGGCGTATGGCGCTGCCAGTTGACGTTGTGCCCGGCCGGCCACTCCATGCCGTACTGCCGGCAGTAGAGGCTGGTTGTGGTCGACACACCGGACATCAGCCCCCCGGAGCCGTTCAGCTCTGCTGCCAGCCGCGTAGGTATGACGGCCAGCATATCGCAGGGCTGGGAGCGTTCAGGATACTGGCTGAGCCGCTCCCAGGCAGTTGCAGCATGAGACTCATCGCCGGCGCTGACCAGACCAAACCAGTCGGTATACTGTCTGGCAATCAGCTCCGCCATAACCTCACGTGCCGGGTCGGGAATATTCTCCCATTTCAGCGCGCCCAGACCTGACTGGTGATAAAGCCGGTCCACGGCTCTGATGGTTTCCGCATCGAGGATGGCATCCTTCAGCAGGAGCGCCAGCCAGCTTTCAAACGCCTGATTGGCCGCAGTGGAAAGCCCGGTGCCTGCACGGACCAGCCCCTGACAGGGCGGATACGACGTGGTCCGCACCGGCTTGAGTATCCCCGCCGCGCCAGCCAGAAACAGCTGTATGCTCTGCTGCACTGCGTGGCGGTGACGCGGTACGTCAGTGCCGTTTATCCACTGCAGCATGACATCGATGCAGACTGATTTACCGGTGATTTCCAGGCGGTTATGACACCATTCGGACATAGTGAATACTCCTCTTTCATAAAAAAAAGAGGACACAGCCCCGTGAGGAGCGGTGTCCTCACGGGACGGCGACAGTTACGGAATAACCGTCACCGGATAAGTTAATTACGCCGCCACAGCCTGACTTTCAGGCAGTGCCAGCAGATATTCCGACGCTTCCCGGGCATGCCGGCAGGCGCGGAACAGGGCCTTTTTGTCAGATTTCAGCACCTTCAGCCAGTGGTCCACATAGCTGTCGTGCTGAACCTCACCGAACACGCCGAGCTGAGCACACAAAAACGCGCTGCCCATTTCGGCGATGAGCTCCTCAAAGGCATACACCGGGTCCCCGAACTGCCGGGATGAGGAGGTTATCCCCTCCCGGTTAAGTCGCTTCGCATGACCGGTACTGTGTACAAGCTCATGCAACAGCGTGGACCAGCAGTCCGCTTCCGTAAAAAACTGCTCAGCCATCGGCATCACAATTTCATCCGTCAGCGGGCGGTAATATGCCCGGTTCTGAGGCAGCATCCGGTTTTTAACCCCAGTGGCGTTAAACATCCGGATCACCCTGTTCATCACGTCCGGACAGAGTATGCCGTCCTCATCCACCGTCGGTGGTTGCTCAGGTGAAGCCGCAACCTCTGCCGGCAACCCCTCACACTGCTCAGCGTTGAACAGCTGCAGGGGTTTGAGCATCGGCACGGTTTCCATCAGCGGTTTACCGTCACTGTCATAAAGGCGGTTACCTTCGCGATCCTCTGCCTGCTTCGTCCAGTCCTTATAAACCACCGCCAGGGTGGCTTTCTCACCCTTACGCACCTGCCCGCCAGCCTGCTGCGCCTGCCGGTAAGTCATCCAGCGGTTATTGCGAAAACCCTGCTCTTCCGCTGACATCCAGAGAAGCAGGACATTCACGCCGCTGTAGTGACGTCCGGTTGTGGCATTCAGGGGCAGACCGGCCAGACCGCTGCCGGCAGCCGCGCGCCACGGCTTACGCCAGGGCGCTACGCCGTTTTCCAGCGCGACAACAATGCGGTCGGTGATCTGGCGATAAAGGTCAGTCGGTTTTGCCGGACGGCGAGCCGCCTTGCGTGAAGTCGTTTTTTTCATGAGATATACCTTTAATCAGAGGCATACCCCTGCGCCGGCGAGCGCAGAGATACGCCCGTCGACGGGAAATTCAGAGGTCAGTTACCATGCGGCATAAAACCACAGGTATTCATGTTCAAAGTCAAAATCACTGAGCAGGCTTTCCAGCCTGTCACGCAGGGTGAAAACGTACTGCAGCCGGCGCTGAAGAAGCGGATTATCCTCATTCCCCTCTGTAAATGTCGCAATCGCACAGTCCAGCCTCTCTTTCAGTTGCTGAATATGCTCGCGTGACAGTTCCAGACAGGTCGCGTTTTCCACCTCACCGACGTGCTTATCCAGCCAGGTAATCAGTGAAAAATCGCGGCTCAGTTCACACACCGGATGATACGGTGCCGGTACTGCGACGATCTGCCGGTGCTGGCTGTAGAGAAAAATATCCAGTCCCATACGGGCCTCCTTCGGTTCAGAAAGAGGCAGGAATCTTTCCGGCAGGAAAAGTCCCTGCCGGGGTGAATTAACGTCCGGTTATTCGCAGCGCCCCCTGCGGGGTCACCTGCGATAACCTGGCCTGCAGCCTGCCACAGGCGTTCAGAAAAGTTTGATGATCTTCAGGCTTCGCCCGCTTACAGCTGATGAAGGCCGCCTGCGTCAGCAGACGCACGGCGTTTTCACGCCAGCGGCAGAGTTCATCAGGCCCGACACAGGCACTGAAGTGACAGACTGCACTCGCCAAAAGCTGATCGGCCTTCTGGCGATACTGCGCCACTTTCACCCGGTCAGTCGCAGCGGTGAGCACCTGTATCTGTGTGTCGGTAATCAGGAGCCTCAGGTCCGTCCTGCCGGACAGTACAGAGGTGGCTACCGCGTCGCTTATCGACAGTGATTCAATGAAATCATCGCCGCCGGCAAGCAGGCGTGCCGTGTCGTACCAGTCCTCATTTTTCTGAGGGTGACACCCTGCGGCATACGCAATACGCGGCACCGGATCGTTGCCCTGCCAGGCACCGGTGGCCGGCATAAGATAAACACCCTCATCCTTTGCCAGGTGAAGCTGGCCTCCCTGCATACGGGCGGTTAGCAGGACGTTAGTCAGGTCTTTATTGTCGAAAAAAAGCATGGGGCTCTCCTGTAAAAACGGGAGAGCCGCTCCGTCCGGAGTCATCTCTCCCGACGGGGTTAAAGTCAGTACTGTTTAAAACGAGTCAGATTTTTCCGCGACCCGCTTCAGTTCGTACAGATGGAATTCCGCCAGCACGAAGGCATTCCAGTCCTCATTGCTCAGCACCCGCTCACCACCGGAGAGCAGCTGCAGCAGCAGGGAATCAAACGCGCCCTCGCCTACCGGTGTTTTCAGTACCGACTGAGGCGCGGTCAGCGTCGGCTGCTCAGGCAGACCGAGATGTTGTTCAATCCAGCGTAACGGTAACGCCCAGCTGCGACCCTCGTCTGAAGAATGTATCCGGAAGCTGTCCGGACACAGGTTATGCAGCAGGACCATCACAATACGTGCAAAGAAATCGCAGGGCTGATGCTGAAAATCCAGCTCCTGGATACTCAGCGTATTGCGGTTGCGCTCCCGCTCTATAGTCATGTTGACCGGCCAGACACTGCCGCCTGTGTCGCCACGAAACGCCATGACATCAGCAACCGGAAACAGGTCAGCCGCGCGATTAAGCGACGGCAGATACGTATTCCCCGGACGCAGACGCACCGGCAGTTGCCAGAAAGTTTCTGTGACGGCCAGAACGAAAGCATGCCAGTGTCGCAACGGAACCGTGCTGACATGCTCGATGGTGTAGACAACCGACATGGAAGCCGGCGAAGAAAACTGGTTTTTCATCGATAAATCCTCCGCGAATAAAAAAGGGGGGATTTATCCCCCGGACGGGAGTAAATCCCCGTCAGGGTGTGTTCTGTCTGCTGATTACATCCGTTCGAGAGCCGCTATAGCCCGATCACACCGGGCATCCTGGATACCTTCATCCACGGCCTTCTCCCAGAAGGGCCGGTTAATTTCTTTTCCCAGCTCGTCCAGCGTGAAGAGCAGATTTTTAGACGTATCAGGCAAAGGCGGAATATCGCCTTCCCCGAGTAAAAAGACAAACCAGCCATAAGCTGTGCCGGTCCCAATGATGGAATCTTCCAGAAACGTCAGTTCATTCGTTTCATCCCGGTCCGTATGAAGATCGAGACGCTGAAATGCCCTGATGCTCAGGAGTTCACTCTCAAGCAGGCAAAGCCAGCTGAGCGTGTCCAGTGGAGTTTTAAGCGTATAAACGTCTGTGTGCATGGGTATATCCTCAGGTAAATAACGGGATATCCCCGTCAGGGTCCACAACATTTCACGGTCACGGCCTTCATCAGCCGATCAGTGCAGTGCATATGAATCAGATTGCTCCTGATACACATATTCAGGATTAAAGCGGAGGCGTTGCAGCACAGCTAACGACAGTGGATCAGCGAAATTTATGCCAGAAACGGCCACACCATCCAGTATGTCGCCGGCCTTAACCCGGGAAGAATATCCGTAATACTGACACCAGACGCAAAGTTCGGGGTCAGCCGGATCACAATCACCGAGCGGTGCGACAAAAACCTGTTCGCCACAGGAGACGTTATCTCTGAGGATTTCGCCCCTGATGAAAACGCCACTTACGGGGCCATACTGAGCGGGACATACATCCCGTCGCGTCTCAGACATCGACAGAATACGAAAAGTGACGTCGTGCAGTGCTTCAGTCATGAGAATGCCCTCCGGAAAGAAAACGGTAGCGCAGGTGTGCCAGATGCTGTGCCTGACGGCAGGCATGGCGGTATGCGTTTCGACGACCTGTTATTCCCTCAGGAAAGGAAACCGGCAGGCGGTGAAAAACATACTCGGCGCGGTGGCAGCCTGTACGAACGGTAAGAAAGACGTTAACGCCCTGGTCTTTGACAGAAGAGATATGAGCACGGACGGCATAATTGCCCGAGCCGTTGACATACCAGTTGCTGTTGCGATGCAGATAAATGAAAGATTTCAATTTCCGGACAGCTGCGTCAGCAGACTGCTGAAGCTGAGTAAGGATATGTTCAGGGAAAATCGCAGAAGAGATGACAGACATTGTGTTTCTCCATAAAAAAAGGAAACACCTGCCCGAGCGGGAAGTGTTTCCCGTCGGGGAGTCAGAAAAAACAACATTCTGACTGTCTGGTTAGTACAGAAGGAACCTTTATCGTCGCGTCATAGTGCGCTTAAATTGACGATATCTGCTCTCAAAGGTGTGCAGATTTACCAATTTTTTGCCCCTTTTCAGGTTACAGGAGCTTTTGTTGTAGCCACCCGAAGGCGATTCTCACAGGCTACTGAATCATTGGTGGTTGCAAAAGCAACGTATAAGCCTGTTCATTTTCAAAACAAAACGCAGATCTGTCAAGCCGCAGATAACCTTGTGTACTGAATCATACAACAAGTATTGGATGAGACTTATACTGAACCATCCCCCCAACCATCTCAGGAAGATGATCATGGAACTCATTACCCGCCTTGTTTATATCGATACATCTGCCTATGAACGAAAGCATTTTCAGTTTGGCTTATACATTCTTGAAAAACTGGAGAATTTTGCATCACATGATAAAGTGCGTATCCTTGTTACTGACATCACACGCAGAGAAATTGAATTACATATTCGTAAAAACGCTGAGGAAGCCTTAAAAGAACTTAATAAATTTCAGAAAACGTATGCCCCGATACTGAGAACTACTCCGGCGCATGTACCAACAGAGATATTCGTAAAACCAGGTAATGCTGCCAACTTACTGATTTAGTGTATGATGGTGATTTTAAGGTGCTTGCGTGGCTTCCATTTCCATCAGATGTCCTTCCTGCTCCGTTACTGAAGGCGTGGTGCGTAACGGCAAAAGCACTGCCGGACATCAGCGCTATCTCTGCTCTCATTGCCGTAAAACATGGCAACTACAGTTCACTTACACCGCCTCTCAGCCCGGTACGCACCAGAAAATCATTGATATGGCCATGAATGGCGTCGGATGTCGCGCCAGTGCACGCATTATGGGCGTTGGCCTCAACACGGTTTTACGTCACTTAAAAAACTCAGGCCGCAGTCGGTAACCTCGCGCATACAACCGGGCAGTGATGTGATTGTCTGCGCTGAAATGGACGAACAGTGGGGCTACGTCGGTGCTAAATCACGTCAGCGCTGGCTGTTTTACGCGTATGACAGGATACGGAGGACGGTTGTGGCGCACGTCTTCGGTGAACGCACTCTGGCCACACTGGAGCGTCTTCTGAGCCTGCTGTCGGCCTTTGAGGTCGTGGTATGGATGACGGATGGCTGACGGATGGCTGGCCGCTGTATGAATCCCGCCTGAAGGGAAAGCTGCACGTTATCAGCAAGCGTTACACTCAGCGCATTGAGCGACATAACCTGAATCTGAGACAACATCTGGCAAGGCTGGGACGGAAGTCACTGTCGTTCTCAAAATCGGTGGAGCTGCATGGCAAGGTCATCGGGCATTATCTGAACATAAAACACTATCAGTAAGTTGGAGTCATTACCCGATGCACGGTGATGCTGCCAACTTACTGATTTAGTGTATGATGGTGTTTTTGAGGTGCTCCAGTGGCTTCTGTTTCTATCAGCTGTCCCTCCTGTTCAGCTACTGACGGGGTGGTGCGTAACGGCAAAAGCACCGCCGGACATCAGCGCTATCTCTGCTCTCACTGCCGTAAAACATGGCAACTGCAGTTCACTTACACCGCTTCTCAACCCGGTACGCACCAGAAAATCATTGATATGGCCATGAATGGCGTTGGATGCCGGGCAACTGCCCGCATTATGGGCGTTGGCCTCAACACGATTTTACGTCACTTAAAAAACTCCGGCCGCAGTCGGTAACCTCGCGCATACAGCCGGGCAGTGACGTCATCGTCTGCGCGGAAATGGACGAACAGTGGGGCTATGTCGGGGCTAAATCGCGCCAGCGCTGGCTGTTTTACGCGTATGACAGGCTCCGGAAGACGGTTGTTGCGCACGTATTCGGTGAACGCACTATGGCGACGCTGGGGCGTCTTATGAGCCTGCTGTCACCCTTTGACGTGGTGATATGGATGACGGATGGCTGGCCGCTGTATGAATCCCGCCTGAAGGGAAAGCTGCACGTAATCAGCAAGCGATATACGCAGCGAATTGAGCGTCATAACCTGAATCTGAGGCAGCACCTGGCACGGCTGGGACGGAAGTCGCTGTCGCTCTCAAAATCGGTGGAGCTGCATGACAAAGTCATCGGGCATTATCTGAACATAAAACACTATCAATAAGTTGGAGTCATTACCCTTTTTTCAACTTCTGATGGATGCGAGTGATTGAACTCATACATTAATGTTTTCCCACGAAGTCTTTTTTCAGGTAAGCCTTCGCACATATCGGTAAATAGCTTGCCTGCTTTTATTTTTTCTGTCATCGACATGTTCATTTTTAACATTCCGTCCTGATAAGTTGGTCGGATAAGGCGCTCGCGCCGTATCCGACATTAATTTCTTAAGCGTCTTCATTCACCTGGCGACGCAGCAGGGAAAGTGGGCCGGGGCCGCTAAGCGTGAACACGGAAATTAAGGTGAAGCCCAGCGCCACCAGACCCAGCACCAGGTAAGCGCCCTGGAAACCGATGCTTTCATACATATTGCCCGCCAGAATAGACATAAAAATCATCGCCAGTTGCTTAAAGAAGCAGAAACAGACCAGATAAATCGTCGCTGAAAAACGCACTTCAAACTGGCTGGTAATATATTTAAAGCTGCCCACCAGCAGGAACGGTACTTCAAACATATGCAGCGTTTTCAGAATAACCACTTCCAGTGCTGAGGTAGCGAACGATGAGCCAATAATACGTACTGACATAATAGTGCCAGCCAGCAGCAGGGCGTTTTTCCCACCGATGCGATTAATGATCAGTGGCGCAAAAAACATAATCGAGGCGTTAAGTAATTCGCCCATTGTCGTTACGTAGCCAAATACCCGCGTACCCTGTTCACCGGTAGCAAAGAACGAAGTAAAGAAATTAGCAAACTGTTGGTCAAAAACATCGTAGGTGCAGGAAACGCCAATAACATACAGTGACAAAAACCACAGTTTTGGCTGTCTGAACAGTTCCAGCGCCAGCTTAAGGCTAAATGCCGAATGGTTGGCACCTACCGCATTGGCAACCGTGGCAGAAGAGGGCGCATCCGTTTTGGCGAAAAAGAGTAAAACGGCGAGGAGGAGTGCACAGCCAGAACCCAGCCAGAAAACAAACTGATTATTGATGGTGAACATGATGCCGACAATCGAGGCACACAGCGCCCAGCCAACACAGCCAAACATCCGCGCGCGACCAAATTCGAAATTACTGCGACGGCTGACTTTCTCGATAAATGCCTCTACTGCTGGCGCACCGGCGTTAAAACAAAAGCCTAGATAAATACCACCAACAATCGATCCTACTAAAATGTTGTATTGTAACAGTGGCCCGAAGATAAAAATAAAGAACGGCGCAAACATCACTAACATGCCGGTAATAATCCACAGCAGGTATTTGCGCAGCCCGAGTTTGTCAGAAAGCAGACCAAACAGCGGTTGGAATAATAGCGAGAACAGAGAAATAGCGGCAAAAATAATACCCGTATCACTTTTGCTGATATGGTTGATGTCATGTAGCCAAATCGGGAAAAACGGGAAGTAGGCTCCCATGATAAAAAAGTAAAAGAAAAAGAATAAACCGAACATCCAAAAGTTTGTGTTTTTTAAATAGTACATAATGGATTTCCTTACGCGAAATACGGGCAGACATGGCCTGCCCGGTTATTATTATTTTTGACACCAGAGCAACTGGTAATGGTAGCTACCGGCGCTAAGCTGGAATTCCGCCGACACTGACGGGCTCCAGGAGTCGTCGCCACCAATCCCCATATGGAAACCGTCGATATTCAGCCATGTGCCTTCTTCCGCGTGCAGCAGATGGCGATGGCTGGTTTCCATCAGTTGCTGTTGACTGTAGCGGCTGATGTTGAACTGGAAGTCGCCGCGCCACTGGTGTGGGCCATAATTCAATTCGCGCGTCCCGCAGCGCAGACCGTTTTCGCTCGGGAAGACGTACGGGGTATACATGTCTGACAATGGCAGATCCCAGCGGTCAAAACAGGCCGCAGTAAGGCGGTCGGGATAGTTTTCTTGCGGCCCTAATCCGAGCCAGTTTACCCGCTCTGCTACCTGCGCCAGCTGGCAGGTCAGGCCAATCCGCGCCGGATGTGGCGTATTGCTCGCCACTTCAACATCAACGGTAATCGCCATTTGACCACTTCCATCAATCCGGTAGGTTTTCCGGCTGATAAATAAGGTTTTCCCCTGATGCTGCCACGCGTGGACCGTGGTAATCAGCACCGCGTCGGCAAGCGTATCTGCCGTGCACTGCAACAACGCTGCTTCGGCCTGGTAATGGCCCGCCGCCTTCCAGCGTTCGACCCAGGCGTTAGGGTCAATGCGGGTCGCTTCACTTACGCCGTCGTTATCCAGCGGTGCGCGGGTGAACTGATCGCGCAGCGGCGTCAGCAGTTGTTTTTTATCGCCAATCCACATCTGTGAAAGAAAGCCTGACTGGCGGTTAAATTGCCAACGCTTATTATCCAGCTCGATGCAAAAATCCGTTTCGCTGGTGGTCAGTTGCGGGATGGCGTGGGGCGCGGAGGGGAGTGTCACGCTGAGGTTTTCCGCCAGACGCCACTGCTGCCAGGCGCTGATGTGTCCGGCTGCTGACCATGTGGTCGCGTTCGGTTGCACTACGTGAACCGTTAGCCAGAGTTGTCCGGCGCTCTTCGGCTGCGGTAGTCCAGGCAGTTCAATCAACTGTTTACCTTGTGGAGCGACATCCAGAGGCACTTCACCGCTTGCCAGCGGCTTGCCATCCAGCGCCACCATCCAGTGCAGGAGCTCGTTATCGCTATGACGGAACAGGTATTCGCTGGTCACTTCGATGGTTCGCCCGGATAAACTGAACTGGAAAAACTGCTGCTGGTGTTTTGCTTCCGTCAGCGCCGGATGCGGCGTGCGGTCGGCAAAGACCAGACCGTTCATGCAGAACTGGCGATCATTCGGCGTATCGCCAAAATCACCGCCGTAAGCCGACCACGGATTGCCATTTTCATCATATTTAATCAGCGACTGATCCACCCAGTCCCAGACGAAGCCGCCCTGTAAACGGGGGTACTGACGAAACGCCTGCCAGTATTTAGCGAAGCCGCCAAGACTGTTACCCATCGCGTGGGCGTATTCGCAAAGGATCAGCGGGCGCGTCTCTCCAGGCAACGAAAGCCATTTTTTGATGGACCATTTCGGCACAGCCGGGAAGGGCTGGTCTTCATCCACGCGCGCGTACATCGGGCAAATAATATCGGTTGCGAAGGTGTCGGCTCCGCCGCCTTCATACTGTACCGGGCGGGAAGGATCGACAGATTTGATCCAGCGATAGAGTGCGTCGTGATTAGCGCCGTGGCCTGATTCATTCCCCAGCGACCAGATGATCACACTCGGGTGATTACGATCGCGCTGCACCATTCGCGTTACGCGTTCGCTCATCGCGGGTAGCCAGCGCGGATCATCGGTCAGACGATTCATTGGCACCATGCCGTGGGTTTCAATGTTGGCTTCATCCACCACATACAGGCCGTAGTGGTCGCACAGCGTGTACCACAGCGGATGGTTCGGATAATGCGAACAGCGCACGGCGTTAAAGTTGTTCTGCTTCATCAGCAGGATATCCTGCACCATCGTCTGCTCATCCATGACCTGACCATGCAGAGGATGATGCTCGTGACGGTTAACGCCGCGAATCAGCAACGGCTTGCCGTTCAGCAGCAGCAGACCATTTTCAATCCGCACCTCGCGGAAACCGACATCGCAGGCTTCTGCTTCAATCAGCGTGCCGTCGGCGGTGTGCAGTTCAACCACCGCACGATAGAGATTCGGGATTTCGGCGCTCCACAGTTTCGGGTTTTCGACGTTCAGACGTAGGGTGACGTGATCGGCATAACCACCACGCTCATCGATAATTTCACCGCCGAAAGGCGCGGTGCCGCTGGCGACCTGCGTTTCACCCTGCCACAAAGAAACCGTCACCCGCAGCTCATCGCGCAGCTCGCCGTACATCTGAACGTCTGCCTCCAGTACAGCGCGGCTGAAATCATCATTAAAGTGAGTGGCTACATGGAAATCGCTGATTTGCGTGCTCGGTTTATGCAGCAACGAGACGTCACGGAAAATGCCGCTCATCCGCCACATATCCTGATCTTCCAGATAACTGCCGTCACTCCAGCGCAGCACCATCACCGCGAGGCGGTTTTCTCCGGCGCGTAAAAATGTGCTCAGGTCAAATTCAGACGGCAAACGGCTGTCCTGGCCGTAACCGACCCAGCGCCCGTTGCACCACAGATGAAACGCCGAGTTAACGCCATCAAAAATAATTCGCGTCTGGCCTTCCTGTAGCCAGCTTTCATCAACATTAAATGTGAGCGAGTAACAACCCGTCGGATTCTCCGTGGGAACAAATGGCGGATTGACCGTAATGGGATAGGTCACGTTGGTGTAGATGGGCGCGTCGTAACCGTGCATCTGCCAGTTTGAGGGGACGACGACAGTATCGGCGACAGGAAGATCGCACTCCAGCCAGCTTTCCGGAACCGCTTCTGGTGCCGGAAACCAGACAAATTGCCACTCACCATTCAGGCTGCGCGACTCTTGGGAAGGGCGATCGGTGCGAGCCTCTTCGCTATTACGCCAGCTGGCGAAAGGGGGATGTGCCGCAAGGCGATTAAGTTGGGTAACGCCAGGGTTTTCCCAGTCACGACGTTGTAATACGACGGCCAGTGAATCCGTAATCATTGTCATAGTTGTATCCTGTGTGAATTGCTATCCGCTCACATTTTCGCATAACATACGAGCCGGACACATAGAGTGTAAAGCCTGGGGTGCCTAATGAGTGAGCTGACTCACATTAATTGCGTTGCGCTCACTGCCCGCTTTCAAGTCGGGAAACTTGTCGTGCCAGCTGCATTAAGGAATCTGCCAACGTGCGGGGAGAGGTGGTTTGCGTATTGGGCGGTAGGGTGGTTTTTCTTTTCACCAGTGAGACGGGCAACAGCTGATTGCTCTTCACCGCCTGGCCCTGAGAGAGTTTCAGCAAGCGGTCCACGCTAGTTTTCCCCAGCAGGCGAAAATCCTGTTTGATGGTGGTTAACGGCGGGATATAACACGAGCTGTCTTCGGTATCGTCGTATCCCACTACCGAGATATCCGCACCAACGCGCAGCCCGGACTCGGTAATAGCGCGCATTGCGCCCAGCGCCATCTGATCGTTGGCAACCAGCATCGCAGTGGGAACGATGCCCTCATTCAGCATTTGCATAGTTTGTTGAAAACCGGACATGGCACTCCAGTCGCCTTCCCGTTCCGCTATCGGATGAATTTGATTGCGTGTGAGATATTTATGCCAGTCCGCCAGACGCAGACGCGCCGAGACAGAACTTAATGGACCGGCTAACAACGCGATTTGCTGGTGACCCAATGCGATCAGATGCTCCACGCCCAGTCGCGTACCGTCTTCATGGGAAAAAATAATACTGTTGATGGGAGTCTGGTCAGAGACATCAAGAAATAGGGCCGGAACATTAGCGCAGGCAGCTTCCACAGCAATGGCATCCTCGTCATCCAGCGGATAGTTAATGATCAGACCACTGACGCGTTGCGCGAGAAGGTTATGTACCGCCGCTTTACAGGCTTCGACGCTGCTTCGTTCTACCATCGACACCACCACGCTGGCACCCAGTTGATCGGCGCGAGATTTAATCGCCGCGACAATTTGCGACGGCGCGTGCAGGGCCAGACTGGAGGTAGCAACGCCAATCAGCAACGACTGTTTGCCCGCCAGTTGTTGTGCCACGCGGTTGGGAATGTAGTTCAGCTGCGCCATCGCCGCTTCCACCTTTTCCCGCGTTTTCGCAGAGACGTGGCTGGCCTGGTTCATCACGCGGGAAACGGTCTGATAAGAGACACCGGCATACTCTGCGACATCGTATAGCGTTACTGGTTTCACATTTACCACCCTGAATTGACTCTCTTCGGGTGCTATCATGCCATACCACGAAATGTTTTGCGCCATTCGGAGGGGGCACGCCGAAGTGAGATTCAAAATGCCGACGTCAGTTCACAGGTGGGTAATGATACCAACGTGTTGATTTCGTATTTTCACTGACACCAGGATCATCCTGATGTTACAAGGATTGAATGACTACAGATTAAAATAGTCATCAACAGGTTGACAGCATTACCCAGAATATCGCAGCCTGGCTTAAGTCATCCATTTAATTATTAATCAAGGGATTATCAATGAAAAATATCATGACGTTATTCCTCTCTATAATCCTGCCTTTTTCAGTCTGTGCTCAAACCGTGACGGCAACAGGCGATACACTGGAGCAGACGGAAGAAAAAATTCGCCAGCAGGCTGACAAGCAGGGTGACAGGTATTATAATATTACCGAAGCCCGCATGGGAAATAAAGTACATATCACAGCAGAAATCCTGCCGAAATAAATAGTTCGGGGTAATACTGCCCCCTGATTTTACAGGTATGGATATTGACGCGGTCAAAGATATTAATATCAATATTACATGCTGAAGGTTTTTATTTTTGATTCATTAATAACTTTATAAACTATCATGGGTGGGGAACTGCGAGTTACCCGTACATGTCGGGTAAAACTCACCCATCATCATGTACAGCAACTCCAGACTCCCCACTGGCAGCAGTACTTGCGGATATCTTGTCAAGAAAAATGCGAATGACTCACACACCCGGAATAAAGAAACGATATTTTTTGCATGTCAAAACAATTATCAGATTAAAAATAAATCCAACAAGTAAAAAAGAGACAATCAATCCTTTCAGAAACGGAAAGTCAATAAATGAAACAGTAAGACTTGCTGGCGCATCAAGCATTAAAGCTATTCGAACATGTAAATTTACTGATTGATAATTTAAAGAAGCCACAGCCCTGCATGAGCTGTGGCTGTACATCCTGAAAATTCAGTAGCGATACAATCTATTCTTTTTCCTTACGAAAATAAACTTGTTTAATATAACGCCCCCGACCATCTCCATGGCCCAGGTCCATTGAAACTAATGCCTCGGATTCATCGCGACTCATTCCATTTTTAATATGGTGATTTACAGCATCGCGGGAGTAAGCGTAACGTAAACTGTGCGGCGCATTTTTACCATTCATTCCGGCCTCTCTTACAATATTACGGTAGCGATCAATAGCGGTATGCAGAGAGGGTTTATCAATCAGTTTTCCGTTATGTTCACTGACATAACTAATTGCCTTGTCAAGAATTGATAAAACTTTTTCGCGATTAAAAACTGTCGTTTCCCTTGGACGTCCGCCTTTAGTCCCGAAAACAACACGGACACGCTCATGATTATTAATCAGTGCCTGCCTCCATGTCTTTAAAGACTTTGCAGACTGAACGGTTTCTTCTGTTCTCAATCCAAGATATCGGGAAAGTTGCACAGCAAGAGCAACGCCCTCGTCTTTTCTTTGGGCAAAACTGACCACAGCATTAAGTTTTTCGTCTGTAATGGGAAGTTTAGTTCCATCCCGGTTAGCACCAGAAATCCCGAGCGCCTGATTACTCAGGTTAATGTGACTGGGATCGGCCAGTTTATTTCTTCCTGCTGATAATAAAACAGAACGGATAGCAGACATCTCATTCTGTAACGTCCTGAGAGATAAACTATCTGCCTTCCTGCTCTCAATATACTTTTCAATATGGGAAGTTTTGATATGTTTTACGTCCCTGATCTGAATATTCAGTTCAGACAGTCGTTCAGAAAAACGTTCTGCGATTCTTGAACGGTCAGCCACCGTTTTATAACTTCCCCGCCCCTGACGGGCAAGCGTGACGAGTTGTTTGCACAGCTGTTTACTGAATCTGGACATTTCACTCTCTCCAAAGGCATACACGTCCCTCTGCTTGTAAAGAAGCAGACGGATCTGTAGACCAGCAATTCATTCCCCGACGACACGGTTGCTGTTGCGCTTCCTGCGTCTCGACTGGTATCTGTGCATCGGGGCGGCGAATTGTTGAGTTCTTGCGAGGCACCCCAGATCTCTGATCTGTTTGCTGCTTATGCAGAGCTGACTTACGTCAAGCTGCCTCCAACACTACTGCTCGTAGTGTCGCCATCGATACCGAGTCGATTTCCTCCTTACTGATAGTTGAACGTTCAGACGGCCTCCCGTCGTGCTTACGTTGATGTGAAAGTGATTTTAAAACCGCACTGACACGGGCTACATGTTGGTCAGATGGTAGTAAAACGTTGAAAACCACGTCTTACGTGGGTTGAGACGTTATGCGCTGCGCGCGTCACTTGGTAGTGTCTTCGCCACTTCACAAGTGACGCCGCGCAGCTTCGTGCTCCTAATGCAACTCCGTAAGCGGCCAAATGTACCAAATGGCCTTATACGTCGGCGCAAAAGTCGTACGAAACTCAGGGCGTATCACTGCAAATGAGAAGACGTTGAACTGATGCCGTTCACAGAACGGAAGTGAATTGAAACTGGCAGATTTGCTACACAGTAAACCTTCATCGCCGCGTCATAGTGCGCTTTCATAGACGATATCTGCTTTCAAAGGTGAGCAGATTTGCCACATTTTTCATGTACTCCCTTCCAGGCTTAGAGAGTTTTATTGTGCAGTCACCCGAAGGCGCTCCTCACAGACTGCCGGAACATTGGTGGTCGCAGCTTAAGTGCGACTGTAGCCACCCGAAGGCGCTCATCACAGGCTACAAGAGCATTGGTGGTCGCCAGTGCGACAGTACAACAATTTAATAGTACCAACAGGGAAATACGACGTCAAATGGATGTAGACATCGTTTTTTTTGGTGATTAATATGTAGTTTTCTCCGATGAAAATGGTTGATATGGATATTTTCAAACAACGCTTTCTAATTGTTACTTTCGGATTATCTAACTTTTTATTCTTTTATTTATTATTAACTTCCATTGATCTAAACATATTCTTAATGACCAGACTTAATTTCTCAATATTACATTTGCAGATAATTAAGCCTCTAATAATGCTTGTGATTTTTTTATCCATAACCCACTTATTAAATAACACCTCACCTTACCAAGGGTTAACCTGGGGAAAACCTAACAAGCAGTCATTTATTTTTCTTGCACTCATAATTATTGCTTACGCTGCTTCATACTACCTTACGCCGAAAGAACCCTTCGTTACAGATTTTACTAAAGGTTTGTCACACGAAATGGCAGCTGTAAAAATTGCAGCCACTATTATTATTTTCCCACTTCTGGAGGAACTGGTTTTCAGAGGAATTACCCTGAGCTCTTTCTTAAACGCTTTTGGTGAAAAGGCGGGCTATATTATCGGCGGATTGACTGTTTCTTTTTTGTTTGCAGTTATACACACACAATATTCATTCCCCACCAAAATCCAAATGTTTGCACTTTCATTAATTTTCTGTGGAGCAAGATATCAAAGTAGTGGACTTCTTTTACCAATTCTACTGCATGCTTTTTGTATCGCGCTTGGTCTCTACATCGAATTAAAATAGCAGAATTAAAAAATGGTAGTTATTATTAACACATAATGGTAACTACCTTTTCCGGATTGTCTGACTGCTTCGTGCCAACAGCGGGCGTCATCTACAGAAGTGGCTCGACACAGGTTTCGCGGAAAATACTGAGGATCTGTTCTTCGGATGAACATTTCTGCATGGGGGTGCTCTCAGGTCACTGATAAAGCATTACTAATGCGGTATGTTGATGAACAGGGGTACGTCAAACTGATTATTTTAAGATTTATCAAATTAACCACACTTTATACCACCAATCATCAATTTGATGCTTTCTTAAATCTAAAAGTTGCTTTAACTCAACATTATAGCGTTTTTTATTAATTTAACTTATGCATCCATTGAAGATGATGAATTAAGCACCACTTCAGACTTAGACTTTGATGAACTGTTTTTTTATTTCCTCTGGAGGTAATCACTTGAACGCAGAAGCCCCCCCCAAGAAAAAAGGTGGAAGATTTAACACCAAATCCGAAGTAAAACAGATGGTATGGGTAAGGATGGCAGGACACTGCGAGCTTTGTGGAACAGACCTGACGCATGATTTTCGCGTGGGCACATCCATGCAGTGGGGTGAGGTCGCACATATACTTCCGGCTAGCCCCAAAGGACCCAGAGGGCGAGAAGAGCATAGTGATGAACAGGCTCAAAATCTTACTAATGACTTCTCAAATCTGATGCTGTTGTGCCCAAATTGTCACGAAAAAATAGATCGCGATGATGACGGTTATCCTGAAGATGATTTGAGTGGCCTGCATGAAAGCTGTCTTGCTCGTATACGCCTTGCAGCCTCTCAGCCTGCTGAAGGACGGGCTATACCGCTAATTGTTCAGAGTCAGCATTTTGCATCTACCAATAATATCCCGGCAGGGGAATTGCTGACAGCGATGTCGTCCGAGGGACTGACTGCGTTTGGTCACACAATTAACATCACTTTCAGAGAGCCTGGCCCCCGCGGAAGGGATGACTTGTACTGGCAATTAATTAAGGACGATATCGAGCAGAAGATTTCAGGGGAATTAGCCAAACGTGGAGGCAGCTTCGGCGATATGCCTGCTTTAGCCCTCGTGGGTCTCGCAGACATCCCTGCATTGATTATGCTCGGACAAGCCATCGGAGACCGCTCTAACCGGTATTTATTTTCCAGAAGTCGCACACATGGTCTTCGCTGGCCATCGAAATCCGCTTCTCCTCCTGATTATATATTCTCTCCAGCACCTCAAGGTAATGGGCCACTGGCCTTAGTCCTTTCGATATCGGCGACTATTCCTGAACGGGATATTGAAGCAGTGCTGCCGGGCGTGCGAATCGCGTCGTTCACTATTCCAGAGCCCTCATATGCGATGGTTTCAAACCGGAATGTTATCAACACATTCCGGGATGAACTTCAGAAGCATTTGAGTCAACTTGAAGCAGAATCGGAGCAACCTATCAGCGTCTTTGCTGCGATCCCTGCAGCGCTTGCAATTGAATTTGGTGCTTTGCTGACGACGCAGCATCAGCACCCTTATGTAATTTTCGATAGAGAGAGTAATTCAAACCAGTTCCGGTCAATGCTGACTATCGGCCACCCTCAGGAGTCACAGAAATGAATAATGAACAGACTAAACACAGCAGCTGGGAATTTTTCCTTCTTCGAGCAGCAAGAGCGATTTCTCTGACCGGTCCGCAGTATGAAAAAATTAATGGCCGCTACGCACAACTGCAGACAATCCTCTCAGCTTCCGATGATCCTATTCTGCAGGATGCACATATTTTTCCGCAGGGATCTATGCGCCTTAAAACTACCATCAACCCCGTGTCTGATGCGCCGGCAGACCTGGGCACAATTGATGCAGATGCAATTGTCTGGCTCCCGAATTCCAGAGGAGTATCAGCGGACACTGTGCTCGAAACGATAGAAAAACGGTTTCAGGAAGGCAGTCGCGTTCATGAGGACATAAAGCCTCTGCGAAGAGGGGTACGTGTTGTTTATGCAGATCAGAACCCAGGTTTTCATATTGACGTGACCCCAGCACGACCCCGCAGCTGGAATGATGAAACTCACGGCCATGGCATGCTTGAAGTACCAGATAGAGAAACTGGGTGGAAAGCGAGCAGCCCTATCCCCTATGCAGACTGGCTCCATGATGCTTCGGAGAGTCAAATCATGCTTGAAAATTATGTTGCTCTCAATAAAAGTCGGGCTGCTGCAGATTCCGCGACCATAGCCCCACTACCCGAATATGAAGAATATCAGACCGAGGATCCACTTAGAGCCAGTATCAAGCTTCTGAAACGCCATCGCGATGAATGGGCTATTCGCACTAAAAATGAAAGATCGCGCCCAATTTCAGCTGTCATCACAACACTCGCCGCTCACGCCTGGCTGAATGTAGCAATGCAATCGCGGCAAAGGCCATTTACGCCACTTGAAGCCATTCTTGAGATCGTCAGAACTATGCCAAACTTCATTCGAAGCAATGGACAGGAATACATGGTCTGTAATCCAGAGGATAGCGGCGAAAACTTTGCAGAAAAATGGAATCGCCCAGGAGAAGGCTCTGCTTACCAAAGGGCGTTCTATGAATGGCATGAAAGTGCCTGCGAGGCATTCAGCCTTGGACTTGAAAGCTATTCATCCGTGGAATCATTTGCCAAGGCAGTAAACGAAAGCTTCGGAATCGGGCGTTCATTTGTAGATGAAGTAAATACTAGTATCCCCGCTAACTGGACAATGCCGGGTCGGCCTTCAGGTATGAACCGAAACTCTGTTTCAATGGGAGCGCTGTTTGGAGGTGTGGCTGGCAGCGATCAATCTCAGGCTGATACGAAACCGGTAGGTCGACTTGGTTAATATTCCAGATGATGCGGTTGCACAGGGAATTGCCACACTTGAGGCACTCCTAAACACAGGTAATGCCGCAGGTCTACTGCAGCACACCAAAGCGCGCTCAGATGAAACCGTAGCATACCGTTTCCCGCTTCCAACAGATTATCTGGGCATAGAAAGGACATTGCACATAGGATTTCCCAAGGGATTCCCATCCGCTGGTCTCAATCTGTATGTGGATCCCTCACCTTGGCTTGTTTGGCCACACGCAACAAAAGCAGGTCTATGTCTTCACGGGTTTAAAGAAGAGCCAGTTACGGGGTCACCTGACACAGTAGTTCGCGACAGCATTAATCGGCTGAAGAAAATATTGTCTTTATCCATCCAGGGCGCAAACGCAGATAAACGTAATCTCGAATTTCAGAATGAGATTACGTCTTACTGGATAAGACAGCACGGTAGGTCTGTACGGAATGTATTGCTCATTGGGCGGCCAGAATATGCTTCTGAACTATTCGCACTCAGTGATTCTCGATACATCGTTCCCTCAGGCTATGAGTCAGTCTGGTTATCATCAGATATAAAAGCTCTTGGTAGCCATGCCCGCCGGATTATGGGAAGGCAAGTCACGATGCGCTCTCCACATGCAGGCGGTTTTTTTGTAAAACTCAAAAGTTTTCCTGGACTCGTGTTTCCAGCACCGGCAGAGCTGTTGTCGTGGATCCTCCCTCATGTATCTGAGGCGGATGCGACAAAACTTTTTACGTGGTTTAGTACCAGTAGCTCACTTATTTCCCGATGGCTGATTCTGGAGTTACCTGGCAAAGCCGGCGCGCCTTTATACACACTGAATGTTTTTGCAAAGGTAGATACTCGTCGCCGTAGCCCATTCTTCGGATCGCGCTCCGCACGTCGGAAACCTTTGGCGATAACCGGGCAACATCCTGCAATTATTTATTCCTCCAGATTAAACGTCATTGACCGTACAGATTTCTATGCGCGAGATTTAAGCGGCAGCATCAGAGGGCTGGAAGCAGCACACGTTGTGTTCATCGGGGTAGGATCGCTGGGTGGGGCTGTTGCATCACAACTTGCAAGGTCGGGGCTTAAACATCTTACTCTTATCGACCCAGATACTTTTGAGTCCGCCAATATGGGAAGGCATGTGCTTGGCATGGATGATTTAGGTAAATTCAAAGTCGATGCACTTAAAACCAGGCTCATGCGGGATCATCCAACTTCTGAGGTCAAAGCTTTTAATACGTATGTGCAATTTGCCTTGGAAGACAAGCCTGACCTTCTTCAGACTGCTGATTTAGTCATCATCACAACAGCTGACTGGGAGTCTGAAGCTAGTTTGTGGAAACTAAAAGCAAAAGGTCAATCATGGGCATTTATTCAGGGATGGAGTGAACCTCATACGCTTGTGGGACATGCATTAGCGTCACCTCGAGGTGACTATGATGGCAGGCACTTATTCAGTGACAACGGCGACTTTAGTCACAAATATACAGAGTGGCCGGAAGGAGGGGTTGTTCCGCTACCTGCCTGCGGGGAAAGTTTCATTCCCGGGAACGCAGCGGGTATGAATACCATCGCCACAATGATAACGCAGGCATCGATTCAGTATCTGAACGGTATTAAAAAGGAATCGCTCTGGTTAACAAGCATAAACCGCCCTGCTGATGCCCAGGTGCAGGGCGGGACGTATATCGGCCCTGACTTACCGACAGGAACCATTCAAACTGTTCTGGAGCGGGCTTGGCCCGAATCTACACATGAGGCTGGAAAATAATGGAGGTTATCTGGAGTTGGAAATGGCCCGGTGTTGAGGACGTCTTACTGGTATCCCACTCCGCGGCTGATATTTTTCACTGTAATCGGCAAATAAGTGGGGAACATGAGCGAGGGGGTCAGCTTTTTGTCGACCCCAATCATCCAGACGGTATCATTTTGTCTCTTGCAACAGCACCACACAAAGCCGACAACGCAGGGCGAACATGGCTTGAGTTAGACCCTGAACGCTGTAAGAAGGAGATTCAGAAGGCAAATGCTCTTGGGTTACGATTAATAGGATACTGGCATACGCATCCTCAGGTAATACCGCAGATATCGAGTGCAGATATTTCGAGCTTTTCCCGCTTTGCGCAACGTTACTCTCAGGTACTTCCGCATCCTGTAGCCATTATCGTCGGCACCTCTCCAGATACTTCAGGAATTAAAGCTTGGTTATTTAGAGAGGGGGGGTATTTTGAAGCTGTCAGAATGGACTGTCCCTTTTAGCAGAATCACAACTAACGACCTGATCGCGCGAGTAATAAAGAAAAAAGTTCAGCCTGAAAACGGGCATCATCAAGCGCATTATGCGTGGGTTGGGTTAGAGGGGCAAGGACTGCAGACATATGTGATGATTTTGTGTCTGACCACTCGCACCCCATAGCCCCCATGTAGCAGGCTTTAATGTCTATGGCTGTGAAACCAAAGGGGTTGCTGCCAATATACTTGTGAAAGTAGTAATTGATGAATGACCAGTCAAATGGGGCATTCAGACCGACAAAAATGGGTTTCCGATGTTGAGAAATCAAAGAAGCAAGCCAGTCTTTTAGCTTTAACATAGCCTGTTCTGGAGCAAGTCCCTCGCTCAGTAGACGGTTAATATCAAGCCCAGTCACAGCAAGAGATTCAGCATCATGCTTCTCGCCCTCTGGTTGAAGTTCAAGGTACAGTGCGTTCTCAGGATCACTCACCAGACAAGCCCCAATTGATAGGAGGCTGTAAATTCCGGGAACAGGACCTGACGTTTCAATATCAACTGACACATATATCTCGGAATTGCGCATAGAAATCCTCTGATGAAGAATTTGGTAATCTGGGTAGGGGCTGATCTTACATCAAAGACTGAATAATCATGGCAGTCAATGTTTCCACGAGTTGATGAAATTCGTTGTTTGGTAGGTTATGTTGTGCCCCCCAGATA
>NZ_JBCIVJ010000009.1:0-192159 GCF_039409775.1 Phytobacter palmae | reverse complement strand
CAGGAGAAAGGCTGCCCTCATGTATCAATCTCATCGCCGGGCCAAGCTCGACGGCAGATATTGAACTTATTAAGGTCGTTGGGGTTCATGGGCCATTGAACGCAGTCTATTTGATTATTGAAGACTGTTGATGCAGTAAACAGGGACGCGGTGATTGGGTCTCAGCGAGCCGGGTTAAACCATAATGATTTCAGTCGGGGGAAGCTGTTATATGACGACGGTTCCCCTGACGCTGCCAGTAAAAAGGTATTGAAATGACAAAGGAAAGCGCATTATGTCTGATGAGATTAACGATAAAGGATATTCTCGACTGGATAGAATGCAATATTGCAACGCCTCTGCCACTGAGAGTCCTTGCACAAAAATCCGGTTATTCGGTCTGGCATTTCCAGCGGGGATTTAAAAAAGTAACCGGCATGTCGCTAGGTGTATATATAAGATACCGGAAAATGGTTATCGCCCGCGATTTACTTCATGATACCAGTCGTTCAATCACGGATATTGCAATGCACCTTGGTTACCGGGAGCAGTCAACATTCTGCCGTGCGTTTCGGGAACATTATCATCGCACACCAGGACAGTATCGTCTGTGGGCGAAGGAAAAGCGTTATAACAAGCCTGAGGTCAATCGCATCCTGTCCACGAATCGTTAAGTTGTTTACGCAACGGGTGTTCGCCATAGCATTGCACAAACACCCGCCTCAGTAAGAAACCATCAAATGGTGTTAACCTGATTGCGGCCGGAATATTTTGCACGATAAAGTGCCGTATCGGCACTTTCAATAAGCGAGGTCCCGTCATCATCAATGTCTGTCGCAGCGGCACTGGAAACACCTGTACTGACACTTACTACCCCAAAAGGGCTGGCCTCATGGATTAATTTTTCGCTGATGATATTATGAGTAATGGATTCAGCAATGTTCTTTGCTAATTCTGGCTCTGCTTCTGGCAAGATAACGACAAACTCTTCTCCGCCGTATCGGGCTGCTACTGCATTAAGGTCTGTTAAACTCTCTTTAATTATCCCGGCCACTTTTCTTAAACATTCATCACCAGAAAGATGTCCATATTTATCATTATAATTTTTGAAAAAATCGATATCAATAAGCAGCAGCGATATCGATTTTTTATTTATCGCACAATCCTGAATTATTTTTGGAAAAGCATGATCAAATTCCCTGCGATTAGCCAGAGCTGTTAAACTATCAACAGAGGCCATCTCTTTTAATTGCGCGTTGGCAGACAGCAGTGACTCTTTGGCATTGGCGAGTTCTTTATTAAGCTGCATACGCCTGCTGATTTCTTTAAAAACATAACCTCCTGAAAAAAAGGCACATCCGATAAGGAATATAATCGTCGCACCCAAAATTTCAGCATGATGCCTCCATGAATTTAAGGCTTCATCTGTACTGACAGCAACCGTCGTGACTAACCCATAGCGTTTATTTTTCTGAAAGGCGAAAATGCGTTCAATATGGTCAACGCGAGAAATAACAGTTGCCGTTCCTGAGTCACTTTTTTTGAGATAAGAGGTAAACAGGAGCGAATCAGAAAAAATCTTACCTGTAAACTTTTCATTAATTGGAAAGCGAATCATGAGTATTCCTGAATCGCTAATCAGCGAGATAGATCCATTCTTCCCGATATCTAATTTACCATATGTTTCGAGAAAGTTTTCAATGTTCAGCGTTAAAACAACCACACCTCTGAACATCCTGTTCTCATCTTCCAGTCTTTTGCTGATTGTGATCACCCATTTCCCCGTAGTACGACTAATAACCGGAGGGCCAATATAAATATCTTTCGATAAATTATTACGGTGATAGATAAAGAAAGATCTGTCTGCGCCATTTCTCCCCCATCTGGGAATATTGCGCATGGCAAGAATTTCATTGCCTTTATCATCATAGATGACGATATTATTGAGTTGTTCAATAAAAGTTGTTTGATCCGACAGGAGTGTTCTGATGCGCTCAATCTCTGGTTGTTTTATACCATATATTTCCGTCATACTGGATATGGTTTTTATTATCATCTCACCCTGACGAATAACGCCTTCCGAATAAGTATCAAGAGTGCGGCTTAAGTTTATGACATTTATATTAAGCTCATTGATAGTCTGAGTGCGTGCTGAAAAAATCTGGAAGGTCAATAACACAGAAACAATGAGGAAAGCAACAGTTATAATCAGTGATAAATAAAATTTCTTTTTCTTCATGTTGCTTACCCATACATGCAACTAAAAAAACACCAGCGCATTCAGAAATCTGTCCAGTCACTTACGCGCATAGTATGTCACCAGAAAAGGCAAAACAAAACAGGAACGTGTATCTTAACAATATCGGCGATAGTGAAACTGACATCTGCTCGCGCCCTGTTAAGGGCCACACACTTCGGAGGATTCACCACGTTTTCAGAAAATCATTGAGTTCATCGAATCTGTTTGTTGCGCAACAGACCATGCGCACGCCGTAATTAGTCAATCAGGGATAATATGCCTGCGATAAGCGAACTGACAAGATTAAGTTACCGCGCAGAAATCCAGTAGCACATCTGTTTATATTTAAATTGATATAGTCACCCTATTTAAAAAGTAAATAAATCATAATAAAAAGCTGTTTTGCCATCCTCAATCTTAACCATGGTGATAACTGCACAAACGAGCCAGCGCGCGCGACGACAAAATAAGAAACCACCATGACAAAGCAGAATTCTGTATGTTCTGGCTAAATAAATTTGCAAGGTTATATTCACCAGAGAAAATTAATGTGAAGATACCCTTTTACTCCCTGGAGCGCAGGAATGAGTCTGACGTCCGGTTCACCCGATAACACACATCCGGCTGGCGTTGAAAAGAGGCAAAGCCGCAAAGTCCTGGGGGCAACCAGTCTTGCTCACCTTTTCCATGATGGTGCCACCGACCTGCACTATGTCCTTTTTGCTATCTGGCAGCAGCAGTTTGGGCTTTCCATGGCGCAGATAGGTTTACTTAAAATGTTGTTTTCCGGCGCGATGTCAGCCTTTCAGATCCCCGCAGGAGAATTAGGCCGAAAGTATGGTGAACGCCGGATATTAATGGCTGGCACCCTGCTTTTGACCGTCGCGCTACTGCTGTACGGAACCTCAACAACACTTATGCAACTCATGATACTGATTGTCATCGGGGGTCTGGGGGCCAGCGTTCAGCATCCGCTCTCCTCCAGTTTTATTACGCGCAATTATTCCGCCAGGCACGCCCGCATTGCCCTTAGCACCTACAATTTCTTTGGCGATGTTGGCAAAGGGATTATTCCCAGTGTGCTTTCAGCCTGCCTGCTCATTGTCTCCTGGGGAAGCGCCCTGCAGTGGATTGCCCTCTTTGGCTTCCTCGTCACCCTCGGCCTGTACCTGTTACTGCCTGTTGATAGTAAAGCCGCGCAGGTGAAGCCGCTGACTGCCCAAGAAGCGCACCGCAGTTCGTCTCAGCAACCGGAGATAAAACTCCCTGAGCCGCTGCGCCAGAGGGCTTTCACCGCCTTATGTGTGATAGGGAGTATTGATAATGCAACGCGCACGGGCACGCTCACTTTCCTTCCTTTTTTGATGGCCGCACGTGGCGCTTCGGCGACGCAAATTGGCTTTGCCTTGACATTAATTTTTATTGGCGGGGCATTCGGTAAACTGGTCTGCGGCATACTGTCGACCCGGCTCGGCGTGATCAAAACCGTCGCGGCCAGTGAGATAATCACCTCCGCTATTGTGCTGGGGATGGCATTTGCCCCACTGCATGTCACCTGGTTACTGTTGATTCCTTTAGGCGTGGCGCTCAACGGAACGTCCTCAATTCTGTATGGTAGCGTTGCCGAGTTATCCCGCCCGCAACAGCAAACCCGCGCCTTTGCGATTTTTTATACCGCATCACTCGGTTGTGGTGCCTTAATGCCCCTGATCTACGGTATGGCAGGTGATGTGATGGGGGTGCAGCAGACCTTAATTCTTGTCGCACTGCTGGTGCTTTGCATCCTGCCTTTGCTTATCCCTGTCAGAAGCGCAGCAACGTATAGCGAGCAGTAATGCGATCCCTGACGCCAGCCGCCCCAGGCATGGATGGGTGTTCGCATTTTCTAAACTAAAGCCTCGGATTATGCTGTTTTGTTTGTTTTGCCTGAGAAGGTATACCTTGCGGGGAACCCATTTACTGGCAGGCAACGATGAGCACACATACCCGCATTCGCAAATTCAATACCAAAGACACCTACCCGAATCAGTCACTGGACAACGATCTTTGCCAGGCAGTTCGTGCCGGCAATACCGTGTACGTTCGTGGCCAGATTGGGACCGATTTTGACGGTAACCTGGTCGGGCTTGGCGACCCGGCAGCACAAGCTGAACAAGCGATGAAGAATGTAAAACAGCTTCTGGAAGAGGCTGGCAGCGATCTGTCACACATCGTGAAAACAACCACCTATATCATCGATCCCCGCTATCGCGAGCCGGTTTATCAGGTCGTCGGCAAATGGCTAAAGGGGGTGTTTCCCATCTCAACCGGACTGGTCATTTCCGCACTGGGTCAACCGCAGTGGTTGATGGAAATTGATGTTATCGCGGTGATTCCGGACGACTGGCATTCACCAACGGGAGACTAATACCATGACATTATCGATTATTGGTCGCTGCGCACAAACCGGCCAGATAGGCATTGCCATCAGCTCGTCGAGTATTGCGGTGGGGGCGCGCTGCCCGTGGCTGCGCAGCAAGATCGGCGCGGTATCGACCCAAAACATAACCTTACCGGCGCTGGGGCCGCGTATTCTTGAAAGGTTGCAACAGGGCGATAGTGCCGAAACCGCGCTAAAGACCGGGCTGGCCACGGATGACTATTTTATCTACCGACAGGTCACTGTAATGACGGCAGGTGGGGAAAGCGCCTTCTACAGTGGCGAAAAAACGCTCGGCGTTAACAACGCCCTGAGCGGCGAGAACTGTGTGGCGGCGGGTAATCTGCTCGCGGATCCGAATGTCATTGTCGCGATGATAAACGCGTTCGAACAGCAAACCGGGCATCTTGCCGACAGGCTCATTGCCGCAATGCAGGCGGGTGTTGGTGCAGGCGGAGAAGCAGGTCCGCTACATTCGTCCGCGCTGTCAATTGTCGATTCTCACATCTGGCCGATAGTAGATTTGCGCGTCGACTGGACTGATGCCGATCCGGTGGATGAACTCAGTAAACTTTGGCACGCCTGGCAACCCCAGATGCAGGACTATTTAACGCGCGCGCTCGATCCCCGTAGCGCACCTGGTTACGGCGTGCCCGGCGACGAGTAAGCGCAAGGAGATCTGATGATGACCAGCCGCGAAATGCTCGAAAAACTGGTGGCGTTTGACACCACCAGCCGCGAATCTAATCTGGCGCTAATTGACTTTATCGGCGGCTACTTAACCGGGCTCGGCGTTAACTACGAACTGATTCACAACGCCGAGCGCAGCAAAGCCAATCTTTATGCGCGGCTTGGCCCGTCGGGAAAGGGGGGCGTTATGCTCTCTGGTCATAGCGATGTGGTCCCCGTTGACGGGCAGAACTGGAGCGTTCCCCCTTTTACCCTGACTGAGCGTGAAGGCAAGCTGTATGGTCGGGGCACGGCAGACATGAAAGGCTTTATTGCCTGTATCCTCGCAGCGCTCCCCCACTTTCTTGCACAGCCACTGGCGCAACCGCTGCATCTGGCGATTTCTTATGATGAGGAGGTTGGATGCCTCGGCGTGCGTACGCTGCTCGATGTGCTCTCCCGCCGGGCGGAAAAGCCCGCTATCTGCCTGATTGGCGAACCCACTGAACTGCAACCGGTTCTTGGTCACAAAGGCAAACTCGGCATGCGCTGTGAAGTTCAGGGCGCCGCCTGTCATTCGGCTTATGCGCCGCAGGGTGTCAATGCCATTGAGTATGCTGCAAAGCTCATCCACCGCCTTACGCTCACAGGCCAGCGGCTGGCCGCGCCGGAACATCATGATGCGCGTTTTGATCCGCCCTTTACCACGGTACAAACGGGTCTGATTCAGGGCGGCCGGGCGCTGAATATCGTGCCAGCCGAGTGTACATTTGACTTTGAAGTGCGTACGTTGCCGCAGGATGATGCCCGGGAGATAACCCGGGACCTGGAAAGTTACGCACAGCGCGAGCTTCTGCCCGATATGCACGCCGTCAGTCGCGATGCGGCGATCCGCTTTTACCCCATCAGCAGTTATCCCGGCCTGTACACCTGCGCGCAAAGCGCCGCAGCACGGCTGATTGCTCATCTCACCGGCTCCGAAAAGTTCAGCACCGTCGCATTTGGTACGGAAGGCGGGTTATTTCATCAGACAGGCATCCCCAGCGTGATATGCGGTCCTGGCAGTATGGCGCAGGGCCATAAAGCGGATGAGTTCATTACTGTCGAACAGTTGAACGCCTGCGACGCCCTGCTGCGCCGTCTTGCGACGTGGATGTGTCAAAACAGGTCAGATCTCTGACATTCCTTTTAATACAGGGCGCGCGCCGGCCCGCCCTTCGTTCGTCCACATTGCTATCTCTCTGCTTTAACTTTTCCAAACGCCAGCTTCGGGAAGCACTAACCGCGTGAACTGCGTTTAAGCCGTATGCTGGGTTCTGGCATTTGATAGCCCTTTTCCGGAGATTCCATGGTCAGTGCAGAAGTCACCCAATTTCCGCAGCCCGCAACGCTGCAACCTGACGTGAACCACACTCGCGTTGCCGTACGACTCGATGGCGTACTCAAACGCTTTGGCGACGCCATCGCCTTACACAAAATTTCCCTGATGATTGAAGAAGGTGAATTTATTACCCTGCTCGGCCCGTCAGGCTGCGGCAAAACCACGTTGCTGAATCTGATGGCGGGTTTCGCCGAAGCGGATGGCGGCGAAATCTTTATTGATGGCGAGCTGGTGACAGATACCCCACCCTGGCAGCGTGAAATCGGCATTGTGTTTCAGAACTACGCGCTCTTCCCGCACATGACGGTCGAGAAAAATGTGGGGTACGGTCTGCGCATGCGCGGTGTTCCCAAAGCCGAAATCGCTGAGCGCGTTGAACAGGCACTGGCGCTGGTGAAGCTTGCCGGTTACGGCCATCGCAAACCCCGTGAGCTTTCGGGTGGTCAGCAGCAGCGTGTGGCGCTGGCGCGTGCGCTGGTCATTCGCCCCAAAGTCCTGCTGCTTGATGAACCTTTCTCCGCGCTGGATAAAAATCTGCGCCTGTCGATGCAGGTTGAGTTGAAAGCGATTCAGCGCAAGCTTGGCGTCACCACTGTCTTCGTGACGCACGATCAGGGTGAGGCGTTGAGCATGAGCGATCGCGTGGTGGTGATGTCTGCGGGGCATGTTCGCCAGACAGGCACGCCGGATGAGATTTATCGGCGTCCGCAGGATCCCTTTGTCGCCGGGTTTGTAGGTGATGTGAACATTCTGCCGGGTCGCTACGTCGGCCGCGATGGCGTAGCGATGCTGGAGCTTGGCGGTAATGTGCTTCGCCTGCCAGCAGAACGTGTCCATGCCACGATTGGCGAGCGTCTTGATCTCTTTGTGCGCCCGGAAAATATTCAACTGGCAGCCCTGGGCCCGCATTCGCTGCTCAGCGCCACGGTGATTGCCCATGTCTTTCAGGGCGATCATGTTGATGTGCATCTCGATGTGCCCGCACTGGGTAACGCCACGTTATTTGCGCGCCAGTCCGGGCTTAATGCGCTGACACGCTGGCCCGTCGGTAGCCTGGTGGGCGTGAATGTCGATGATGAAGGTGTATGCGCGTTTAGCGCGGCAAGCCAGGATAAACGCGGATGATGCCTGAAATGATGAACGCCATAATTGCGGGCCGGCCAGGGGGGCCAGAGGTACTGGAACAGGTGCAGCGTCCACTCCCCCTGCCGGGAGCGGGTGAAGTACTTATCCGCGTTGCCAGTGCGGGCGTTAATCGCCCCGACATCCTGCAACGCAACGGCATGCCTTTGCCGCCGGGTGTCACCGATGTGCTGGGGCTTGAGGTCTCAGGCACCGTTATAGCGCTGGGTCAAGGCGTTGAATTCCCCGCGCCAGGTTCGCCGGTCATGGCACTGCTCAATGGCGGGGGGTATGCAGATTACTGTGTGGCGCGAGCCGAACTCTGTTTATCTGTTCCGGAAAATCTGCCTCTTAGCCTGGCGGCAGGCGTGCCGGAAGCGGCCTTTACCGTGTGGCATAACCTGTTTGAACTGGGGCGTTTGCAGCCCGGCGAAACCGTACTGATCCACGGAGCAGCCAGCGGCGTAGGCACATTTGCTATTCAGTGCGCACAGGCGTGCGGGGCGCGCGTGATCGCCACCGCTGGCGGCGCTGAAAAAATTGCGGCGCTGCAACAACTCGGGGTATGGCGTGCCATCAACCGCCACGACGAAGATTTCGTCGAGGTCATTCTGACTGCAACCGGGGGGCATGGTGTGGATGTGGTACTGGATAACGTGGGTGGCGATTACGTGGCGCGTAATCTGAGCGTGCTGGCACCACGCGGACGCCACATCAGCCTCTCGTTTATGCAGGGCGCAAAGATTGAACTGGATCTGCAAATGGTGATGCGTAAAGAACTGATCCTGACCTCTTCCACCCTGCGCCCTAAAAGCCTCGCCGAGAAAATGCGCCTGGCGCAGTGCATCAGTAAACATCTGCTGCCGCTGATAGCCGCGGGTAAAATCACGCCACTCCTTTATCAAACCCTGCCCCTGGCACAGGCCGCCCGGGCCCATCGCATTCTGGAAGCCAATGCCAATATCGGCAAAGTGCTGCTGCAGGTGGCGTCATGATGCAACTCTTTTTTGCCAGCACGTCCGCCTATGTTCGCAAAGTGATGGTGTGCGCAACCGTACTGGGTCTCGCTGATGAGATAGAAAAGCTGGACTCTGCCGCGCATCCTGTCGTGCGCGACGAGCGTATTGCCCGGTTTAATCCCCTGGCAAAAGTCCCGGCGCTACGTACCGAAGAGGGGCTCTGCCTCTATGATAGCCGGGTCATTTGTGAATACCTCAATGCGCGCGCACAGGGCCATTTATACCCGGTGAACGCAGAGACGCGCTGGCGAAGTCTGACACGACAGGCACTGGGTGACGGCATTATTGATGCCGCATTACTGGCGCGCTACGAGTTCACTGCCCGCCCCGCCGGGAAACAGTGGCAAGGCTGGGCTGACGCGCAACTGAAAAAAGTCGCCGCCGCACTGTCGCAGATTGAAAGCCAGGTCAGCCATTTTAGCGACCAACCCGACGATATCGGGCTTATTGCCATCGGCTGCGCGCTCGGTTATCTCGACTTTCGCTTTGCCGAACTCAACTGGCGCGCCAGCCACCCGCTTACCGCCGCATGGTTCGCCCTCTTCAATGCGCATCCGGCGATGACCGCTACCCATCCGCACGTTTAATCAGGAGTGTGCATGTCACAGCAGATCTACTTTCTTAATGGGCCGAACGCCAACTTATATGGCCTGGATAAAAACGGCACGTATGGCAGCGAAAGCTTTGCCAGTCTTGGCGAACGCTGCCAGCGCCGCGCCGCGACACACGGCGTGGTTTTGCATTTTCGCCAGAGCAATCACGAGGGCGTGCTGGTTGATTGGATCCAGGAGGCACGTCAGCACGCCGCAGGGTTAATTATCAACGCCGCGGGGTTGACCTACAGTTCCGTCCCCATACTGGATGCATTGCTGATGTTTGACGGCCCTGTCATTGAAACGCATATGAGCAACATCTGGAAACGCGAGCCGTTTCGCCATCACTCGCTGGTATCAAAAGCGGCAACCGGTGTGATTGCCGGACTCGGTGCGCTGGGTTATGAGCTGGCAATTGATGCGGTAGTCAAGTTAATGGAGAGACACAGCGCATGAGCACCCTGGTGTTTTACAGCGAATTCGATAGTTTCGAAGAGTGGTCGGCCTTACTTGCGCCACATTTACCCGGCGTGACAATTTGCCGCGCCGAAACAGTGCAAAACCCCGACGAAGTGCACTATGCGTTGGCATGGAAACCGCCACATGGATTCTTTGCGCCGTATCGCAATCTTAAGCTGCTGGTTAATCTCGGCGCGGGTGTCGATTCACTGGTGGGGCGCGACGATCTGCCGGCTATTCCGATTGTTCGTCTGTCCGACCCGGATATGTCGCGTATGATGGCAGGCTACGTGCTTTTTGCCGTTTTGCGCTACGCGCGCGATATTCCGGCATTCGAGCGCGCGCAGCGTGAGCAGCGCTGGCATTACCTGCATCCACGTACGCCTTCCGGCATCCGCGTCGGGGTGCTGGGACTGGGGGAGTTGGGTGCGTATACGGCACAGGAGCTGGCGCGTCAGGGGTTCGACGTGCGCGGCTGGTCGCGTACACCCAAAACGATCGACAACATTCGCTGCAGCAGCGGACTGGGATCGCTCAACGATTTTCTTAGCCAGAGCGACATTCTGGTGGTCATGCTGCCTCTCACTTTGCACACGGCAGGTCTGCTCAGCGCTGAACGACTGGCCTGCCTCCCCAGCGGGGCGGCGTTTATCAATGTTTCGCGCGGTGCGATTGTCGATCAGGCGGCACTGACAAAAGCCTTGCGCTCAGGGCAGATTGCGCAGGCCACGCTGGATGTGTTTGACCGTGAGCCGCTGCCGCCAGACGATCCGTTATGGGGCATGGACAATGTCCTTATCACACCGCATCTGGCGTCCGTCGCCATTCCGGCCAGCGCCGCACAACAGGTCGCAGAAAACATTCAGCGTGCTGCACGCGGCGAGCCGGTTAGCGGACAGGTATTCCCGGCGCGTGGCTACTAAGTTGTCGTCACGCCACCCGCACAACCTGGGGATCGAAATAGCTCGGCGCCGCCATGCCGGGAATATACTGATCGGAGATAAAAACACGGCAGCGCTCAGCAAAGGCGTTAACCACCATTGAGTGCTGGGTGTGGGCCGCAATCGCGTAACCCAGTTGCATCGGTCTGTTCGACCCCGCCAGCCGTACGCGAATCAGACGCTTACCGTCCTGGGAAAGATGCGCTTTTGGCCGCACGTTGGCGATGCCAAATCCCACGCCATTTGCCACCATCGAGCGCACCACTTCCATATTACTGGAGCGCATCACCACATTGGGCGTAACGCCCGCTTCGCTGAAAAGCCCGAGGAAATATTCACGGCTCCATGGCATATCCAGCAACACCATCGGCATTGTCGCCAGATCCTCAATGGTCACCGCCGACTGCGTCGCAAACGGATGATGTTCCCCCACCATCACATAGGGCGGCAATTGCGCCAGCGATGTGAAGACAATATCGCTGGCGGGGACTAAATCGTAAGTCAGCGCGATGTCGATATCGGCAGTGCGTAACTGTTTGAGCAACTGTTCATGGTTGCCTTCGACAAGGGTAATACGCACGCCAGGAAAGGCGCGTCCAAAGCCGAAGACCAGTTCGGGCGTCAGCATCGGGGCCAGCGTATCCAGACAGCCTACACGCAGCGGGCCACGCACATTGTTCATGGATTCCGAGGCGATAGTATAAAGATTCAACATCTGCTCCAGAATGAGTTTTGCCTCTTTCAGAACCTGATGGCCGATGGCGGTAAGCGAAACGCCCTGCGCGTGATGGCGTACAAAGAGCTGTACGCCGAGTTCAGATTCGATATGGGTGATGGCGGCAGAGATCGACGGCGATGAAACGTGGATACGTTCTGAGGCGCCAATGATACTGCCGGCCTCCCCGGAGGCGACAAAATATTCCAGCTGACGCTGGGTAATGCGACTGAGCATGCAGGTTCTCCTGAGATCGCCGACGCGATCATGTCGCGTCAGTCATTCTAATAGTGCTAAATTTTATGCATTTATCATGCCAAATCACAAATAACAGCATAATCCCCTGCTTTTGCAGAGCCCTCCTTTCCTTCTGCCTTATCACTGGTTAAGAAAATCCGTTGCAAAGCAGCGCTTCTTTTAGCCTCGGAAATTCTGATGCAGAGACGAGGAAAAGGCTGTTTTACGCAATCCATACGCCACGTCATTATCGCTTTCACACCAGGGAACACCGTTTGCACCGTTCTGGCGCGCCGGGTTTCAGATTGCCACAACAGCCATTTCATGTATGGGGATGAGAATATGTTGCGTAAGATTCGTGCCTTAACGTTGTTGACCACATGTGTGCTAAGCGCAGGAAATGCGATGGCAGCGGACAAACTGATTGTCAGCACCTGGGGCGGCGGCTTTAAAGATTTGATCGACGAGACCATCGCGAAAGCGTTTACCAAAGAAACCGGCGTGGAAGTGCAGTTTGTTACAGGCGGCACCATCGATCGTCTCAACAAAGCCAAACTGGCCGGCGACTCACCGGAAACTGACGTGACCTTTACCACTGCGCACGTGGGCTATCTGTATGCCAATTCCGGGCTGTTTGAAAAGCTCGATATGAGCAAAATCCCGAATGCGGCAAATCTTGTGCAACAGGCGAAAGTCAGCCCTTATCACCTCGGCGTCTGGGGCTACGTTTACACCATCGGCTACCGTGCGGATTTAGTCCCCAAAGGCGAAACCTTCACGAGCTGGAACGACCTGTGGAAACCGGAACTCAAGGGCACTCTGGCGCTGCCTGACTGGGACCCGAGCCACATTATTGCAGTGGCCGCCAGACTCTCCGGCACCGACGCAGCCCACTGGCAGCAAGGCCAGGCGAAGCTCAAGGCGCTGATCCCGAATATCAAATCCTTCTATACCGATGACGCCAATAGTCAGCAACTGATCTCCACCGGGGAAACGCCGGTTCAGGTCATGCTGTCGATGAACGCTTACAACATGATGGCCGAAGGGGTGGACGTCAAACTGGCGATACCGAAAGAGGGGGCGATTTTGGGCGTGGATACCATAGGGATCAACAAAGGCACCCGCCATAGCGAACTCGCCTATAAGTTTATCAATATTGCCCTTAAGCCCGAGATCCAGCAGCAGGTGGCGAAGATTTATCACGGCAGCCCAACGGTAACTAACGCCCATATCGATCCTGAGCTGGCGAAACTGCCGGGCATGCTGACCACACCTGAACAGTGGAACGCCACCATCAATACCGATCCGCAACTGCGTGCCGAGAAAACCGCCGAATGGCGTCAGTGGTTCTCTGAAAACATCATGTCTCATTGATTTAGTGGGCGGCTTACCGGTCGCCCTGGTTCTACCGGC
Organism: Phytobacter palmae; assembly: GCF_039409775.1. Classification (NCBI taxonomy): domain Bacteria; kingdom Pseudomonadati; phylum Pseudomonadota; class Gammaproteobacteria; order Enterobacterales; family Enterobacteriaceae; genus Phytobacter; species Phytobacter palmae. The sequence continues at coordinate 178,973 of NZ_JBCIVJ010000009.1, read as the reverse complement.
AGCACATTACTCAGGCAGCATGTTATGACGAGAAAACCGACATTTTTACCCTGGTTCATTATTCCCGCCACGTTAACCGCATTCGGGCTGGTCATCGCGATGCTCGCGGTGATGCAATTCAGCGTGCGGGCGTATATACCCGGTTCGCTCGACGTGGGCGGATTTACACTGGCCAACTTCAACAGCCTGTTTAAAAGCATCTATGCCGATGCGTTTATTAATACTGTCATGCTGAGCGCCAAAACCGCTCTTTTTGGCCTGCTGATGAGTTATCCGCTGGCCTATGCGCTGGTGCGCACCCGCACCTTATGGATCAAATCCGCTATTTTGATTATTGCGATTACGCCGTTGTTTCTCGGCGAAGTGGTGCGTACCTACTCCTGGATTATCGTGCTCGGCAACAGCGGTTTCCTTAATAGCCTGTTGCTGGCGTCTGGCATCATCTCAAAGCCCATTCAGTTTATGTTTACACAGACTGGCGTAGTCCTGGCGTTGGTGCATGTCACCATGCCAGTCATGGTGTTGATTCTGGCGACCGCGTTATCACACATCAATCCCGATTACGAGAAAGCCGCCAGGAGCCTCGGCGCAGGGCCTATCCGCACCCTGCTGACTGTGACGATCCCCCTCTCCTTCCCCGGCATCGTCGCCAGCCTTACTACCGCTTTTGCCTGGACGTTTAGCGCCTTTGCCACACCGCAGCTCATTGGCGGCGGACGCGTCAGCACCGTCGCCACGATGGTCTATCAACTGGGTTTCTCATCGATGAACTTTCCGTTTGCTGCCGCACTCAGTATCGCCGGGTTAATTCTGACCATCCTGTTGCTGATGGCGCTAAAACGCATGACCCGATTCCTGCACGCGATGGGAGAACACTGATATGACCCGTTCACTTAACAACAAACTGATAACGCTGGCAGGTCGCCTGCTGGTTGTCGCAATTCTGCTCTTTGTCATGCTGCCGACCATCGTGGTGTTTATCTCTTCGTTCAGCAGCACTGCCGTACTGTTTTTCCCGCCAAAAGGCTGGTCGCTGCGCTGGTTCGAGCGGGCGGTGAATTATGACGATTTCCGTCATGGTTTCTACTCCGGGCTGATTGTCACCGCATGGGCATCATCGCTGGCGGTCATCATTGGCGCCACGCTGGCGATTGCCATTGAACGCTATTCGTTTGCGTGTAAACAGGTGCTGGAAGGGGTTCTGCTGTCACCGCTGTTTATTCCCCACTTCACTATTGGTCTGGGACTGTTGATGCTGGTATCGCAACTCAACCTCGGGCGCGGTTACCCGCTGGTAATTTTCTGCCATATCGTGCTGGTACTGCCGTTTGTGTTGCGTAGTGTCTATGTGTCGTTAAAAAACCTTGAACAGCGCATTGAGCTCGCGGCGGCAAGTCTGGGGGCATCGCCGCTACGCGTGATATGGACCATCACCGTGCCACTGATTTTACCGGGGCTGTTTGGCGGCTGGCTGTTTGCCGCAATCCTCTCCTTTAACGAATTTACCGCATCGTTGTTTATTACTACCCAGGCCACGCAGACTTTACCGGTGGCAATGTACAACTATGTCCGTGAATTTGCTGATCCGACACTCGCTGCCCTGTCGGTCATTTATATTGCCGTCACCGCCATGATGTTAATTATCGCCAATAAGTTTTTAGGTCTGGGGAAAATATTAAACATTGAAACCAGACAGTAATAACCATGAATACGTGTGCGCCGGATATTCCCACGCACTGCATTAAAAAACTGATTGCCATTAATACCGCCCCGATGACGCGTAGCGATAAAACTATCGAGGGTCGCTTATATTTAGGGATTCACTATGTCAACAGAAAAAATTAATACCGTGATTGTCGGCGCCGGTCAGGCCGGTATCGCCATGAGCGAGCATCTGTCCTTAATGGGTGTGCCTCACATTGTCCTGGAGCGTAGTCGTATTGCTGAACGCTGGCGCTCTGAACGCTGGGATTCACTGGTAGCGAACGGGCCTGCGTGGCACGACCGCTTTCCGTCGCTAAAATTCGACAATATCGCCCAGGAGGCTTTCCCGCCGAAAGAGCGCATGGCGCAGTATTTTGAAGACTATGCGAAGATGATTAACGCCCCTGTGCGCACAGGTGTTGCGGTGCATCAGGTTACTCGCCTGGCAGGGTGCAGCGGGTTCAAAGTTATAACCTCAGCCGGTGATTTTGAAGCCGACAATGTGGTCGCCGCCACCGGTCCGTTTCAGAAACCGTCATTCCCGCAGATCGTCCCGGAAAGCGCCGGGCTGCACCAGATCCACTCTTCGGTCTATAAAAATCCGCAGCAACTGCCGCAAGGCGGCGTGCTGGTTGTGGGTGCTGGTGCTTCCGGTACGCAAATCGCCGAAGAACTGCGTCAATCGGGGCGTGAGGTTTATCTGTCGGTCGGTGAACATTATCGTCCACCGCGCTCTTACCGAGACCGTGATTACTGCTGGTGGCTGGGGGCGCTGGGTCTGTGGGATGAAGTGAAAATAAAGCCCAAAAAAGAGCATGTTGCCTTTGCCGTGAGCGGTTATGAAGGGGGGAAAACGGTCGATTTCCGTCGTCTGGCGCATACGGGCATTACGCTTGTGGGTATCACCAAAAGCTGGGATAACGGTGTGCTGAGCTTTGCCGAAGGGCTGGCAGAGAATATCGCTGCGGGCGATAACGCCTATTTTGACGTATTGCGCGATGCGGATGCTTATATTGAACGCAACGGGTTAGATCTGCCGCCGGAGCCGCAGGCGTGGGAGTTACTGCCGGACCCGGAGTGCCTGCTCAATCCGCTGGCGCAATTAGATATTGCCGCCGCTGGTATTAGCACGATTATCTGGGCAACGGGTTTTACATTTGATTTTGGCTGGCTGCAGGTTGATGCATTTGATGAAAAAGGCCTGCCCTTCCATAAGCGCGGTATTTCCGCAGAGCGTGGCATCTATTTTCTTGGCCTGCCAAACCTGGTGAACCGTGCATCTTCATTTATTTACGGTGTCTGGCATGACGCAAAATATATTGCCGATCATATTGTTTTGCAAAACGCCTATACCGATTACGTTAAATCATAATGTTCAGGTTATCACCGCTATTTATCAGCCGTGAGGACATGTTCGTTTTTTGTCATCGTATTCTGCAGAGATAAAAAGGGTTACCGCATCACGCTTATCCTCCCGCTATTTTACGGGTTGTTTGACATATGCGGCCCCTTTTTGCAACAGAAGAGTTATCGGATATAAGATGACACCAGTAGTTTCTCGATCTCATCGGCGGGCAATGGTTTCGAACACAGATACCCCTGCATGTAATCGCACCCCAGCCCCATCAGCAACGCTTTCTGTTCCTCTGTTTCCACCCCTTCCGCAATCACGCCGAGTCCCAGGCTGTGCGCCATTGCAATAATCGCCGTACAGAGTTCAAAGCCCACACCTTTTAAATCCTCAACGAACGAGCGGTCAATTTTGAGAAAATCAACATTAAATTTTCTCAGATACGCCAGCGATGAATAGCCTGTGCCAAAATCATCAATGGCAATCTGGATTCCAGTCTCATGCATCATTTTGAGATTATGATTCACCCGTGTTTCCGAGTTAAGCAGCAGCCCTTCGGTAATTTCAATGGTGATGGCATCACCATTGAGTTTGTTGTTCTGTAGGTCCCGAATCCAGGGAATATCTTCAAATTCCTGGCTGCGTAACTGCACCGGCGACAGATTAATGGTCATTTTAAGTTGAGGATCATATTCTTGCCGCCAGTAAGCTAATTGTGTAATGGCCTGGTTTGCGATCCAGTTTCCCAGTGGAACGATAAGCCCCGTGTCTTCAGCCAGCGGAATGAAGGTATCCGGGCTAATAATCCCCTGAACCGGATGAAGCCAGCGAACCAGGGCTTCCATGCGGGTGATACGCCCCGTTGTCAACGAGACAATAGGCTGGTAATAGACCGCAAACTGGCTCTCTTCGAGCGCCTTTCTTAAATTTCTGATCATCCGTAAACGTGCATGAATCGCATCATGCAGCGCGCGGGAGTAGTAACGAAAATTTTTACGCCCCGCATTTTTAACCGCATACATCGCCTGATCTGCGTTCTTAAATAAATCTTCGAGGTTTTCCGTATCGGCAGGATAAAGGGAGATGCCAATACTGGCTGAGACAAACATGGTCTCGCCGTTTATGGTAAAAGGCGCTTCCAGCTTCCTGAGGATGTTGTGGGCAATATTCGTGCATTCGGATGGATCGTTAATATCGGAGATAATAATGGCAAACTCATCGCCACCGAGGCGCGCGATACATTCGGCATTACTTGCGCATTCGAGTAACCGCATGGCCACGCGACCTAATAATTCATCGCCTGCCCGGTGCCCCATACTGTCATTAACCGATTTAAATTGATCGAGGTCGATAAGCATCAATGCCATGATATGACGGGTACGCGAGGCATGGCGCGCAGCCTGTTCCAGTTTACTTTGAAACAAATGACGGTTGGGCAGACCGGTGACAGCATCATAATTGGCCTGTTGCCAGATAAGTTCTTCCTGCTTTTTGCGTAAGGTAATATCGGAAAACATGCCAACGTAATTCATCACATTGCCAGCAGGATCTTTTATTACCGAAATACTCAGCTCTTTGAGAAATTCAGTGCCGTCTTTATGTCGATCCCAGACCTCCCCCATCCATTGCCCGGTGTCGTTTAATGCCCGCCACATCTCAGTATAAAAAAAACGGGAATGGCGGCCTGATTTAAACTCCCGAGGGTTAACTCCCTTAACCTCTTCCAGAGACCACCCCGTCAGGAGAGTGAAAGCCGGATTAATGCTAATAATATTATTTTCACCGTCGGTTACGACAATGGCTTCCTGGCTGGCCTCAAACACGGCCGCCGCAATTTTCATTTGCTCCTGCGCCTTTTTGCGCTCGGTAATGTTCTGAACATAGACCAGCCTCGCCGGTAGTCCCTGATCAGGATAAAACGTCACGGACTCTGAAAAGACCGTCATCTGCGATCCATCATGATGCAGAACAGGCCATTCTCCACCAAGGCGGGTGCCTTCTTTCAAAAATTGATAATGGCGCTCCAGCACAGCCTGTTTATCTGCGGCAGGAAAAATCATGGTGAAGGAGTGATGCAACATCTCATGTTGTGCGTAGCCATAGATATCGCAATAAGCCGGATTAACAGTGAGATAATGCCCATCGTAATCAATTACCGCTATTCCAACGGGACATTTGTCGAGGATTGCCTGAAATAAGCCACTTTCATCCCAGTGAGTTTTATTCATATTGCCCCCGCCACGATAAAACACGGTGATTTTCCCTCAGTGCGTATTCACTGTTGCAACCCCACTCCATAATAATCAAACTCAATATGGGCACCGGCAGTTAACAGGCTTATGACGCGGAAAATTACAGAACCTAATTATCTTATTCAATGTATATATCATGTATTTTTTCGCGTTGTCTGGAAATATTTTCTCTGGAAAATCACCCCCATTAGCGTTAATGAGTGTCTTTCACTACACGGTGATTAAAAGAGACGTATCCATCCTGGCTTAAACATAACGGACCGGACTTTCTCCCTGACCGGATGATATCGCTCAACAGACGAGAGCACAGAAATAAGCCTTCAGGTCAATCATAGCATCCTCCCGCCAACAGCTCAGATCTCCGCCTGTGTATTACCCACACAGTATTTAACTGAACCAGTCGTTGCAGATTTCGCCTTCTGACACACAAAGAGATAACACTTTAAATACAGGTGGTTACAACTAAAGAACCACATCAATCACAAACCGGACATGCTTTCTCATTGGCCATTTTCGCATGCTCCTTTACAACAATTTAATAACATAAAGTGATGATTAGAAACCCCATCTGTAAATAAAACTGATGCTTTTTGTTAAAAAACCCTTTGTTTTGTGAGGTTGTTCACTGTTCCCTGTCAGCTTTTCCTTAACATTGCCTGCGCATGTTCAGTCAGCGCTTTTATTCGCATCATCAGAGTATCGTTATTCTTGGGTACTCATATTTTGCCAGGAGTTTAAACGCAGTCATGGACACTCTCACAATCACATTTATGAACAGGGGATGATCAATGTCGACATATTATTTTCTACCAACACGAAATGTATTTGGTGAAGGTAGTGTTCAGGAAGCCGGTACGTTGGCAAAAACGTTAAATGTGAAAAAAATCCTTATCGTCACGGATGCATTTCTGGCAAAAAACGGCATGGCGGATAATGTCGCGAAAATTTATCAGGAAGCCGGTATCGATGTGCATATATTCGGCGGCGCGGAACCAAACCCCACGGATAAAAACGTCGCTGCAGGTATCGAATGCTATCGCGAACATGGCTGTAACGGGATTGTCTCACTCGGCGGCGGTTCGTCTCATGACTGCGCAAAGGGTATTGGTCTGGTTGCGGCAAATGGCGGGAATATTCGCGATTACGAAGGGGTTGATAAATCCAGTAATGATATGATCCCATTGATGGCGATTAATACCACTGCGGGTACCGCTTCTGAAATTACCCGCTTCTGTATTATTACCGATACAGAGCGCAAGGTGAAAATGGCGATTGTGGACTGGCGCGTCACACCGCAAATCTCCATCAACGATCCGGTACTGATGGTCGGTATGCCCCCTTCGCTTACCGCTGCGACCGGCATGGATGCGCTGACGCACGCTATCGAAGCTTATGTGTCGACAATGGCTAATCCACTTACCGATGCCGCCGCATTACAAGCCATTAAAATGATCACGCAATATCTGCCTAAAGCGGTAGCGAACGGTGAATATATGAAGGCCAGGGATAATATGGCCTATGCCCAGTATCTCGCCGGGATTGCGTTTAATAACGCCTCACTGGGTTATGTCCATGCGATGGCGCACCAGTTGGGCGGGTTCTATAACCTTCCTCATGGCGTATGTAATGCGATTCTCCTGCCATATGTTGAGTCTTTTAACCTTATCGGCAACCTTAATCGCTTCCGCGATATTGCAGAAGCCATGGGTGAGAAAGTCGCCGGACTGTCGACCGACGAAGCCGCGGTGAAAGCGATCGCCGCGATTCGTCGCCTGAGCAGACAGGTGGGTATTCCTGCCGATCTGAAAAGCCTTGGGGTTAAACCGGAAGACTTTGCCATTATGGCGGAGAACGCGAAAAAAGATGTTTGTCAGTTAACCAACCCAAGAAAAGCGACGAAAGAACAGGTTATCGAGCTTTATCGTCAGGCTTACGAAGGCGAAGGTGCGCTCTGAAAAAACGCCGCTTAGCGTATAACGGCAGGCGACAAAGAGATCCACGCTCAGGCGTGGATCTCTTTTTTGCTGACAAGGCTGTCCTGGTTTTCTGCCAGCATTTTTGCCAGCCAGACGCGGTCAATCGCGCCGGTGTCATAATGGGCAAGGGTAAATACCTGGGCCCGGCTCATCGCCTGCGCAAGTTCAGGTGTGATATTAAAACTTGCCGCCACTTCATGATCTTCAAGCCCTGGCCGACGCTGACGACGCTCAACGCGAAAGCGTAGCTGGTTATATTTGGCCCAGAGAATAAGTGCCAGACTGATCGTACATGCCACCAGTAGATAGACACTCAGGGTGCTGAGCGTGGTATAAAACGGTCGCACGCCCATAAAGGGATCATGTTTTATTGCCACCACCAGCCCGCTTGCGATGAGCCAGCAAAACCCCAGCCAGGCAATAAGCGTTAAAAGTACATCAAGCAGGCGCGGAAAGAGGCGCTGTTCAGTAAAGATTAACGATTCGATCATGGTTCAATTCTCCCGATACCGCGGTCGGGGCTGACCCAACGAGCTCTGCTGCGTTTACGCCGCAGCATAACTTTCGGGAAAGCCACCAGAGTTGTGAACAGGCTCAACATCCAGTACACCACCGGAAACCAGATAACCCAGAACAACGACGCGGCGATGCCTTTTTCATAGCGCCGTTCAATAAACAGACTGACCGCAAATTGCACAAGGCAAACGACGCCAAGCATCAGGCCAGTAAACGCAGGTGGAAACAGATGTTGAACATACAGTGAATCGGGCATGGGAATGATAAGCCCGATGAGAAAGAGCACAATTGTCATCGCATAGGCGAATGCCCACACGCTGGACATACAAAATTCAATAAATAGCGGCCACATGCGCCGGTATTCCCAGCCCCACAGGCGACGCATATTGACAATAAAGACTTCGGCCCCTCCCTGTGCCCAGCGCAGACGCTGCTTCCAGAGCCCTTTTAACGTCTCAGGCATCAGTATCCAGCACAGCGCCCGGGGTTCAAAAAAGATGGACCAGTGGCGCAATTGCAACTTCCAGCTGATATCAATGTCTTCGGTGATCATATCCGGGCTCCAGTAGCCCACTTCTGCCAGTGCACGGCGACGAAACGCGGCAATGACCCCCGAAACCGTAAAAACCTGCCCATAGACACGTTGGGTTCGCTTAATCAACCCGATGATTGACGAAAACTCGCCGACCTGTACCCGTCCGATAAGCGTTGATCGCGTGCGAATACGCGGGTTGCCGGTAACGGCGCCCACGCGTGGGTGATTCAATAACGGCGCGACCATATATGCCGCCGCATCTTTATCCAGCAGAGCGTCACCATCAATGCAGACCAGAAAATCACTGCGTGCCGCAGCTGCGCCGGCTGCAAGCGCAATCGCTTTTCCCTGATTTTCAGCCAGATGAATGACCCGCAGCCGCGTATACTCGTTAGCTAATTGATCCAGCACGACGCCGGTGTTGTCTTTCGAGCCATCATTAATGGCGATGACTTCGATATTTTGGTAACGCTGGGCCAGGGCGGCCTCGATGGTTTCCCGCGCATTCAGCCCTTCGTTAAAGCACGGTATAAGGATGGAAATCAGCGGATCTCCCTCAAGCGTTGGTGCGGGTGTCCCTTCTCCCCAGGGCCAGTACCGCTCACGATGAAACCAGAAATAGAGGCCGCCGCTCATCCACAGTGCAGACATAAACAATGGCCAGAAAAAGACGAAATCCAGGATCACTTCACCTGTAAAAACCACCGCCACGCCGAGCGGAAAACTGAACATCAGGCAAAGGATCAGGAATGCGATGATGCGATCGGTCATTTTTGTGGATACCAGTATGATGAGAAAGCGGGACGTAACTCCGCCATCCGGGGTTGGTTGTTGATGAAATCATCCGGGTAATAGCCAAAGTTTTTGGCGCCACTCAGCCTAAGCTGTTGCATCCACCCGATAAGCATTTCATCACTGATGCCGTCCTGCCCTGCCCCTTTGCGCCAGTCACGCGCCTGCAACTCAAAGACCGTTTTCTGCAGCGCGCCGGGGTAACGGGCCACGCGACCGACCAGCCTGTCCAGCCAGTTGTTCGCGTCTTTCGGCGGAATATTTTCCATGAGCGGCATCGCCATTGGTGCCGTCCAGTCATAGGTGCCAAGGAAATCATTCAAGTTTTGGGCAAACCAGGTTTCACTGTGTGGCTCCAGAACCGGCATCGCGTAGATATTGCGCGCCGTTTTCACTTGCGGACCTCGAATGGATCGTACGGTTTGCGTCAGCTGTTCAGTGAAATCGATAAGCGCCCGACTTTTAAAGCGCGTCCAGCGCTCAAGTAGCTGAGGATTGGCGCGAATCTGCGCAATCGAATGCGGAAACCCGGCCGCGCGATATGCATCCAGCGCAGCCGGAGAGGCATCTTCATAGTCGGTCAGAAATGCGTCATCGTGAAACAAAATGCCCTGAAAGCTGGCATGGCGAGCCAAATCTTCGTAAATGTCGTTGATACGCTTACGGGCCACGGCGCTCCAGGGGGAGAGCCGCGCATAATGCCTGCTGTCAGGCGCTGTACGCCCGAGTCCAGGCGACCACGCCGTCACGCGAGGAACAGAAGCATCGAGATCGAATGTCAGCACCGGCATCCAGGCATACACACTCACCGCAGCGCGGGTCTGGAGTTGCCATGCGACAAAGTTGAATAAATCGGCGCGCATCGGCAGCCAGCGGTTCGGGAAATAGAGCGCCTGCACATTGCCATCACCTTTTGGGTCAGCATAGGCCTGCAAAAAAACATGGGTGATGTGCATATCAAAAACGCGCTGAATGAGCACATCGATATTTTTACGCTGCTGGGCGGGGTTTTTGTCATATACATAATCCAGGTCGATATGCATAACCCGCATGGACTCAGGCTCTCTGATCTGCGCTACCTGGTCGGCAAACTCACGAAGCGACGGATTACCGGAGATAAGCATACGGGGAATATTTCCCAGATTCGCCGCATTGGCCAGCCCCTGATTGAGAGTAAAGGCCATCTGATAACCCTGCTGCTGCGCCAGCCTCAACGTCGTGCCACTCGCCGCACCATACGGCCATACCCACGCACGCGGTGGTTGCCCCGTCACCTCGGTAATTTTCCGGCTGATACGCACAAGGTCAGTTTTCATGCGTTGTTCGAACTGCGTATCGGTTTCGTATTGCCCCGTAACGTCATTGAATCCGCGATTAGCCGCAGCAGGCTCAAGGCTGCCCTGTGGATTCGCCTTTTGCCCATAGTGCGAAGACCAGGTATGTGCGCCAATTTCCACCAGTGACGACATGCTCGCTTCACGCACCATTTGCCATGTCGCGAATTTATCGCGTGGCGTTTTGAGCCCGCCAAAATCAACCGGAACATTTGCCGGCGCATCAACCCAAATGCCGACAGGCGCCCATAAAGCATGCCATTGATAGGATTTGAGCAGCGGCAAAACGCGCCGAATAAAGCTGCTGTAACCGTCATCAAATGTCAGTAGTACCGCTTTCGGCGGCAGGACACTCTTTCCGGCGTGCGCATCCAGCACCTGCTGCACGCTTACCACGTGGTAGCCATTATCATGCAGCCAGGCAAACTGATCGTTAAGCGCGCTGGTGCGCACTGAAAGATAACGCTGGTCCGCCGCGTTATCCTCGACGTCATGATACGCCAGCACCAGGAAGCTATTCTTCGGCCAGGGCTGCTGTGCGTAGAGCGGCGCCCTTTCGGAGGGGGAAAGGTAGCGTGGCGCTGGCGCGCTTATGCAGGCGGTTGCCAGTACCCACCCCGCAGTCATAATTGCGATACGTAGCCAGTGTTTAAACATGATCGTCCTTAAAACCTGACATTCAGATCAAAAGCGAGGGCGATATTTCGCTCACGCTTGCCATCGTAAGGACGTTTGTCCCAGGAGAGCGTCACCCCGGCATCCACTACGTTATTCCATTGAATGCGCTGCCCGTAGCCAAGTTGCGTGATGGCACCGCTATTGTGTCCTTTTTGCCAGTAGCCGCCCGCCCCGGCGATAAACTGCTGTTTCCAGACGGTATCGTAATGGCGATACAGCACGTGCTCCGCACGCAGGCCAGCAACGGCCGAAACGTCACGCCTGGGATTGTAATAAGGCACATTGTCTTTGCTGTTGTGGCTGGCGTTGATCGCGGGGATGAAATCCAGCGTAAAACGCGGCTGGGTCCATAATCTCTCTTTGCCGCTGATGCCGTACTCCAGGCGATCATTGCCATCCGTAAAATGGGCGCCCGCAAGTGAAAAGTGGTACTCGCGACGTTCGTTGTGATACCACCGCAGCCAGAGGTCGCCGCCGTTGGCATTCACGCCGTTGCGTAACGCACGCAGCGGCGTATTACGCGACAACCGCTCCGCCGAACCACCCACTCGCCAGTTGTCATTGAAATCGTGCCAGGCAGAAAGCCGTCCTCCGATTTTCTGCCCGTCGCCATAGTTACGCCCGGACACTTCCAGTTCGGCCCAGTTATCACGAGAGGTCCATTCCGCACCGGCACCGATATCGCGGTTAATGCCCTTGCCCTCTTCAAATTCACCGCTGGCATAATTAAAGCCCGCAAAGAGTCGCCAGTTATCGTTAATGGGCGGGCTGTACAGGGTGGTATTCAGAGTGAAATCATGTTTACCGCTAATGGGGTTGTCCGACGAAATCCCCTGCGTGCCGCTGACACGCAGCTCCGCTTTGTTGTGCACCGCCAGCAGACGTTCAAGCTGCCGGGTGGCGAAATCATCGGGACTGCGTGCTACTACATCACTTGTCAGTTCACTGGCCTGCCGCCACTCCTGCAATTCAAGCGCCGTCGATGCCTGCTGTCTCTCCAGCGTCAGGTTGGTCGGTTCAATGACCTCAGCAAGCTTAAGCTCGCGTTCTGCTGCGTGCGGGAGGCCCCGCGCCAGCAGAACCGACGCCAGAGCAATACGCAAATCCTGATTACCAGCAGCCTTGCTCACCAGCGTTTGTGCTTGTTGTTGCGCGGCGTTTAAATCATTGGTTGCTAAGAAATAGTCGATAAGCAATGACTGACCGAGCAGCCAGTTATCGTTAGGTTGCGGTGTGGATGAACCCTCGAAGTAGATCATGTAAGGGCTTTTGCTGATGTAGGTGTTCAGTTGCTGCTTTGCTTCATCGAAGTGATTATTGTCGAGTCGGGCATAGAAAAGGTCTTGTTGGTCATCCATGCTGAGCGGCATCACCGCTACAGGGCCATGCGGAAAGAAAACCTCCTCCAGCATCGCTTCGGCTTTATCAGGCTGGCGCTCAGCAAGCCAGGCAGAAGCAACCCAGCGCCGGGCATAATTGGGGACATGTTGTCCATCGGCCTCCAGCGCGTTGTACTCGGCAATGACCTCAGCACTCCGTTTGCGAATGACCAGGGCGCCCAGTCTGTCGATTCTGGCGCGCCGCACATCTTTTTGCGCCCCGGGGTTATCTTTCCATGCAGCGATAAATGCGTCATAACGGGCAAGTGCTTTATCAGCCACCAGATACCGTTCCTCTTCGTTGCGGGCTGGCGTAAAGGCCGCGCGTACTGTCTGAGCGGCGGCATCGAGTTCAAGCTGGCGGGCGATCGCATCGGACTGCGGGTTACGTTCGGAAAGTGTCAGCGCGGGGCCGGATATACGGTTAGCGGACATGGCGGACAGCAGTGTCGGAATCACATTTTTTCTTACCGGTGACGCCGTATCAACTCGGGTAGCAGCCAGTAACGCATCCCAGTTTTTCTCCTGCGCCTTGTAAACATAAGCCAACAGCGCATCACGTTCCGGCCCCGGCGCCAGCGCTGCCCACTGCTGTGCTGCGGTAAGGGCCTCTTCGTTTCGCCGGGCATCGGCGAGAGTCATTATCCATCCGGTTCGCGCGTCGGTGTTGTCGGGATCCTCACGCAAAACGCGCTCCCAGACGTTTAATGATTCATCCCACTTTTTCAGATTGCGCAAGGCGCGTGCCGCGGCTATTTGCCCGCGCACCGGGAAGGCCATTTTATCCTGATAGCGCCGCCATACTTCCTGCGTCTGTACATCGTTATCTGCCCATGCGGATACCTGTAGCCAGTCGGCAACTTGCTCTGGCGTCAGAGGCGCATTTTGCTCGCGGGCATTGAGATAGGTTAACAGCGGCTGGCGATCCCCTTTTCGCGCCTGAATAATCAGCTCATCGTAGGCAGGGTTCGCCCCATAGGCAAAAATCGGCCATATCATGCTCACCGCAAATAAGCAGGTTCCTGATTTAAATAGTTTCGCTGAATTAACACGTCGACGAAGAGTAATCATAACCATCCCTGCACCTTTATATCGGAAGTGAGCATTTCATTAATTTATTGCCGCAATATGACGAAAAATTAATAAACAAACCAGACATACAAACGCATTACTAAATAAAAAAACTTCATACTTTCCTCCTATTTTTATTTATTAAGACACGAACTATGCAAGCCAATAAAATATAGAAAAACGCTTAGAAACGTTAGACTCACTATTTTAATTTTGCCATAAGAAAATAAAAAAATGTCATTACACCTGAGTAGTAATTACGCTGGCAGCCGTAGAGCCCAGGCGGGACGGGAGATGCAAGCGGCCAGCATTGCCCGGCGTGATGATTATTTTACCAGGTGTAGTGCACAGAAATAGCGTTCAAATAACGCAGGGAGATTATTGATTCCGGCTCTGATGAATTACACGTTTCAGCACCAGAAACAGCAGGCTTTGTTTACTGGCGTCTTACTAAAATACAGATATGGCCACGTAGCATTCGCAATGGCTTTATCGCGATAAAATAATTTCCCGCATTACCGACACACATCACAAAAATTTTAGCAGAGTAAATTGCGCAATCGCTGATAAGACCCATGCCGTTATAGCCTGTATGAGCGCGAAATTATTTTCTGCCAGGTATGTGCGGTAAAACTCACCTTCTCACTGTGCGGTGGAAAATGTCATGTACGCTGAAAACGAGAACGACCAGGTGGGCGACAACAGAATGCACTATTCTGCATGCCCGCCCTGGTCGAAGGAGCCATTCCCGGTCTGCTACCCGCTCTGTCGCTCCCAGGGCGCCGGTTCGGCAAACTTTTGCTGGAGAAAATCGATAAAGGCCTTAATGCGCGGCGTCTGCATCAGCCGTGTTGGCGTTACCGCGTGAATAAAACTCTCCTGTACCGGATAATCAGGCAGGATAACCTGCAAGCGACCGGCGTTGAGATCATCGGCAACATGCCAGACAGACTGGAGGGAGATACCCCGGCCATATACCGCTGCGTCGCGTAACAGTTCACCGAAATTACTCTCGATCTTACTGTTTATTTTTACCCGAAAAATCCCCTGCTCAGCTGTTATCAGTTTCCAGATATCCCGCTTGCCATCGGCATCCGTCATGAGTAATCCATCATGCGTAGCCAGATCAGCCGGATGCTGCGGCACGCCACGACGCGCCAGATACGAGGGTGAGGCCACCAACACGCGTCGGTTTGGCGCGATCCGTCGCGCCACCAGACTGGAATCTTTCAGGTTGCCGATGCGGATAGCAAGGTCGTACCCCCCTTTCACCAGATCAACGACTTCATCACTGAGGTGCGCCACGAAATTAACGTCCGGATGTAACGACTGAAACTCCGCCAGGAGCGGCGAAATATATAAGCGCCCAAAGGACGCTGACATTGTGACTCTGATAGTCCCGGTTACTTCGGAACGGCTGGTATGCAGACACTCGCCAAGGGCATTTAGCGCCTCAATCAAGGGCCGACCCTGCGAAGCCAGTAATTCCCCTTCCGGGGTGGGATAAAGACGCCGGGTTGTGCGATTAAGAAGCCGCGCGCGCAGGCTCTCCTCCAGCCGTTGTATTCGCTTGCTGGCCACCGCCAGAGACAAATTTTCACTGCGCGCGGCGGCGCTGATTGAGCCTAAGTCCACCACCCGCAGGAAAAGCGAGATGTCACTGATGCGCTCCATAGATTCTCAACATGTCATCGATAATGGTTTTGCATTGTAGTGATTTAAATGAGGAATTCACAAGAGCAGAGGCCGTTGCATCACGTTAATGCTCCTGCGTCATTTCCCCAGTTTCGACAGCATCTCCGGGCGCATAAACTTATGAATAATCAGCATAAACAGCAGCGACGGCACCAGTAAAATCAGGGCGGTAATAGACGACACCTGATAATTGCCCGACATACTGGCGTTATACAGCAGTAGCGGCAGCGTGGTGATATCCGGCGCGCCGACGAAAAAGGTGCCGGTAAACTCATCCAGCGATTCCAGGAAGACAAAAATACTGGCGGCAATAATGCCCGGCGAGGCCTGCGGCAGCACAATATGCCAGAAGGTATAGACAGGCCCGGCGCCGAGATTACGCGAAGCCCTCGCCAGCAAGGGGTCCACGGCGGAAAACGCCGCCACGCAGATCCATACTGAGTACATCAGACCATGGACGCTGTGCACCAGCACCACGCCGACAACCGTGCCATTAAGCCCCCACTGATAGAACAGGCGGGCAATATTCATATACACCGTCAGGTTCGGAAATGCCTGCGGAATCAAAAACAGCAGCATAAAAAACACCCGCAACGGCATCCCTCGTCTTGAGAGCGCATAACCCGCCGGGACCGAAATCAGCAGGCACACAGCCACCGACAACACGGCGATAAACACGCTGGTGAGCAGCGAGCCGGAAACATCGCTGTAGGGGCTAAACACCTGATACCAGTATTTGAGCCCCCACTGACCGGGCAGCGCATGGGGGAAAAACCAGCTCTCCGCCACCGTCCAGATAAGCAAGTTCAGCAACGGGCCAAACATCGCCAGCAGCATAAAAAGCAACAGCAGCGTCTGCAGGGGCAGGCTGGCGCTCAATTTTCTGCGCCCTTTCGCCAGCCATGTATTCGGTAATATCATCGTTGCCTCTTTCATCATTCGCCCCCCTTCTGTTGCAGACTGTGGCGCAGGTAGAACCACGACAGCGCACCGCAAATCAGCAGTGACACTACGCCCAGCGCATTGGCCACGGCATAATCGCCGTAGGAATTAACGCGGAACGCCATATCCACAGTCATCATTGTTGGCGTACCCACACCGATCATCAGCGGTACAGACAGCACCGACATCATGGTCACGGTCGAAAGCACCAGCGCCACGCCAATTGCCGGCAGCACCTGCGGCAGGATAATGTCGAACAGAATGCGTGGACGCGAGGCTCCGAGATTTCGCGCGGCCAGGATCTGCGACTGCTCCAGCGCCGCCATCGCGCCGCAGATAAGCAGCGTGGCGAACGCCAGCTGTTTCCAGACAAAGGTAATGATGATCCCTTTCCAGCCCAGCCAGGAGACCGTCTCCAGCGGCGTAAACAGATCGGTTGCCACCAGCGCATTGTTCATCAGGCCGTTTTTAGCCAGGAAAGTGCGCATCATCTGCGCAGCCACAATAAAGGGGATAAACAGCGGCAGGCGGTACAAAAAACCCAGCATGCGCACAATGGGCCGACAGGGTGACAGCGCGATCACCGCCGAGAGGGTGATGGAAATCACTGCCAGCAGCGCTACTGAGGTAAGGACAATCACCAGCGTAAAGGCGATATCGCTGGAATAAAGCGCATAGACTTTAGTGAAATGGGCCAGAGTAAAGTGACGCGCGTCGTCGGTAAACGCAGCAATCAGCGAGAACCCCAGCGGGTATAAAAAGAGTACGGCAATCATCAGCGCGGCAGGCGCGACCAGTAAGAGATATTTCAGCGAACGGCGCATAGCAAACCTGGTGTTAGCGACAAAATAAAGCTCAGGGCGGCCTCTTGCCGCGCCTGAACATTAGCGGTATACCCCAGCAGGAAGGCGGCGAACGAGCGTAGCCATCGCACCTGCAGCCTGAAAAAATTAATTGGCGACCTGGCTTTCATAGCCTTCTTTTATGTCGTCAAAATAAGGGGTTATCGGGAAGCTTTTGCCGTAATCCGCCAGAGCCTTCGGCGAGATTTCCGCGAACAACTTCTGCCAGGTGGCCGGGTCCAGCTTCGGCTTCACATGTTCGGCATCAATACCCGGATACCAGTTAAACTGTTTCACAATGCCCTGCGCCTGCACGTCCGGGCTGGTCGCAAGCTCGATAAACTCACGTGCCAGCTGCGGGTTTGCCGCCTTCGCCGGGGTTACGTAGTACATTGGTTGTCCCGGCATACCCGGTGACAGCAGCGCCAGTTTGATCGACGGCGGCAATTTGCCCTGATCTTTCCAGCTGTAGAACATATCCACCCACACTGGCCCCATGGTTATCTCGCCGCGGCTGAGCATATCGAGCGTCCCGGCATTGCCTGGGGTAAAGGTGACGTTCTTATTAAATGCTTTTAACTTCTCGTACGCCTGGCTCCAGTTTTTCTCCACCCCTTTGTCGTAAGGCAGTGCGGACAGACGCTGCGCATCCGTACCGTAGGCATACATCCACCCCACCACGAAGCTCACGCCGGACATTCCGTTCTTGATACCGTTATAGCCAAATGCCTGCGGATTTTTCTGCGTCCAGCTCACCAGCTCATCGTAGGAAGCTGGCGGGTTTTTGATCGCCTCGCTGTTCCAGGCGATAGCGGTCTGGCTTAAAAACATTGGCATCACATAACCGTCGACATTGACGCCAAGGGCATTTTTCGCGTTATCCGCGCTCACCATGCTGCCGGTGCTGATCTGCTGGCGGTATTTCGCAAGCAACCCTTTTTCCACCAGTTCGCCACCGGCTTTCTGGTGAACAACTGCCACATCAATATCCCAGGTCTTCGCATCGCTCTCTTTTTGCGCGGTGAGTTTCTCGATGATTTTATTCGAACCGGCATCCCCCGGACCGGTACCCACCACCTGCACTTTTACCCCCGGATGCGCCGCTTCAAACTTCGGCCCCAGCCAGGTTTTTACGTAATCCACCATATTCTGATCGCCTGCTGTGGCAACGTTCAGGATGGTGTCGGCCTGGGCGCCGTAGCTCAGAAATAATGCAGTCACTACCGCAGCTTTCGTTTTAATAAACATGGTCTATCCCCAAAGTGAACACGATGATGTCAACTTGCTTGTGATGATGGAAAAATATGTAACGCGGGCGCCGGGACGTGGAGCCGGACGGTTGATTGCGCGGGCCAGCACTGTGTTGAATCTGCCAGTAATAACCGATCATGACAGCGCACGCTGTGGCGATATAAATTGCCAAGAAATGCACTTTGCTCAACGACGCCATTGAGCGTCAGCCCCTCTTCTGGCGTGCTTGTATTTAATGTACTGAGCGCGGCATCGGCACTGCGAAAATAAAGGGTGCGATCGCGGAAATCGGCAGCGGAATATCTCCCTTGTGTACGCAGGGAAATACCCTGCGCGGCGAAGAGATCATTAGCAGGAATTTTATTGTCCGCCCCCATAAAATCTGCGACAAATGGCGTTGCCGGACGCTGGTAAATATCTTCCGGCGTGCCTGTCTGCTCAATGCGGCCATTATTTAACACCGCAATACGATCCGCCATAACCAGCGCTTCCTGCTGATCATGAGTAACAATTAATGAGGTAAAGCCAAGGCGTTTTTGCAGTGCTTTAATTTCGTGGCGCACGTTGAGACGCACTCTGGCGTCCAGGTTCGACAGGGGTTCATCGAGCACCAGCACGTCAGGTTCGATTGCCAGGGCGCGTGCCAGGGCAACGCGCTGGCGCTGACCGCCGGAAAGTTCCGTCACCTTCACGTCCGCAAGACCAGTGAGATTGACGATGTTCAGCAACTCCGTAACGCGCCGGTCGATATCATCACGACGCCATTTACGCAGC
Organism: Phytobacter palmae; assembly: GCF_039409775.1. Taxonomy (NCBI): domain Bacteria; kingdom Pseudomonadati; phylum Pseudomonadota; class Gammaproteobacteria; order Enterobacterales; family Enterobacteriaceae; genus Phytobacter; species Phytobacter palmae. The sequence continues at coordinate 159,881 of NZ_JBCIVJ010000009.1, read as the reverse complement.
TTTAATCCATAGCCAATGTTGCGTGCCACCGTCAGATGCGGCCATAGCGCATAGCTCTGAAACACCATAGTGATATTGCGCTGCTCAGGGGCACTGTGGGTAATATCGCGACTGGCAACGCTAATCACCCCGGTCTGCACCGGAATAAAACCACATAACGCATTTAACAGCGTTGTTTTCCCACAACCTGACGGTCCCAAAAGGGCAATCATCTCCCCTTTTGCCACCTGCAAATCAATATTATGCAGCACAACCTTTTCGCCATAGCTAATTTTAAGCCCGGCCACCTGTAAATAACTCATATTTGCTACCCAAAAAAATTACTGCTTACTTTTTTACCTCAATGAACACGTGTTCATTTGAATGTAAAAAAAATGCAATGTTGACTCGACATTATGTGAGCCTACTTTGTCGGGTATTTGTGACAATTTAATTAAGACTCTACTCATCAGGTCATTTTATTTGTCAGTCTGGCTCAGAACAGTGCTCAACACCGTCATGTAGCCTGTGTACGCTCCGGTTTTTTGCGCTGGTCTGAGGGCAAACTGATGGCAACAATTACCCCTGATGTCCTGGTTGTGCGTCAAAAATTTATGGTGAGGGAAAATGAAAATAGATGTTCCTGGCTGTGGTAGCGCCTTCTCCCGCGAACAAAATACCTCTGCGCTGCGGATTATTGATGATGCGAACCGGCAATGGTTGATTGACTGTGGCCCCACGATCCCCCGGGCACTGTGGCAGCGTGGCGGGGATATCAACGATATCGATGTTATCTATTTCACCCACGTCCACCCGGACCATTGTGTCGGGCTGACGGCCCTGCTGAACTACTGGAAAAGCTTCTCGCGCCAGAAACCGCTGATTATCTACAGTCAGCCGCAGCAGCGTCCGGTATTGATGCAGCTGGCGGCCCTGGCCAACTGGCCACAGACTACCCTGAGTTTTGATCTCGACTGGCGCGACATCACAGACGCATGGCACTGGCACGACTGGCAGATCCAGACAGCCGAAACTCAGCATGAACTGACCAATCGCGCCATTCGCATCACCATTGGCGGGCGCACCTTGTTTTACAGCGGCGATGGTCGCCCAACAGCGCAGTCCGTCGCGTTAATGGCCGGGGCGGACCTCGCTTTTCAGGAGTGCGCCTCACTGACTGCGCTCAGCGAGGATGCCTCTCACGGTGATTTCCCCTCCTGCCTGGCGCTTTTTCAACGACTGGCTATCCCGGCCTTCGGTCTCTACCATTGCTACGACGCGATTATTGATGACCTCAAGGCCGCCTGTCAGCCCTGGGATGGCCTGTTCGTCAGTCATGACGGTCTCCAGGTCACACTGGACAGGCCACAGCCTGCCTGTGAGGAACGCCCGGCATGAGTTCACTGCCTCGCAAACAGAGCGTGACCGCGCAGGATGTGGCCCTCCGGGCGGGCGTCTCGCGGGCGGTTGTCTCACGGGCGCTCAGCAATAATGGCAGTATCTCTCCTGATACCCGGGAGCGGGTTCTGCGCGCGGCAGAAGAGCTTGGCTATCAGGTCAATTTCCTCGCCCAGGGGCTAAATCGCCGTCGCAGTCATCTGATTGGGGTTATGGTCTCCCGCATCAGCGACCCATTTCGCAGTAGTTTGCTCGACGCGCTGCTTGGTGAGATCCAGCGTCGCGGTTTTCAGGCCCTGGTGAGTGAAATTCGCAGCGCTCAGGATCTGGCTCTCACGCTGCGCCGCTTTGCCCAGTTTCGAGTCTCCGGGGTCATCGTTACCTCAGGCCAACCGCCTGAATCGCTGGTCAATGAGTGCGTTTCGCAGCAGATCCCGGTAGTGGGTATCAACCGTCAGCCGGATATCCCGTTCGTCGATTATGTCTGTTCCGATAATGTCTGCGGCGCGACGCTCGCGGCCCGGCAACTGGTCGGCAACGGCTGTCGACGTTTCGGCTGGCTCAATACGTCCCACTCTACCTGGGCCGGACGGGTGCGCGGTGATGCTTTTTATCAGGCGCTTTCGATACTCGGCGTGGATGTCACGCGCGATTTGCAGGCGCTCATCGCGCCCACAGAGGGATATGACGGGGGATTTCAGGCCGCCGTCAGCGCCGATGAGGCTCTGGAGGGCATCTTCTGCGCCAATGCGCAGCTCGCCTGCGGTTTTCTTGACGGAATGCGCCAGCGCGGGAGACAGGCGCCGGAGGACTTTGAGCTTATTGGTTTTGACAATACGCCACAAACGGCGCAATACAGTTATCAACTGACCACCCTGCATCAGGATGTTGCGGAGATTTCCCGCCAGGCCTTAACCCGCCTGCTGGAACGGGCTGACGATCCGCTACAGCCTTCGCGAACGACATGGGTGGATGTGCAATTAATTCATCGGCGCACGTCGCCGTTTTCTCAATAAGAGCAGGCCATGACGCAAGAACAGCAGCAGTCATTATGTGCATTGATTCGCCATCTGGGTGCACAGGCGCAGACATTACGTAATGCCGGGTTACAGGTCGATAAAAAGGCCCGCCAGGATTTTGTCTCTCACGCCGATCTGTTTGTCGAAAAAGAGATAAAACACTGGCTGAACAGCCACTGCCCGCAGGATGGTTTCCTCGGAGAAGAGAGTGGCCTGCAGGCAGGCGAGCACGGGATCTGGGTGCTCGACCCTATCGACGGCACCACTAACTATATTCAGGGGATGGATTACTGGTGTATCTCGCTCGCTTATGTTCGCCAGGATGCGATTGAGCTGGCGATAATTTACGCCCCGGATCGTGATGAATTTTTCTTTGCCCGTCGTGGCAAAGGTGCCTTTCTTAACGATAAGCGTCTGATGCTGCGTGAGCCGGACCCGGAAACAGTAGTCATCGGTATGGGTCGCTCCAGCCGTGCGCCGGTCGAAGACTATACCCGGGCGATTGCCCGGGTTATCAACGCAGGCATGGAGTATCGCCGGTTTGGTGCCGGAGCGCTGATGCTCGCCCACGTGGCCACCGGGCAGGTGCATGCCTATTACGAAGAGCATATGAATAGCTGGGATGCGCTGGCGGGGATGTTGCTCATCGTTGAGGCTGGCGGTGTCAGTAATGCGTTTCTGGACGATGGCGGTCTGTTAAAGGGCAATCTGGTGCTGGCAGGATGTGTCGATGTACAGGCGCGCCTTTCCGCTCTGCTGGTTGGTCACTAACCTCGCCCAGCAAGGCACTCCCCCGCTGGCGCAGAGCGTGCAGCGAGGGGGTTGAGTCCCCGCTGAAAACGGTGAGACGCAGACCCGATGACAAGGGCAGGCCGCGGGGATGGTAAAGGGAAACGCGGTGTTCCCCTTTACCCGTTCACGTGCCCGGAGCTTCCATTTCGCCACGAACATACGGTGAACGAAACCCACCTCCCGAGCCGCATTTTCCCCTCACCCTGCCCCTCTTCCACAGGGAGAGAGGACTATTTCGTGCGGCCTGAACGTCTGGTCGCCCGGTTCAGGCGCCTGCACCGCCAGCCGGGTTCCGTATCGCTACACCGATGCCGCCAGACTGCAGATAACCGCCAGCATCAGGATACACAGCGCGATATAACCATACCGCCGCAGCTTGCGCCATCGCTGAAACTCGCGTTCATCTGCTTCCTCAATGAACCGTTCTGCTGCTTTCTCCAGGTCTTCCGACGCCGCCGACCTGCGCGCGAGAATATGTTTGTAATATTTGCGCATCACATAAATGGAGATTTGATACCAGATAAAGATGCCAGGCACCAGCGCACAAGCAGTGGTAACAAGACTGTGCGCGAATCCCCCTTTGCCCGGAAAAACGCGATCAAAAGCGACAGAAAGCCCTGTGACTAAAACCACATAGAGAACGCCACCCAGCCACATCTCAATATGGCTGTTTGCAAGCGATCGGGCTTGTTTATAATTTTTATGGCCAACGCTGGCAGGAAGCCCCGCCAGCTCAGGAATATCCTTATAACTCCAGTAGATCTTCATCTCACCCCTCATCCCGAATAAACGCCACTGAAAGGATATCCTTAATTCCTGTACGGATATATGAAATTATCTGCAAACCATCGCCTTCGTGGGGCATACCACATCATTGTTATTAATGGCAAAAAGCCTTCGGCTCAAACCCCGGCGTCTGCGTTACACTTATCCTTTACCCGTTATTACTATTCTGGTCGCGGCAGACATCACAGGGAGCAGGAAAGATGTCAAAGAAAACCGTTTTACCCTCCGTACTCACTGATATCTTTTCGCCAGCCACCCGCGACTGGTTTGCCCGTGCCTTCCGGCATCCCACGCCGGTACAGGCGCAGACATGGACGGCGACGAATGCCGGGGAGAATGTGCTGGCCATCGCCCCTACCGGTTCCGGCAAAACGCTGGCTGCCTTCCTTTATGCCCTCGACCAGCTTTTCCGCGAAGGTGATACCCCTTCTGCGGATGGCGACGAGCGGAAAAAAACCACGCGCATCCTCTATATATCGCCGATAAAAGCGCTGGGCACCGACATTCAGCGCAACCTGCAGATCCCGTTACAGGGCATCAGCGAACAGCGTAAAAAACACGGCGCGCCGGAGGTGGTCATCCGCGTGGCGATGCGTACCGGGGATACATCCACTCAGGAGCGGGCAACGCTTGTGCGTAATCCTCCTGATATCCTCATTACCACGCCGGAGTCGCTCTACCTGATGCTTACCTCCAGAGCGCGCGAAACGCTGCGCGGCGTCGAAACGGTTATCGTAGATGAAGTGCATGCGGTGGCAGGCAACAAACGTGGCGCACATCTGGCCCTTAGTCTGGAGCGGTTAGATGCCCTCCTCGCCCGGCCTGCCCAGCGGATCGGGCTGTCCGCGACGGTGCGTTCGCCCGGCGACGTTGCCCGGTTTCTGGGGGGCAGCCGCCCGGTTACCGTGGTCAATCCACCGGCCCTTCGCCACCCGGATATTCGTATTGTGGTGCCCGTTGCTAATCTTGATGACGTCCTCTCCAGCAGCGACGGTACCGGGGAAATCAGCCACGCTGGCAGAGAGGGCTCCATCTGGCCGCATATCGAAGCCGGTATTCTTGACCAGGTACTTAGCCATAAATCGACCATTGTGTTCACCAACTCACGCGGTCTTGCTGAAAAATTGACGGCCAGGCTCAATGAGCTCTATGCAGCGCGCATGACAGAGACTGGCGACATGCAAACCGACGCTGCGCACTATGTTTCTTCATCCGGGGCGACATCCAACCGGACGCAACCCGGCACGGTGTTTATCGCCCGTTCCCATCATGGTTCGGTATCAAAAGAGCAAAGGGCAGTCACTGAACAGGCGCTGAAATCGGGGGAGTTGCGCTGCGTGGTCGCCACATCAAGCCTTGAGCTGGGCATCGATATGGGGGCAGTTGATCTGGTGATTCAGGTTGCCTCACCTCTGTCTGTTGCCAGCGGCTTGCAGCGTATCGGCCGCGCCGGACACCAGGTAGGCGGTATATCAAAAGCCCTGTTCTATCCGCGTACCCGGCGCGAACTGATTGATTCCACGGTAGTGGTCGACTGTATGCTGACGGGTAAACTTGAGACCCTGACTCCACCGCGAAATCCCCTTGATGTGCTGGCCCAACAAACGGTTGCCGCCGTCTCCATGGATGCGCTGAATGTGGATGACTGGTATGCCACCGTTCAGCGCGCAGCCCCGTGGAAAGCGCTGCCGAGGGAGGTCTTTGACGCAACACTTGATATGCTGGCAGGACGCTATCCATCAGGGGATTTTTCCGTTTTCCGTCCACGGATTATCTGGCAACGGGAGAGCGGCCAGCTCACCGCGCGCCCCGGCGCGCAGCTGCTGGCGGTGACCAGCGGCGGCACCATCCCTGATCGGGGCATGTTCAGCGTTCTGCTCCCGGAAGGGGAAGAACAGACCGGTGCCCGGCGGGTGGGCGAGCTTGACGAAGAGATGGTCTACGAGTCCCGCGTCAATGACATCATCACGCTTGGGGCAACCTCCTGGCGTATCCAGCAAATCACCCACGACCAGGTGATTGTCACCCCGGCGCCAGGTCGCTCCGCCAGACTGCCGTTCTGGCGCGGCGAAGGGAGCGGGCGTCCGGCTGAACTTGGCGAACTGATTGGCGATTTTATGCATGCCCTTGCCGACAATGCGTTTCTTGCCTCACCTGACACGCTGGCTTTGCCTGGGGTGAGCCACGATGCAAACGCGCTCGCCAACCTCAAAGGACTCATCGAGGAGCAACGCAATGCCACGGGGATCATTCCGGGCAGCCGACATCTGGTGCTGGAGCGCTGTCGCGATGAAATGGGCGACTGGCGCATCATTCTGCACTCGCCCTATGGCCGCCGGGTGCATGAACCCTGGGCGCTGGCGGTCGCCGGACGTCTTCATGCGTTATGGGGGGCTGACGCCTCAATTGTCGCCAGTGATGACGGCATCGTCGCCAGGCTTCCGGATACGGAGGGCAAAATTCCGGACGCCGCCGTGTTTCTTTTCGAACCTGAAAAACTCAGCCGGCTTGTCCGGGATGCGGTCAGCAACTCTGCGCTTTTTGCCGCCCGTTTTCGCGAGTGCGCCGCGCGCGCATTGCTGATGCCGGGGCGCACGCCTGGCCGCCGCTCCCCCCTCTGGCAACAGCGTCTGCGGGCGGGTCAGTTACTGGAGATAGCGCGCGGATATGCGGATTTCCCTATCCTGCTCGAAACCGTCCGCGAGTGCCTGCAGGATGTTTACGATCTGCCCGCGCTGGACAGGCTGATGCGCCGCCTCAATACCGGGGAAGTTCAGATTTCCGGGGTCACGACTGCCACCCCGTCACCTTTCGCCGCCAGCCTGCTCTTCGGCTATGTGGCAGAATTTATGTATGAGTCCGATGCCCCGCTGGCCGAACGCCGGGCCTCGGTATTGTCTCTGGATAGCGAACTGCTGGGAAACTTGCTGGGCCAGGCCGATCCCGGAGAATTGCTCGATCCTGGCGTCATTCGCCAGATCGAGGAGGAGCTGCAGCGCCTTGCACCCGAGCGCAAAGCCCGCGGCAAAGAAGGTCTTTATGACCTGCTGCGCGAGCTGGGACCGATGACCCCGGACGACCTCGCCGCGCGCCACCGGGAGAGTCAGGAAGCGGTAAACGCCTGGCTGGATGAACTGCTGGCTGAACGGCGTGCCTTTTGGCTCACGACAGGCGAAAGCCAGCGCATCGCCTGCATGGATGATGCCGCACGGCTGCGGGATGCTCTGGGGGTGCGCTTACCTGCGGACCTGAGCGCTGTATATCTCAATCCGGTGGCGGCACCGCTCGCTGACCTGTTTGTGCGCTATGTTCAGACTCACACCCTCTTTACCGTCCAGCAGATAGCCCACGCGTTCGGCCTCGGTGTCGCGGTAGCGCAGGAGGCGCTGGAAAAATTGCGCGAACAGGGCAAAGTCATGCGCCTGCGCGCCGGACAACCCGCACAGGTCGCGCAGCCACATGCGCCCTCCTCCTCAGACTGGGTGGGCGAAGAGATTTTCCGCCGCCTGCGTATCCGCTCGCTCCAGGCGGCCCGCGAAGCGACACGTCCGGTGCCGGCGACGGCCTTTACCCGCCTGCTGCTGGAGCGCCAGGGACTGCTTGCCGGATCGGATGGCAGTCCGGCATTTCACACCGACCTGGCGGGCGGCGTGTTTGAAGGTATTGAGGGTGTCCTGCGCGTTATCGAACAACTGGCCGGGTTGGGTTTACCGGCCACGCTATGGGAAAGCCAGATTTTACCCGCGCGCGTGCGGGATTACGCCCCGGAGATGCTTGATGAACTGCTTTCCACCGGCGAAGTGATCTGGTCCGGGCAGAAAAAACTCGGCGACGATGACGGACTGGTCGCCCTGCATATCCAGGAGTATGCCGCTGAAACCCTTATCGTGCCGCAAGCAGACAGCGCGGCGCTTTCGCCGCTCCAGCAGGCGATCCTTGCGTTACTCGCTAACGGCGGAGCCTGGTTCGCGCACCAGCTAAGCGCGCTTATTGAATCGCGCCACGTCGCAGGCGACGAAACAGTGACGCTGACGGCGGACGCCCTGCATGAGGCCCTGTGGGGGCTGGTCTGGCAGGGGTATATCACCACAGATATCTGGTCACCTCTGCGCGCGCTATCCCGCGCCGGGAGCTCGTCTCGTCCCTCATCTCAACGTCGCGTCCGAAGCCGACGCGGGCACCCGACGCTGGCACCTCGCGCCACCCTGACGACACATATGTCATTGAGCACACCGACGCTTGCCGGGCGCTGGTCGCTGTTGCACGCTGAGAAGCTCAATGACACGCACTGGTTGCTTGCGCAGGCGGATAATATGCTCGACCGCTACGGGATCGTCAGCCGACGGGCGGTGATGATGGAGAACCTGCCGGGCGGCTTTCCGGCAATGCAGACTGTTTATCGCAACATGGAGGATGCCGGACGCATCCTGCGCGGACGTTTTGTGGAAGGTATGGGCGGCACGCAATTCGCCGAACGTCTGACCATCGACCGTCTGCGTGAACTGTCGACGGTACTACCTGAAAAAACCGTTTTCACCCCGGTCGCCCTCTCCGCCAGCGATCCGGCGAACCCCTTTGGTACGCAACTGCCATGGCCTGCTCACTCTTCCTCACTGGTTCCCACTCGCCGCAATGGCGCGTTACTGGTCATTGCCGGGGGCATACTGCGACTCTACCTTGCCCAGGGCGGAAAGAAGATGATTGTCTGGATGGACGATGACGAAGCAATCGCCGGGCAGGTTTTCCGGGCGCTGGCAGTTGCGCTGCGGCGGGAGCCGCGTCTGCACTTCACCCTGGAAGAGATTAATGACACTCCGGTGCGCCAGATGCCGCTCTTTAGCCTGCTGCGGGAAGTCGGTTTTTCAAGCTCACCGCGCGGGCTGGACTGGGGCTGACCTCCTCCAGCGTTACATCAGCTCACTGGCACAGGCGCAAATCAGCTTCCTTAGCCATTTTTGCGCACTGCCTCCGTCGGAACGGCGATGCCAGAGCAAATTGAACTCAATAGAGGGCAGTTCGACCGGCGGCGTAAGCATCACCACATCCTGACTCTGCTCGCTGGCAAACACGCTACGCCTGAGCACTGTCGCGACATAATTTGTCTGCTGAACAATCGAGGAGACGGCAACCATCACGGGTAACGTCAGGCGAATCTCCCGGCGTAACCCTCGGGCCCTGAGCCACTCATCCACGAGGCCATAATGATTTCCCTCAGGCGACACCAGGATATGTCCCATGCTGAGGTAGGTTTCGAGCGTCATGCCGTTGCGGGCCGCGTCGCTGTCACCACGCACCAGGGTAACAAACTCATCGCTGATAAGCGGCTGCGACAGGATTCGGCTCTCCGACTGTGTTGGCGCAATGCCGATAACCAGATCAACTTTACCGGCATCCAGCATCGACACCGCCTCATCGCGATCGACAAAAGTGTGGACATGGAGGGTTACCCCGGGCGCGTGCTGGCTGATAACGCGCATAATGCCCGGCAGCAACACCATGGTCGGGTACTCGGACATCCCCAGCGTAAAGGAGATTTTTTTCTCCTGTGGCGCGAAGGCATCATCCGGCGCCAGCAGGTTTGTCAGCTCCTGTAGCGCTTTCGTTACATGAAGCGCAATTTCCTTCGCCCTGGCGGTCGGCACCAGACCCGAAGCGCTGCGAATAAAGAGCGGGTCGGCAAAATGTGTTCGCAGGCGCGACAGCGCCGCGCTCATCGCAGGCTGGCTCACCGAGGCCCGAATGGCGGCACGGGTCACATTCTGTTCTTCCATCAAGGCATCAAAGGCCACCAGCAGATTCAGATCAAGCCCTCTAAAATCCATAAAACGAATATTCCTCTATATCTGTTATCTATTTTATTTATACCACCTGCCGATGGGATACTGACTACGTAGTGCAGATTATTCACAAAAAAGTATCCAGACCCGAGGTAAGACAATGTCAGACAATCCTGAAATCGCCCAGCGCCTTTTGGCAGAACGTAAAGCCGTCGAAACGCTCTACCAGGCTTTTAGCCTGCAACAGCCGGACTTAGTCAATGAGGCCGTTACCGCAGACTGGGCTGACATCCCATTAGCGCCCGGCCAGGAGCCAGGACCGGAAGGGCTCAAGCCAATCATTAATATGTTTGTCGCGGCGTTCCCGGATGTTCGCATCGTTATTCATGATTTAATTCAGGTGCCGGGGCACATTGCCGTGCGCGCCGAAATAACCGGTACTCATAAAGGCGCCTTTATGGGTATTGCCGCAACCGGTAAAGCGGTGAGTATTCGCCTGCATGAAATGCATCAGCTTAACGGTGAGCGTATTACGACCACCTGGCATATGGAAGACTGGCTCGGTTTGTTTATGCAATTAGGTCAGTTTCCGCCACAGCCGTGATGTTTTCTGCTTTTCGCATCCTTTCGCGGGACAAATGTCCGGAAAGGATGCGAATGTTGTTAAAGCATTCCGGTCAGCCTGCCGTTAATAAAATGAATGGACCTCCGGAGTGATACGCATGCTACGACCAACCCTGACAGGTAATGCCAGCTTTTCGTTATCCACCGCGACATCGGACAAGACGTCCCGAAACCGCGAGCAAAATTCAGCGGCGGCGCTGGCACCACAGACAACGGACAGCGCCGACAGTACTGTCTCATTAAGCCAGCAGGCGAAAGAGTACTACGCCCGCCTCCAGAACGACGCAGAGGCCATTAGTCGGCTGGATGAGTTCAGTGCCGCCTCTCGCAAAGCCGACGCGCGCGCCAGACTGGAAGCGATAAAACGAGAAATCGAACGTCTTAAAGCCCTGCTGATGCGTTTTGGCAACGCCTCTGCTTACGTCCTTAAACAGCTCAGGCAACTCTCAGCCCAGATGGGTCAGGCGGCATCCCAACTCGGGCAAAGCGACAGCACCAGCACCAGCACGGGTAACAGCACTACGGCCGCCTACAGCGCTATCCAGTCTCTGACAGAGAGCGACGCCGGGAGCAAAGCCGCGACGCCTGCCGGTGCGCAATCCTCCACCGGTGCCCCGGCAGAGGACGAATCAGCGAGCGATGGCAGCGAAACGGAGGATAGCGGCCACACCACGAAGGCGATTTATAGTGGTATCCGCGAACAGTTGCAGGAGCGCGATTCGCGTCATAAAGACGCGCAGCTGTTAAAAGATGTCGAGCGTGAGTTGCGCTCATTACTGTCGATGGTCAAAAGCAAAATGCGCGAGGATGACAAGGATGACCGCGACATGAAAAAAGATATCGAGGCGGTGCAACAGCAACTTGATATGAGCGCTCAGCAGATGACTTATCCGGGTATGCTCTGATTTCTGTCGTCAGCCTGAATCTATCTTTTCATTGCCACACCTTTCCTCTTTCTCATCCGCACGACGGTGCGGATGTTTCCCCCCTTTCGGCGTGATGCCGTCGCTAAAATCCCCCTGTCTATACTTGGCCTGTACTGCGTCTGAATCTGCGTGACACGCACAACCCCTTGTATGGAGAACTGCATGACCCGGATAAACACTTTTACTGATCATGACCTCACCCTGCTTGACCGCTACTGGCGAGCGGCCAATTATCTCTCCGTCGGGCAAATTTACCTGATGGATAACCCACTCCTGCGCGATCCTCTCAAACCAGAACATATTAAACCCCGCCTGCTGGGACACTGGGGAACCACGCCGGGTCTGAACTTTATTTATGCCCACCTGAACCGTGTTATTCGCCAGCGCGATCTCGATATGCTGTATGTGTGTGGCCCCGGACATGGCGGACCGGGGATGGTGGCCAATACCTGGCTTGAGGGCACCTATAGCGAAATCTACCCTGACGTCAGCGCGGATGGCGAAGGCATGAAAAAGCTGTTCCGCCAGTTTTCCTTCCCCGGCGGTATCCCCAGCCATGCGGCGCCTGAAACGCCCGGTTCTATTAACGAGGGGGGAGAGTTAGGGTATTCGCTGGCGCATGCTTTCGGCGCCGTGTTCGATAACCCAACGCTGATCGCCGCCTGCGTCATTGGAGACGGTGAAGCGGAAACCGGGCCGCTAGCCTCCAGTTGGCATGGTATCAAGTTCCTTAATGCCGCCCGGGATGGCGCGGTTCTGCCCATACTCCATCTCAACGGCTATAAAATTGCGAACCCGACACTTCTCGGTCGCGCCAGCGACGAAGACCTGCGCCAGTTATTCCGCGGCTATGGTTACGAGCCCCTGCTGGTCAGCGGGCATGAGCCAAAAATTATGCACCGCCAGATGGCGCAGGTGCTGGATAACGCGCTGGATACCATCCGTGATTACCAACAAGCGGCACGAAGCGGCAACGCCGCAGAGTCCGTACCACGCTGGCCGCTGATTATCCTTCGCAGCCCTAAAGGATGGACCGGGCCGCAAACGGTGGACGGAAAAAAAGTGGAGAATTTCTGGCGCGCGCATCAGGTTCCGGTTTCATCGTGCCGCGAAAATGAAGAACACCGACACATCCTCGAACACTGGATGCGCAGCTACCACCCGGACGATCTTTTCGATGAGCAGGGGTGCCTGCATGCAGAACTGCGGGCCCTCGCCCCGACGGGGGATAAACGGATGGGGGCTTCGCCATGGGCAAATGGCGGTCGATTGCGCAAAGAACTTATTACCCCTGAACTGAGCCCGTATGCCGTACAGGTCACTTCACCAGGCGATACCCAGGCGGAGTCCACCGCCGCGCTGGGCGGATGGCTTGCCGCCATTTTTCAGCGTAACCCGGATAATTTCCGCCTGTTCGGCCCGGATGAGACCGCATCAAATCGGCTAAGCCGTGTTTTTGATGTCACCAGCCGTACCTGGCAGGAGCCGCTTAAATCCTATGATGAGCAACTTGCGCCCGATGGCCGGGTCATGGAAATCCTCAGCGAACATCAGTGTCAGGGGTGGCTTGAGGGTTATCTGCTCACCGGGCGTCACGGCCTGTTCAATTGTTATGAAGCATTCATTCATATTGTCGACTCCATGTTCAATCAACATGCGAAATGGTTAAAAGTGTCTCGCCATCTCCCCTGGCGTGAGCCGATATCTTCCCTCAATTACCTGCTCTCGTCCCATGTCTGGCGACAGGACCATAACGGTTACAGTCATCAGGATCCGGGCTTTCTCGATCATGTCGCCAACAAGAAAGCTGAGATCGTGCGTATTTATCTGCCACCGGATGCCAACACATTGCTGTGTGTTGCCGAACACTGTCTGAAAACATGGGATCGCATTAATGTCATCGTGGCCGGAAAACAACCTGCGCCTCAGTGGCTGAATCTGCATGACGCGGCAAAACATTGTGCCGCCGGGATGGGCGTCTGGTACTGGGCCGGTACGGTATCGCAAGGCGAAGCGCCGGATGTGGTGATGGCCTGCGCGGGAGACGTGCCGACTATGGAAACGCTGGCCGCCGTTGACCTTCTGCGCAGCTATCTGCCGGATCTGCGCATACAGGTGGTCAACGTGGTGGACTTAATGGCGCTACAGACGCAGGACCAGCATCCGCACGGCCTGAGTGAAGAGGCATTCGATGCCATGTTTACGCGTGATAAACCCGTTATCTTTGCCTTCCACGGCTATCCGAGTCTGATTCACCGCCTCACTTATCTGCGTAATAATCATCAAAATTTCCATGTTCACGGTTTTATGGAAGAAGGTACTACCACCACGCCTTTCGATATGACGGTTCTTAATAACCTCGACCGTTTTCATCTCGCCCAGGAGGCGCTTTTACGCGTACCGTCATTACAGGGAAAAGTGGATGACATTCTGGAGGCGCTACAGCAGAAAATTGCCGCGCACCATCAATATGTTCGGGAATATGGCGAGGACCTTCCGGAGGTACAAAACTGGAAATGGCCTTCCCAACAAGGGGAAGGCACGGTTCCGGAATAATGCCGAACCGGGGTTTTCTCGCCCCGGAGTCAGGCGACCATTTGCAGGCAAGCTTGCGCGCAGGCCCGACAGGCCTGAGCGCATTGCTGGCAATGCGCATGCTGGTGTTTTCCGCACTCTTCGGCACAGGCTCTGCAGACATCCACGCAAACGCGGCAAAGCGGCATTATATAATCGCTCTCGAGGGTCATAAATTGGCCCACCAGGCGACACAGGGCAGAACACTGCATATCAAGCTTGATGCAGTTGCGCATCATCGCCAGATCGTCTTCGTTCAGACAGCTCGCGGCACAGTGCTCGCAGGCTATGGCACATTGATAACAGGCATCAATACAATCCTGATGTTCGGAATGCATATTCGTCTCCTCATGTTGATAAGTGTCTCATGTCATCTGACATTCACCCTCTCACGCAAAATCAACTTCTTATGTTCCGAAGTCACGCTCGACAACCACGTATTAAAAGAGTGGGCACGTCAAAACAGAAAATCTCCTGTCCACCCGGCATCGATTTAATACGCAGTTATTACTGAGCGTAGAATTTATTCCCTCAACATTTGTAAAGATTTGTATTTATCCAACTTTGAGCGCACAGAAAACCAGCAGCATCCGACAACAAATAACATCTGTCATCAATATCACCGGATTCGCTTTTACGCCAATTCCATTGATTCAATAACGTTTTATTTTTAATGCAAATCTTTATCGCCATAAACCCCGAAATATATTGACTCCCTTTACGACAAAATGTTTCCGCGCTACGCTTTGACGAATTTATAAGAACAGCTAGAGTTAATTCCTGAACGCGATTGATATGGTATTACTTGCCGTATCGATTATATCAAAAACCCATACGGGAGATTTAAAATGGCGGAACATAGAGGTGGTTCAGGTAATTTTGCAGAAGATCGTGAGAAAGCCTCAGAAGCAGGGAAAAAAGGTGGACAGCACAGTGGCGGGAATTTTAAAAATGACCCTGAACGTGCATCAGAAGCGGGTAAAAAAGGTGGCCAGAACAGCCACAGCGGCGACAAAAAATAATTGTTCGCTTTAGCTTCTGACAATTCAGCCCTGACTGATATTTAATAAGCGAGTCGGTAACGGCTCGTTTATTATTTTTCAGAAAGATACCAACAACTGTAAAGAGAATGTTAAACCATTTGTTAATCCAGAATCTCATACATGGACTACCTGCCATACATACCCTATATAAAGAGTGCCCCCCGAGCGCAGCACAATAGTAAGAAACAAGAGAGTTTTTCATGTCAGTAAAAGACACCCCGCAACAGGACGATTCAGACAGAGCAGATAACGCTACCGCTAATTCACCAGATCCCATCACCATTTATTACGATGACAGCGAAGATATACCGCTTCGCCTTGCCCCCTGGCAATTGAGACTGGTGCGATGTTTAGCAAAGCGGAAGTTACCGAATCAAGGAGAGTAAAGGCAACGGATATTGCGACCTCTTCACAACACACCCTCTTCTCACTCTATATATAACGGCGAGGTTTGTTCGCCAACTCATCTCACTATTTACTCGCGTTTATTCGGGGCAATGCCGTCACGTCACCGCTATCTTCTTTGTGAAGCACTGACAGGATAAGCCGCTCTGAACGCAACGCTGTACAGGGTTCGTATCTTAATAAGCATTATCAACATGCAGTTGGGCACCCTCAAACGGATTTGTTCCCTCTGCGCCTGTGGTTTCATGCCCTCTATAAATTATCGTACCTAATCAGAGCCTTTCTCTCTCTCCGGGAGTCCATAAACGTACCACCACTAAATGGGTATCTCCGTCATTTTTCTGCAATTTATTCCGGGAGCGGGCCGCTGAGATTAGTCTTAAAATCATTAAAATACGTTATCAATCGCAGACAAAAAACAGGCGAGAAATGTCAATTTATGTCAAGAAAAGCTGCCTGGATCCCAGGATTTGATAGATGGTAACGCAAGTTATTAATTCTTTTGCATGGAATTATGGCTTAACCCCCTTATTTAAAAAGATATATGCAAAATACCACTACCGAATAAAATAAAAGCACACGGTTAATTCTCAGGCAGAAATAACTTTCCCGCTTCGCTTTGACTAATTTCAGTCCTCGGCTAATTTTGAATACGAACACCGACGACATGAGATGCAAAAATGTCGTTTTATTTAAACAACGAAACTGGAGAAATAACATGGCTGAACATCGTGGCGGTTCTGGTAATTTCGCAGAAAATCGTGAAAAAGCATCCGAAGCAGGTCGTAAAGGTGGTCAAAATAGCGGCGGTAATTTTAAAAATGATCCGCAGCGCGCCTCCGAAGCAGGTAAAAAAGGCGGTCAACAAAGCCATGGCGGCGGCCGCAAATCGGGTAACTAACTTTTCACCGATTTTCAAAATTTAACATTTAATTTAATAGCAATACTGATAGCGAGTCGGCTACGGCTCGCTATTATTTTCGCCAACTTCGAGGGTAATATATATGCAGATCAATTCACTGACTGATTTCTTTATCCATAGTCTGTCTGATATTTACAATGCAGAAAAGCAGCTCACTCGTGCATTATCGAAACTTGCCCGCGAATCATCTAATCCTGAACTTACTGATGCGTTTAAAAAGCATTATGAAGAAACGCAGGGGCAAATTGAGCGTCTCGATCAGCTCGTTGAAGCGGAGCCGAATATCAAGCTCAAACGTATGAAGTGCCATGCGATGGAAGGGCTTATTGATGAAGCAAATGAAGTTATCGAAGCCACAGAAAAAGGAAGTGTTCGTGACGCCGGGCTTATTGCCGCTGCGCAGAAAGTTGAACACTATGAAATTGCTTCTTACGGCACGCTCTGTACGCTGGCAAGTCAGTTAGGGCTTAAAAAAGCACATGACCTGCTTTCCGCGACACTTGAAGAAGAAAAAACCACAGACAACCTCCTGACGAAAATTGCAACCTCATCGATTAATAAGAAAGCCGAAGGCGAATAAACGCCCTCGTAACTTATTCGCTTAATTTCAATTACTGGTAAGTAAAAATGACGATGAAAGGAAAAGATCATGACCCCACAAGAGAATTATCACGACTGGTTGCGCGATGCCCACGCGATGGAAAAACAGGCCGAATCAATGCTCAGCGCCATGAGCAAGCGTATCGATAATTACCCGGACCTGCGTGCGCGAATTGAACAGCATCTGACTGAGACTCAGGGGCAAATCACCCTTCTTGAAGAGGTGCTCGATCGCAATGGCATTAACCGCTCCATCATGAAAGATGCCACCAGCAAAATGAGCGCCATGGGTCAGGCCGCAGGCGGTATGTTTGCCTCTGACGAGATCGTAAAAGGGGCGATTAGCAGCTACGTTTTCGAGCAGTTCGAAATCGCCTGTTATACCTCCTTAATCAGCGCGGCAAAAAAGGTCGGCGACACCGCAAGCGTGGCGACCTTTGAGCAAATTCTTGCTCAGGAAGAGGCAATGGCCGACTGGGCACTTAAGCATCTGCCGGATGTGACCGAACAATTTTTACTGCGTGATGCCGCCGATGGCGTCGAAGCGAAAAAATAACACGCCACATCAGGAGACATTATGTTTCGACACGTTAAACAGCTGCAATATACCGTTCGCGTCAGTGAACCTAATCCTGGCCTGGCCAACCTGTTACTGGAACAGTTCGGTGGACCGCAAGGCGAATTAGCCGCAGCCTGCCGTTATTTCACCCAGGGGCTGGGTGACGATGACGTCGGTCGCAAAGAGATGCTGATGGACATCGCGACTGAGGAGTTGAGCCACCTTGAAATCATCGGTTCCCTGGTGGGAATGCTCAATAAAGGCGCTAAAGGTGAGCTTGCAGAGGGCACGGAGAACGAAGCTGAGCTTTACCGTTCATTAACGCAGAATGGTAATGACAGCCATGTTACCTCCCTGCTCTACGGCGGCGGCCCGGCCTTAACAAACTCGGCGGGTTATCCCTGGACTGCGGCTTATATTGACACCATCGGCGAAGTGACGGCTGATCTGCGTTCCAATATCGCTGCCGAGGCTCGCGCCAAAATTATCTATGAGCGTCTGATTAACGTTACTGATGATCCGGGTGTAAAAGATGCGCTGAGTTTCTTAATGACCCGTGAAGCCGCGCATATGCTCTCCTTCGAGAAAGCGTTGTATTCGATTCGTAACAATTTCCCGCCGGGCAAATTGCCGCCTATCGAACAATACACCAACGTCTATTACAACATGTCCGAAGGGGATGACCCGCGTGGCAGCTGGAATAGCGATGAAAACTTTGAGTATGTTGCCGATCCGCAACCCGCCGTTGACGGGGGAGATGGTTTAGCGTCTGTCACCCTCAGCAAAGAACAGCAGGCGCTGGTTAAAGCCATGGCGAAACGTACTCAATCCGACCCTTCTGTCGACCCACTTACCGGAGCCGAGCTCGGAAATGGGGAACCACAACCCAAATAACATCTGCAGTCGCATGCCTGTGTTATTCACCCCTTATATAAGGGGTGTTTTTTTGATAAGGGGATCGCGATGTTTGAATTAGATGCCTTTCATCTGGCAAGAATACAATTCGCCTTTACGGTCTCTTTTCACATTCTCTTTCCGGCTATCACGATTGGGCTCGCCAGCTATCTCGTGGTACTGGAGGGGTTATGGCTAAAGACCAAAAATCCTGACTGGCGCGCCTTGTATCATTTCTGGTTAAAAATTTTTGCGGTTAACTTTGGGATGGGCGTGGTGTCCGGTCTGGTCATGGCTTATCAGTTCGGGACCAACTGGAGCGGGTTTTCCCAGTTTGCCGGCAGTATTACCGGCCCCTTGTTGACCTATGAAGTATTGACGGCCTTTTTCCTTGAAGCTGGTTTTTTAGGGGTGATGCTCTTCGGCTGGAATAAGGTAGGCCCGGGTCTGCACTTTCTGGCTACCTGTATGGTGGCGCTCGGCACACTGATGTCCACCTTCTGGATCCTGGCATCCAATAGCTGGATGCATACGCCACAAGGCTTCTCGATTGTTAATGGCCAGGTGGTGCCCACCGACTGGTTTGCCGTGATCTTTAATCCCTCCTTCCCTTACCGTTTACTGCATATGACGATTGCCGCCTTTTTAAGTAGCGCCCTTTTTGTTGGCGCCTCTGCGGCATGGCATTTACTGCGTGGTAATGACACCCCTGCCATCAGAAAGATGCTTTCGATGGCGATGTGGATGGCGCTGGTAGTGGCTCCGGTGCAAGCCTTTGTGGGAGATATGCATGGACTTAATACCCTGCAACATCAACCGGCCAAAATAGCCGCCATTGAAGGGCACTGGGAAAATCCGCCCGGTGAAGCCACCCCCTTATTGCTTTTCGGTCTGCCGGATATGGAGGAAGAACGAACCCGCTATGCTGTTGGCATTCCCTCACTGGGCAGCCTGATTTTGACCCACTCCCTGCACGAACAGGTTCCGGCGTTAAAAGACTTCCCGAAAGCAGACAGGCCAAACTCCACCATTGTTTTCTGGTCTTTTCGCCTGATGGTCGGGATGGGATTACTGATGATTGCGCTGGGTATTATGTCCCTGTGGCTGCGATATCGACACCGTTTGTACACCTCAAGGCCATTTCTGCACTTTGCGCTGTGGATGGGCCCGGCAGGTCTTGTCGCCCTTCTTGCCGGATGGGTAACGACGGAGTCAGGCCGCCAGCCCTGGGTGGTGTATGGCCTGCTGCGCACGATTGACGCCGTCTCCTTACACAGCACATTGCAGATGAGCCTGAGTCTGGCGACTTTTATTATCGTCTACACCTCCGTCTTCGGTGTGGGTTATGGCTATATCGCGCGCCTGATTAAAAAAGGACCGCAGCCATGGGATGAACATCCGACAGACGGCAGACCGGCACGCCCGCTCTCAGCGGCTGGTGAAAGCTTGCAAACCGGGGAGAGAAAATAATGGGTATCGACTTATCACTTATCTGGTTTGTCATTATCGTTTTCGCCACGCTGATGTATATCGTGATGGACGGCTTTGATCTTGGCATTGGCATCCTTTTTCCGCTCATCAAGGACGAGGGGGAACGGGACATCATGGTCAATAGCGTCGCACCGGTCTGGGACGGTAATGAAACCTGGCTGGTGCTCGGGGGGGCCGGGCTGTTTGGCGCTTTCCCCCTCGCCTACGCGGTGATAACCGACGCACTGGCTATTCCACTCACGCTTATGCTCATTGGTCTTATTTTTCGCGGTGTCGCCTTTGAGTTTCGCTTTAAAGCGACACCTCGCCATAAACCATTCTGGGATAAAGCCTTTCTTGCAGGTTCCCTGCTTGCAACCTTTACGCAGGGAGTGGTCGTAGGCGCAGTTATCAATGGTTTTAGCGTTACAGGCCGTACCTTTAGCGGCGGCGCGCTGGACTGGCTAACGGCATTTAATCTGTTCTGTGGTCTCGGGCTTGTGGTGACTTACGGCCTGCTTGGCGCAACCTGGCTGGTGATGAAAAGCGCGGGGGCTTTGCAGCATAAAATGCGTGTTGCCGCCAGGACATTACTTGCTGGTTTACTGCTGGCCATGGCGATTGTCAGTCTCTGGACACCGCTCACCCACGATGCGATTGCCACGCGCTGGTTTAGCTTTCCGAATCTGTGGTTTTTTGTACCCGTACCTTTGCTGGTGCTGGTGTTAAGCACAGGATTGTGGCGCACATTACATAACCCGCATCATCATACGCTGCCTTTTATATTGACTCTGGGTTTAATTTTCCTCGGTTTTAGCGGGCTCGGCATCAGCATATGGCCAAATATTATTCCGCCAGATATTTCGCTTTGGCAGGCGGCATCACCGCCGCAAAGTCAGGGATTCATGTTGGTAGGCGCGTTACTGATTATTCCCGTCATCCTTGTCTATACCTTCTGGAGCTATTACGTGTTTCGCGGAAAAATTGAACATGGGGAGGGATATCATTGATGAATATTAAACAGAGCGGCACAGCGAAAAAGATCATATGGTTTATTTCACTGTGGTTTGGCAGTGTGCTGGCATTATTTATCGCCAGCACACTGATTAAATTACTGATGACAATGGCAGGGCTTCATACCTGACTACAGAGAGGCCTTTACTGCTCATCCGTTAATAGCATAATTAAGGTAGCTAATGCGTAACTTGCTGCCTGCTTAATAACCGATTCACTGTCGCCTTCAAAATGTTTTACTTTGGCGACAATAACATTGTCAGGCAGTTGCCAGGCAAACCAGACTGTCCCGGCAGGCGTGCCGTCTTCACCGCCATCCGGCCCGGCGTAACCGCTGATGGCAACGCTGACATCGGCCCCGGAACGGGCAATAGCGCCAGCGGCCATCTCCTTTACCGTCTGTTCACTGACTGCGGTATGGGCTGAAATCGTCTCTTCTTTGACATCAAGAATCGTGATTTTCGCGCTGTCCGTATAAGTGATAAATCCACTGCCATAAAATGAGGGCGTGTCGTCAGCTGCACAAAGCGACGAGGCGACTAACCCACCGGTACAGGATTCTGCCGTGGTCAGCCTCAGTTTCTTTTCAGTTAATAATCGCCCCAGTTCGTTGGCGTTAGATAAATCGGGCGTCGTCATTATTCACCTCCTGTTAATAAAAAAGCGGTGGCGCAGGCTACCGCCATTTCCCATTAAATGGTCGCTTTCTCTGCGCCCAGCCCCGGTACCAGAATAACCTTACGGCACTCTTCCTGGCGCTTGTCGAAAATTTCGTATCCCCGCGCCGCCTCTTCAAGGGAGAGATGGTGAGTGACAATCTCTTCCGGAGAAAGGTGGCCCTGATCAATAAGTTCAAGCAGATCAGGCAGGAAAGCATGGACATGGGTTTGCCCCATTTTGAAGGTCAGCCCTTTATCAAAGGCATCGCCAAACATAAATCCGTGGATAAAACCGGCGTAGACGCCAGGGACGCTGACAATACCGCCACGGCGCACGGCTGCAATGGCTTGCCGGAGCACTTTGCCGCTGCTGCCTTCAATCTTGAGGTTGCTCATGACTGTCTCAGTCAGGCTACCTTTCGCTTCAAAGCCGACCGCATCAATCACCGCATCAACACCACGATGGCCCGCCGTGTTTTCAATTATCCAGGCGGCAGGATCATCATTTTTATCGAAATTAATGGGAATAACGCCATAGCGTTGTTGGGCAAACGCCAGCCGATAGTCATTGTGATCTATCATAAAAATCTGCTCGGCCCCGTTCAGTCGTGCGCACGCCGCCGACAGCAACCCTACCGGCCCGGCGCCGTAAATTGCCACACTCGACCCTTTTTTCACCTCCGCGTTTTTCACCGCCTGCCAGGCCGTTGGCAGGATGTCGGAGAGAAACAGCACTTTTTCATCCGGTAAGTGCGCGGGAACTTTAAAGGGGCCGGTGTTTGCCTTCGGGACACGGACATATTCCGCCTGTCCTCCAGGAATACCGCCATACAGGTCACTGTAGCCAAACAGGGCCGCCGGCGGCGTGATGCTCTTGCGGTTAAGCGCGGCCCCCTTGCCGCTGTTGGTATTTTCGCAGGCGGAGTATTGTTGCAGTCGGCAGAAAAAACAGTCGCCGCAGGCAATCACAAACGGGATAACAACGCGATCGCCTGGACGGACATTTTTTACTTCCGGGCCCGCTTCAACAACCTCGCCCATAAATTCATGACCAAAAATATCGCCATGATGTGTGCCAGGGATTTTACCGTGATAGAGATGCAAATCTGAGCCGCAAATAGCCGTTGCGGTTACACGCAGAATAATATCATCAGGGGCTTCAGGAACGGGGTCGGGCATTGTTTCAACTTTAACGTTATGAGGTCCATGATAAGTAAGTGCTTTCATAGGCGCGTCTCCTGATTAACGGCGTCGAATAAACAGAACGGTAAATTTTGCGTATTAATCTGAATTATCTGCCACCCTTTTATTAAGGCCGCATTGATTACTTCCACCTTATTTACCCATTAAGAATATAAAGGATAGAACAAAAATAAGATTTCCATTCAACGTTCTTCCCGATAGTCAATAAAATAAAAACAACAAGCGCAGCGGAATATCTTTTGGAGAGACTGCGTATATTTATCGACCATTCCCGAATGCTTTTGTTGACCGCCGGAAAATTAATGAATCTTGCCGCTAAATACGCGAAACGCCCAGGTGTTATAGACTAAGGTTATCGGCGCCAACAGGCCAAAGCAGATCAGAAGAAACTGTTGCGTCTTCACTGGTGCCGCCGCCTGTTGAATGAGTACATTCACGGGCACAATAAAAGGGAATAACGTAAAGGCCAGCGCTGCGAATGCGCAGCTGACCACTATCTGGATAGCCGCCATCGGCAAGAAGGCCTGTTGTCGTACAAGACCAATCCACAACAGGGCCATTCCGGCCGCCGCAACGGTGATTAACGGCCCCCACAGCCATGGATTCAGCAGATGATGGCGCCAGGTTTCATGGAGAAAAAAAGTCCAGGCCAGTACTCCGACCACAAGGGCTGTCGTCAGTGCGCTCAACCAGGGAATGAGGCTTCTGGCGCGCGATTCCACCTCTGCGCTGCAACGCCAGTTCAGCCATCCTGCCCCCATCAGGCAGTAGCCTGCCATCAGCGCGACACTGCAAAAAAGTGGGAAGGGGCTCAGCCATTCCCGGCCAGTCCCGGTAAACTGTTGACCGTCATTGGGGATACCCGTAATCAGACTGCCGACAATGACGCCCTGAGAGGCGCTTGCCAGTATTGACCCGACCACCAGCATCGCGTCGAAGAGGCGTGGCGCATAGTGCCGGTACTCAATGGCCATACCACGTGCCACCAGCGCCAGCAGCATCACAAAGACCGGCACATACAACGCACTAAGAATAATGGCATAGGCCAGCGGAAATAGCCCCAGCAGGCCCCCTGCCGCCAGCACCAGCCAGGTTTCGTTGCCATCCCACACGGGCAGCAGGGAGAGGTTCAGCTGATGGCGGGCGGCGGCATCGCGCTGGAATGCGCATAACATGCCTGTTCCCAAATCCGCGCCATCAAGCAGAACATAGATCCACAGACTACCGACCAGCGCTGCGGCAGAGAGTGTCTGTAACCAGGGATGCCCCAGAAGCTCACTCATTTTGTGCCCCCTCCCCTGTACGGCGGGCGACATCCGGCATCGCCTCCTCTTCGTCCCGTTGTGGCGGACGTGACAGAATACGCAGCAAAAACCACAACCCCAGTCCAGACAGCGCAAGATAGACCGTCACAATACCTATCAGCGACCCCAGCACCAGCGATGGCGATACGGGCGAGGCGCTCTGTGCCGTACGCAGCAGACCATAGACGGTCCACGGCTGTCGCCCGGCTTCGGTCACGACCCACCCGGCGAGCATGGCGACAAACCCCGCAGGGGCCATCAGCACCATCAGGCGAAGCAGCCAGCGCGCATGCCACAGACGACGGCGCAGGCGCACCACCAGCCCGGCAACCCCGGCAAAAGCCATCAATAGTCCCAGGCCGACCATTACCCGAAAAGACCAGAAGACCAGCGGCACCCAGGGTAGCTCATCCCGGGGATACTGATTAAGACTGTGAATAGTGCCCTGCAGATTGTGGCGCAGGTAGAGAGAGCCAACATCGGGTATCGCCACTTCATAGCGGTTGCGACGCGCCTCCATATCCGGGATTGCAAAAAGGCGCATCGGTTCTCCCTCGCCCGGCGGCGGCGGGTTCCAGTTGCCTTCAATAGCCGCCAGTTTTACCGGCTGGTAATCGCGCGTGTTTTCACCGTGCAGATCACCCAACACGATTTGCAGGGGAGCCATCACCAGCAGCATCCACATGGCAAGAGAAAACATCTGCCGTGCCGCCGGATGGCGCGCATCACGCAGTAAATGCCACGCGCCGCAGGCAGCCACCAGGCAGGCGGTGCCGAGCATGGTGGCCGCCACCATATGCGCCATCCGCCACGGAAACGAGGGGTTGATAATTGCCGCCCACCAGTCGACAGGCTGAAAATGCCCCTGCGCATTGATCAAAAAGCCATCCGGTGTTTGCATCCATGAATTTGCCGCAAGGATCCAGAAAGCGCTAAAGAACGATCCCAGCGCGACAATCGAGGTGGCCATAAAGTGGACCCACGGGCGCACCTTTCCCATGCCGAATAACATCACCCCCATAAATCCCGCTTCCAGGAAGAAAGCCACCAGCACTTCCATATAGAGCATAGGGCCCAGCACGGCCCCCGTGCGACTGGCCAGCCCGCTCCAGTTGGTGCCGAAGGAGAATTCCATCACCACCCCCGTCACCACACCCACCGCCACATTTAGGGCAAATATTTTGCTCCAGTAGCGCCAGAGGCTCAGCCAGACCTGCTGCTTGCGCCAGAGCCACAGGCCTTCAAGCACCATCAAAAATTGCGCCAGCCCCAGGGTAAAAGCGGCCAGCACAATATGAAAGCCGATGGTAAAAGCAAACTGACCACGTGCCAGCAGCAGTGCGGTTTCCGGGTTCATGCTACGCGTCGCTGGGTTTGCCGGTAAAGGAAGAGATGGGCTTATCGACCTGCTCCTCCATCCGGCGGGAAAAGGCCTTAAGCCCGTTTAGAACCGGCTGCAGCGAGCGCCACAGGTCATCATCCTGCAACATTTTCCAGACCCCCTGGATGCCCGGCGCCTTTTGTTCATGATGCAGTTCAGGCTGGCTCAGCGCATCCGCCATATCCCGCAGGCCAAAAGCCAGCTTATAGACCCGCTCCGGTGGCAGGGATGAGAGCGCCAGTACAATCACCGACACATTCTGGATGACATTTAATGTCCCTTCCCGTTGCAGCCCCTTCACCAGAACCTGCGCGACCTCGTTATTTGCCGCTACCAGATCGTTGACTAAACGCAATACGCCATGCTGGTGCAAGGTTTCGAGCAGACGTTCCAGCTCGTCGTGGGCGTCCGGCCCGATTTTTGCCGGTTCCGGCTGATACTCTATCGATTTGGCCATCAGAATCTCTCCGGATGTGGTTCATGTGCCGGTGGCTCGTCATAATCATCGCGACGCCATTTCTCTTCCACGGGCACCTTGTCGATGGGGGTTCGCTTGCCATGACGGAAATTATGCTCTGGTAAGGGAGCCGGATGAGCAGGTCGTTGCAGGGGCTGCAGCTGAACGGCAATTTCTTTGTATGCCGGGGTATTGACCGACGGATCGTGATGTTCGCCGGTCAGTTGATTAATGCCCGGCTTGCCCTGATGGATAGAGATGAAAAGCACCTTACCCTGCACCCGATCCGTGACGACCACCGGGACGTCAAGCGTCCCCCTGCGGGAGCGAAGCCTGACCCAGTCGCCGTCATTCAGGCTGCGTCCCGCCGCCAGTTCTGGGCTCACCTCCACATACCATTCAGGAGAGAGGCTGGTAGTTCGTCCCCCCCTGCCACTCTGGTTGGTCGACTGGAAGTGTTCTAGCATTCGACCATTATTCAAAATGAGATCAAATTCGGCGTCTGCCTCTTCCGCTGGCGGCTGCCAGCTCAGAGGGTATAGACGGGCACGCCCGTCGGGGAATTTAAAGCGGTCGGTATAAAGTAACGGCGTACTCACCCCCTCGGGGCTAACCGGCCAAATCTGTGATTTCCAGCCTTCCAGGCGTTCGTAACTGACCCCCGCAAAACTGACGGCAATCTTTGCCACTTCGGCCATGATTTGCCCCGGATGGGTATAACCCCAGTCAAATCCCATCTTCGCGGCCAGCTGCGTCAGGATAAGCCAGTCCGGGCGGCTGTCGCCAAGCGGCGGCATCACCGGGTAAAAGCGCTGGATGCGTCGTTCGGTATTGACGAAAGTCCCCTCTTTTTCCACGCTCGGGCACCCTGGCAGAACCACATCGGCAAACTGCGCCGTGCGACTGAAAAAGATATCCTGCACCACCAGGAAGTCCAGCTCTGTAAATCCCTGGTGCACATTGGCTGTGTCCGCGTCAGAAAAAGCAGTCTCTTCACCGATAACATACATGGCGCGGAGTTGATCGCTGCCCGCCAGCTTGACCATCATGAAATTGTCTTCACCCACTTCGAGTGAGAGCTTTTCTGGCGCCACACCCCATGCCCGTGCCCACTTTTCGCGCACCTGCGGATCGCTGACCGATTCGTACCCCGGATAGAAATTTTTCAGGCAGCCGAAATCACTCGCCCCCTGTACGTTGTTGTGACCACGCATGGGGTAGCCCCCTGTACCGGGTCGGCCATAGTTACCGGTTACCAGCAGCAGGTTGGACAGGGCCGTACTGGTGTCCGCGCCATGGCTGTGCTGGGTTATCCCCATGGCCCACAGGATGCACATGCTCCCCGCCTGGCCTATCAGATCCGCCGCTTCGCGCAGCTGGTGTTCCTCGATACCGGTAATTTGCGCGGCATAGTCCAGGGTGAACGGCGCCAGCGAATGGCGGTAAGCCTCAACGTCATTGACGCGTGCGGCAAGAAACGCCTCGTCGGCATAGCCGTGGTCAAACATGTAGCGTGACATCGCACAGGCCCATACCAGGTCAGTGCCGGGATGGATACGTAAATGCAGATCGGCGCGCTCTGCCATCTCATGACGGCGCGGATCGACCACCAGCAATTTTTGTCCGCGATGTTTGCGGGCGGATTTGAGTTTAGAGGCAATGACCGGGTGGTTTTCTGCCGTGTTGCTGCCCACAATGACGATCAGTTCCGCCTGTTCCAGATCGCGTATGGTGCCCGCATCGCCGCCATAACCTACCGTGCGGAAAAGCCCCTCTGTCGCCGGGTTCTGGCAGTAGCGCGATGAGTTATCGACACTATTGGTGCCGATGACCAGGCGTGCGATTTTTTGCGTCAGGTACGCCTCTTCGTTGCTGCCTTTACTGGAGCCAATAAAGCCAATACTGTCCGGCCCGGTTTCATCACGGATAGCCAACAGGCGTTGCGCCACCAGGGTTAACGCTTCCTCCCAGCTTGCCGGACGAAACCGGTCATTTTCGCGGATAAGCGGCGTGGTCAGCCGTTCAGAATCATTAATGAAATCCCAGGCGAATTTGCCTTTCACGCAGGTCGAAATGCCATTCACCGGGGCATCAATGAGCGGCTGGACTTTAAGGAGATGGCGATCGCGGGTCCACATTTCGAAACTGCACCCCACGCCGCAGTAGGTACAGACCGTTTTGGTTCGTTTGATCTCCGGCTGGCGCAGTTGGGTATCAATGACCGAAATACCGGAAATAATTTCAGCACCGGTGGCGTTCTCCAGCGTTTTGATAACATCAATCAGCGGACGTTTGAGGGACTGGCGCATGGAGGTGAACGGACCGGCATCGGGCTGCATGGTTTTTTCGAGCAGCGCATTACAAGGGCACACGGTTACACAGTGGCCGCAACTGACGCAGCTGGAGCCTGCAATACGATTACCGCCATCCCATAACACCCGTGGATGGGCCATCGTATAATCAATGCTCAATGTCTCGTTGACTTCAACATTCTGGCAGGCGTCCACGCAGCGGCCGCACAGAATGCACTGGTCGGGATCATAGGTGTAAAACGGATTGGATTCGTCCTTCACATAAGGCTTACGCAAAAAAGGGTAGCGCTGAATGGGGATATGCATATCAACCATGGTGTTATGCAGCGTACAGTCGCCGGTGTTGTGTTCGCACACGGTACAATAGAGTTCATGTTTTGCCAGCAGGCGATCCATCCCCTCCTCTCTGGCGGCACGCGCGTGTTGATCGGCGCTATTGATGACCATCCCGTCATGGGTGCGTAATGTACAGCCCCGGACCAGCACGCCTTCCTGTTCAACCCAACAGACATCACAGGTTTGCAGTGGCTCCAGCGCCTGGTGATAGCAGACGTGGGGCAAGGTGATATGACAGGCATCAAGAAAATCGATAAGCGGGATGTCCGCCGGCCCAACAAGGGCCTTGCCGTCGTAAATGACGGTACATTTTTGCAGGCTCATTTTGCTTCCTCAAACCAGTCATGTACGCGCACTCCCGTTCCGGTAAAATGCGTTACGTCTCATTTCGATGAATAACGCGACTTCACTAAAGCCATGGGTGACGTATCTGTTATGGAATTTAAAAATAGTCTTTGCGTAAACGAGTGGCAAAGCAGAGAATATTTTTGTCTCTTTATTCGTAGTGAAAAAAACGATATCGCTCTAAAAAAGAGTATGACTAAACGTTACAAAGCGAAGCGGGAAAAGTGCGCTGCCATGATAAATAACAGGCCCTGCGGTGAAGAGAGAAAAATAGCAATCACCCACGCACATTAATGCATCTTTTTATATTTGCCTGCAAAAGCCAAATCACTATGGCATTTAAAAACATCACAACCAGCCCCACACCAGAACGAGCCCAGGCGATTGATTAGAAAAACAAAAGGCCACCTGACGTGGCCTTTACACTCTTCTATTTTTTAACCGGATCAGGTTTTTTATCACCCGATTCTGGCGCTTCACGGGGATCATCTTTTTCAATATACAGCATAAAAACCTCCTCCTGTTTTCAATAAGAGAGTAACTATAGACGTTATTGTGAAAAATAAGCCAGGCGGCAAACGGTACGTTAAATCTGAAAAACCGCTGCGCTTGTTGGTCTATTGCACATTGGTTATACGAAAATTAAAAAAAGATGAGAGGCTCGCATTTAGCCCCTTTTCAGGCAGATAAAAGCAGACCTGCTGAATAAGCAGGTCTGCGGAATTAAAATACGCCGCCGGGATATCGTGATAGCACACCGTCTAATCAGGGTAAGGCATATGCCATTAATGCATCTCCTGAGCGGGTACCCAGACCACCATGTCCACCGGCAGCAATAACCACATACTGTTTGCCATTATCGCCCTGATAAGTCATCGGCGTTGCCTGACCTCCCGCAGGAAGTCGCGCGCGCCAGAGTTCATTGCCCGTGGCTTCATCAAACGCACGCAGATAATCATCCGCAGTGGCGCCGGTAAAAATCAGGCCACTTTGGGTAATGACATCTCCTCCCATCATAAAAATCCCGGTTGGCAGAGGCAGATTGGTATGGCTACCGAAAATGTTCATGTCCCGGGTGGTTCCCGCCGGACGCTCCCAGATAATCTTTTTGCTCACCAGGTCGATGGCGTAAATTTTCCCCCACGGCGGCGCGTTACAGGGGGCATCCAGCGCTCCAAGCCAGGGCTTAACGATTGCCGCCCAGGGGGTGCCATATTGCGGCCCGACGGAAAACTCTTTCGGTTTGGGATAGGGTTTTCCGCTCCCCCAGCCGGCCCATTTCTGCATTAATCCCTGCTTAACCGCCTCTTCGCTCTTCATGACCTGCATGGTGAACGGTATATAGCTGGTGTTGGCAATAAGCACGTGATGGCGCGGATCGACAGAGGCGCCGTACCAGTCAATCACACCGTCAAATGCCGGATAGGCAATAGACGTGCCCTCAGCAGGCGGCGTGAATTTCCCCTGATAGCGATAACGGTGGAACTGAATGCGACACCAGAGCTGATCAAACGGGGTGGCCCCCCACATATCGGTTTCGCGCAAATCAGGCGGTGAGAGATCCGGCATCCCCACGGAATCGGGTTGTGTTGAGGATAACCGCTCGCCTGGCAGCGAGGGATGCTGTGGAACGGGTTTCTCGTTAACCTGCGCCAGCGGTTTGCCCGTTCGTCGGTCGAGTAAGAATAACTGGCCCATTTTGGTGGTCTGCACCAGCGCGGGTATCGTTTCGCCGCCATCCCCTGGCAGGTCGATTAACGTTGGACCAACAGGCACGTCATAATCCCAGACATCATGATGTACCGTCTGGTAATGCCAGCGCTCCTCACCGGTACGAATATCCAGCGCTACAATGGCGCTGGAGTAACGGTCGTCAAAGGGGCGTCGACCCGCACCATAATAATCAGGCGTGGCATTGCCTAACGGAATATAAACCAATCCCAGCTGCGCATCTGCGGTATAGGTTCCCCAGCCGTTCGGGGTTCCGCGCGTATAGTTCTCGCCGGGATTAAGCGGCGCCGTGGGTGGATTGCGCCCCATATCCCAGGCCCATGCCAGCTCACCGCTGTTAACATCATAGGCCCGTACAACGCCAGAGGGTTCACCGGTGGACTGGTTATCGTATATCCAGCCTCCCAGCACAATGCGCCCGTCCATGACCATCGGCTGTGAGGTGATGAAATGAAAACCAGGCGGCACCTCGCCCAGATGATCGGTCAGGCTGACAAAGCCATTATGACCGAAGTTGCCACAGGGTTTCCCCGTCTGCGCGTTGAGCGCCACCATCCGGGCATCCGCCGTGGTGGTGATAATTTTTTGCGGGCAAATCGTATCCCCGCTATTTTCGCTCCACGCCACACCACGGCAGGCCAGATATTCATTTGCCGAGGTATCGTTCTGCGGGTCGAATTTCCACAACATCTTGCCTGTCGTGGCATTAAGGGCGATCACCTGGCGATGGGGGGTACAGATATACAGCGCATTGCCCACTTTGACGGGCGTCACTTCAAGGTTAAATTCACGTCCGGCTTTATCCTCCCCTTTTTGCATAACGTCACCTGAGTCAAAGCGCCACGCCAGCTTCAGTTGCGCGACATTCGCAGGTGTTATCTGGGTCAGCGGTGAATATCGCTGACCATCGGCAGTACGACCGTAATATTTCCACTCGTTTTCGCCGTCCACGAGGGAGGGTGTTTTTTCTGTCGGGAACGACTGGTGATGGACAAATCGGGCATCTGAAATCTGCCAGCCGCTCCAGAAAACGCCGATAATAGCGACCACATAAACCAGGGCGACGGCGCTGCCGTTCCGTCTGGCCGGTGCAGCGAGCGTCAGGGGACGTATCACCCATGGCATGCTTATCCATATACCCAAAACCGCAGGCACCAGTAAGCGAGGCATCAGTTGCCAGCCATCAAGACCGACTTCCCATAACGACCAGATTACACACAGGACAAACGTTAAAAGATAAATCCAGACCCCTGCCAGACGCCTGCGCCACAACAACACACCACTGAACAAGAAACCGCAGCCAAAAAGCAGATATCCGGGCGAACCGCCAATTAAAGCCAGCCAGCCGCCGGGCAGCAAAAATCCGAGTCCGAAAAGGATCACCACAACAGCAGTGACTCGCAGCCATAAAAGCGATGTTGATTGAGACACAGCCCACCCCTTTTGTAAATTCACGTCAATAAAGCTTAGGAAATTTCACCCAGGGCGTACTCAAAACCAGAATCGGGAGTATTTCGGTCATAAAACATGATGATTTTCAGCAACATGAAATCGTTATTTGTACTTTACACCGCTTGTGCGGCCTGGAAGAACGGGCGGTTAAGGACTATACCCTTTCGATGAACAGGCGCTGTGCAGAGGATTGAGGAGATGTATGGGATACCTGGCGTGGACCGCAGCAACCGGTGTTTTATTACTTTTGATGTCGTTGTCTTATGGCTGGATTAGCCGCGTACCGGTACCGGTCTTTGGGCTGTATCTTATCGTGGGTATTGGCTGCGGCCCGTGGGGTCTTGGCCTGATAAATCTGGATATCGTCGAACACGCATCCTTAACCAGCCGGATAACCGAAATTGCCATGGCGGCATCCCTGTTTATTACCGGCCTTAAAATCCGCCTTCCACTCAGTTCCCCTTACTGGAAGATGGGAATAGTGCTGGCCCTGCCCGGTATGTTATTAACCATCGGGGGTATCATGGTTGTGGCCCATTTTCTGGCAGACCTCTCCTGGCCCCTCTCACTGGCGTTAGCGGCTATCCTGGCCCCGACAGACCCCGTGCTGGCAAGCCTGGTGGCAATCAACGACGCGCGCGATGATGATCGGCTGCGAATCGCTTTATCCAGCGAGGCCGGGCTGAACGATGGCACCGCCTTGCCGTTTCTGATGCTGGCGCTGATCTGGTATAAAGCAGGCGATACGATAAGCGGGGATGAATGGCTACGCTGGTTAAGTATTGATCTGGTCTGGGCGCTGGTTGGCGGGTTGCTGATTGGTTTTCTCCTGGGCCGGGTCATTGGCCTTGCAGCGACCCGTTCCCGCCATGCGCAAGGGGAAGTGGCCCCCAGCGACTTCATCGCCCTCTCCCTCATCTGTCTGAGCTTTTCCCTGGCCATGGCGGTGAGCGCTTCCGGTTTTCTGGCGGCCTTTGCCGCAGGTGTCGGCTTGCGTAGTGCGGAAGTGAGCGTACAGAAGCGTCATTCTGAGGAGGAAGACGATGATTTGCCTGCTGAAATGCAGGTCAATCCCCATACCCGACATGCGCTTGAAGAGCGTAACCCGATAAAGCAAGTCGGTCTGGTTATCGGCGATGCCTTGTCTTTTGGGGATACGGTGGAGCGTTTGCTGGCAGCCACGCTGGTCACCGTGCTGGGGGTGACTTTCGCATTGCACTGGGACGCGACCGCTCTGATGCTGGCATTCATTATCTTTGTTGTCATCCGGCCGCTGGCGGTGTTGATCCTGACATGGCGTACGAAAGAGTCACTGTTTCACCGGATTAGCCTCGGATGGCTCGGCATCCGTGGTATCGGTAGCCTCAACTATATCGCTTATGCCTGGGTTAATGGTCTGGCGGGAAGCGATGCCAACAGGATGGCGGATATTGCCATCACGGTTGTGACCCTCAGCGTGTTCGTCCATGGTATTTCGGTCACGCCTTTATTGACGCTTCGCCAGAAGCGTGAAGAGAACCAGTAAGGCCGCTTTTCTTTGTCGTTATACCCGCCTTGCGCCGGGTAGCGATAATCTGGATTTGCTTATCAAACCCGGCTTCACGCCTGCTGTCACCGGAAGAGTCTCCACTTGCCTCTATACTTAGTGTCGGAGGTTTTTTGATGAGAACGTTTTTTAAATCTTTATTTGCCAGCCCGGACGCCTTATTGCAGGTGATGAGCCACAGTGAAATTCAGGACGCCATTGAGGATGGCGAACGGATTGTTGTTGATGCGGATGGTAACACGTCGGTGAATATCCATTGCCAGAAGGTCCAGGATGATTTCAAACGGCATGTCGATGCCTTAAAGAGGGCTTAGGGATGGGCACAGCGATTTTTATGGTACTGATGGTTTGTGGTTACTGGTATAGCTCGCACGATCTCTCAACCCGCTTCAAATTCAAACGCAGTTTTGGCTGGGATGTCTATTTTCTGGTCGCCCTTTATGGCTGCGTCTTTGTTTTACAGGGTATGCTGGCGACCGCCGTTTTATGGCTGGTATTGCTGGTAAGCTCACTCGTCACGAATGCCTTACCCGGTATCTTTGGCCCGGAGTATCACCACTGGCATATGACGTTTATGAACTGGACCTTTCTGGGCATCCAGGCACCGGTCGTCATTATGCTGGCCTTCGCCGTCTTTTTCTGTTTATGGCGTTCAAACTGGTCACCCGCCGCGCGTCTTGACACCAGCGGGCGCAGAGAATTGTACAAGCATTTATCCCGTGCCAACGGGGTTGAGGGGCTGGTTTATCAGTGTATGGAGAAAGGCGATCTCGCCTGGATAACCCTGACGTCGCAACGTATCTATATCGGGATGATCCACACCGCCACCTTCGACAGTGGAGATGCCAATAACATTGTGCTGATACCTATGCTGAGCGGCTATCGTGACCGCGAAACGCTGGATCTGCACGTTGAGCACAACTACAGCGCATGGTACGCCGACCATGATATTGACGTGCGCGCGGCAGTAGATTTCCGCAAAGTCCTGCTGTTGTCGCAGGTGGAAAGCTTGTCGCTGTTCCACCCGGCGCAGGTGATGGCAATGGGCATCCACAAAAGTATGGACACCCGGGCGCAACATTTATAGCCAGTTGCGACCGGGCGCGGAGGGTTCAGTACGTTCTGGCGGGCGCAGATCTATCTGACGTGACGCAAGATGCCCGGCCCACAGCCCGGCAACCCACTTCACTCCCCGCGCCGTGAAGCGCGCCTGTGACCAGGTGCGCTGATTTTCACCTACGCCATCATGCACCGTAAAATACCCTGCCTGGGTGTACTGTTTCGCCGGAAGTAATGTGCCGCTGACCCGCTGCATGATATTGCGCTCCAGCAAAAACTGACGAAACTCGGGCTCTTTGGCCTTGAGCATTTTACAAAGCTGACGGAAACCCAGCGACTCATCAACGTTGACGAACCAGTCAAAAAACTCAGCCTTTGGCAGCGTCAGCGCGAGCTGCGCTTCTGCCTGCTGACGCTTTTCATACTGTTCGGCCCAGGCATGGGCCGCCGCCGCAGGGTTGGTGAAGTCCGGCAGGTTCAGGGTCCGCTCACGCTCTTGCCACTTATCCAGGAGATCGGCAGTAAAACCGGGCGAAATGCGCGCAACGGTCAACACTGAATCCCGCTTGTTGAGCAGGAACTCCTGACGCATCTCCCCTTCTCGCTCATAGAGCTGCGTCTGTACCGGCTGCGACAGGCGCTGAGTTGTCTCAAGGCTTTTGACCATGCGTTTGATTTCATTGTGGGCTATCCCTGTCAGCTTTGCGATTTCACGGCTGCTCATCACTGGCGACCGATCGTTCAAATTGAGAGTATCCAAAGGAATCACCATAGCGTTCACCACTTATGCTAAAAACCACCAACTTGCAGAATTAGTATACAATTACCTGGTTAAATATCCAGTATAATTTTTAAGCGCGGTGGCAAGCCAGAAATAATGCAGCGTGTCGGCGATCCAGTCCGCAAAGGCGCGGACGGCGGGATAGAGTGGAGGCAAAGGGTGCCAGGAGAGAGACGCCACAAACAGGGTTGCCATACCGGGTATGGTTCACTTATGGGAGGGGGAGCGGCGGCGCATTAACCCCAATGCCGAAACGCCTGAAGACGGTGACAACGTCACCCGCGTCTCCTTCGCCAGATAGTGTCGCCCTGCCAACAGGTACATCGCAAGCCGTCTTAGGTAAAGACGGCTTAAAACCATCGGTGTCCAGTTGCTGTAAGCGTCAGTAAGTAGCCCGGAGGGTGCGTCAACCCGGCCCTTCGCTGCCGGCTGCCAGCAGTGGAACCAGTACATCGCTGATGGGAACAGGAATACCGTGGCGGTGGCCGTAGCGCTGTATGACACCGTTGCGAATATCCCACTCCATTGGCCGGTTAGCCTGACGGTCAGCGAGGATTGATGTACCTAAATCAGCTGGCGCGCGCTGAAAACCCGCCACGATTTCCTGCGCAACTTCGTCGTTCAGTTCCGCCCCCTCAGCCCGCGCAACGGTAAGACACTCACGCAGATAGGCCAGCGTCAGCTCGCTGATATCTTCACGGGAGAACATTCCGGCGCGGCGATTGGCAAGTACCATCAGGCCAGCGGCTGCATTTTGCAGCAGCTTACGCCAGGCGACAGAAGGGAAATTTGCCGACAGTTCAACCGCACAGCGCGTGCCATGCAAGGCATCAACGACTCGTTTTGCCTGCGGGACATCCGGCAGCGTCAGTCGCGGACTGGCACGCAGCCAGACGGAGGCATCCGGCTCACGCTGGGCCGGAAACCAGACCACCGATGGCAGTACCGTTGCGCCATTGACCCAGGGTTCAAGCTGGGCTTTTTGCTCCACGCCGTTTTGCAGCGCGCAGACTACCGTGTCTCTGTCACACAATGCGCTCAGCCAGCCCGCGCTGTCGGCATTCTGAGTTGTTTTCACCGCCACAAAAACCAGACTGACGGGATGTTTGATCTTCGCCGGCTCGGTTAATACCGGCCCCGGCACCACAATTTCGCCCTCATCGTGACGTAACACTAACGCCGGATGAGCCGTACGTCCGCAAAGCAGCGGCGCGCGGCCCGCCTCATGCAGCACGGCGGCAATGGTTGTACCGATCGCGCCGGGTCCAATTAGCGCGATGGTCGGATTTTCTGACATCGTTGGTTCTCCTGATTCACTTAGCCCATGATCAGTGTGCCGGTAACAATCACCGCGCACGCCAGTAATTTTCTAAAGGTCAACGCTTCGCCGAAAAACAGATAACCGAGCATCGCCACAAACAGCACGCTGGTTTCGCGCAGCGCAGAGACGGCACCCATTGGTGCTGCATCCATGGCGAAAATAATGATGCCATATGCCAGTAGCGACACCAGCCCACCCACCGCCGCACTCAGTAAACCCGGCCGCCAGCGAAGCAAACTTTTGCTGTCGCGCAGGCTGATATAAAGCGCAGGCATCAGTCCCCCCCAGAGCATGCTCATCCATACGGTATAAGAGAGCGCATTACCGGAAAGGCGTACCCCTATTCCATCTGCCACGCTGTAAGCGGCGATAAAAGCTCCGGTCGCCAGGGCCTGTTTTACTCCCGGCATTGCCAGCCGACGGGTTCTGAATGCCAGCATCAGGATCCCGGACGAAACAAGCACGATGCCGCCAAGCGTATGCAGGGCGATTTTTTCCCCGGCGAAAAGCGCCGCCGCGCAGGTTATCAGAAGTGGCGAAGACCCTCGTGCAACCGGGTAGGTTTGACTAAGCTCTCCACTCTGGTAACTGCGTACCAGACACCAGTTATAGCCCACATGCAACAGGGCGGATAGCAGCGCATATTTCCAGCTTGCGCGAGCAGGTAGCGGCAGAAACAGCGCAACGACGGCGCTTGTCACGGCAATCGCAACGCACATGATGGTCATCGACCATAACCTGTCAGTGCCTCCATGTAAGAGTGCATTCCAGGTGGCATGCAGCAAGGCTGCAAACAGGGTCAGTGAAATAATGGTTACAGGCATGCGCTGATGCTAAACAGCGCTTACCCTGTTGAACAGTGAAGAGTTATCATCCTGGCATGAACAAATGCTCATACTTTATCGATAATGCCGCTGCGCCTGGAGAGACGCGTCCAGCAACCACTGGCGGAACTTGATAATGTGCGCCTGCGTCTCGATCCCCTGCGGGCAGACAAAATAGTAGGCCGCCGGTGAAGGAAAGCGGATGTCGAAAAGTCGAATCAGCGTCCCTTCGGCAATCTCTTTTTCTACATGTCCGCTGCGCGCCAGCGCAATTCCCTGCCCGAGAAGCGCGGCCTCAATCGTCATATTGGTATCCGCGAAGCGCACACTCTCATGCAGGACATTGATATTGACGCCGGTTTGCTCAAACCAGGCATCCCATTTGGGCACCAGGTCAGCACCGTCACGGGTCAATAGCGGGTAGCGCAACAGCTCAGCGGGTTCGGTGGGGGTGCCAAAACGTTGTAAAAGTGACGGACTGGCCACCGGAAATATCTGTTCGCGAAACAAAAATTCGGTAAAGAGCGCGGGATAGTTACCGTGGCCAAAACGAATGGCCACATCGGATTCGGTTCCCGCGAAATTGATGACTTTATCCGAACTGTCCAGCGACACCAGAATCTCCGGATGTAACCGCGCCAGCGCTGGCAGACGGGGCAATAGCCATTTCAGGGCAAACGAATAGGTGGTATTTACACGCAACCGCACGCGGCCATTTTGCTCTCGCAGATCGGCAAGCGTGGTCTCCAGTTTGCTGAAAAATTCGCGCACCAGCGGCGCGAGCGCGGCGCCAGCAGGTGTCAGGCTCAGGGTTTTACCGCGCTGAAAAAGTTGCAGGCCCCACAGATCCTCCAGGTTTTTTAGCTGATGACTGACGGCGCTTTGGGTAATGCACAACTCTTCGGCGGCAGAGGTAAAGGTGGCATGGCGCGTGGCGACTTCAAAGGTGCGCAGGGTGGCAGTCGGTGGCAGGTTACGCATTCTCTTCGCCCTGTTAATGAGTGATTACTCATATCACCATAACTGCGATCCTCTGTGCCAGTGAAATAACACCATCTGTCGGCATAATGAATTTCTTTTCAGGTTGCGGGCAGCAGATACGGCAAGCATGTTGTCCGACAACCGACTGTACGAGTCGATTGCCGATAAAAGAATGTGCCGCAGGAGACGATTTACCCGGGCGATGATAAAGAAGCCAAATAGTCGCTCTTTAACAGGGCATAGAGATACTCATCGCCCCACTCGCCCTTGAAGAAGATATTCTGGCGGAAATGTGCCTCACGGCGGAAACCGAGCTTTTCCAGCAGATTCACCGCCGATGTGTTGCGCGTGTCAACGACAGCAGTGAGGCGATGCCTGGCAAACTCATTAAAAAGCAGGGCAATAAGGTTATTTATTGCTTCCCTGGCATACCCCTGCTTCTGATATTGCAGATCAAAGGTCATACCCAGTTCGGCCTGTCTTCCCTCGTCAAAGAAATGGATACCAAGATCGCCAATCAGCGCCCCATCTTTCAGTCGCTCAACGGCCAGTTGATACCAGGTTCCCTCGCTGTTGAATGCCAGCGAACACTGCTGCGCATATAATTTCTGCGCATCATGCAGGGTATAGTGATCCCAGCTCTGAAATCGGGCCACCTCCGGCTGGTTACGGTAGCGCGCAAGCTGCGGCAAATCAGCGGGTATCAGTGCGCGTAATAACAATCTTCGGGTGTGTAGCGGCAACGCCAGTGCCATGTATCCTCTCTTCTCTTTAGTTATCCGGGCAATTAGCGCATCACTATGTTGAAAGCCCCGCAAACCAGAATCTGCGAGGCGGCACGCTCTTTGCCTGTTTATCTTTCCTGTGAACGGGCATCCCGCTTTTCAGCCTGGATCGCTTCGAGTCCGACGCGTTGACCGAATGACAGTTCTAGTGTATTGCCGTCTGGGTCGGCAAAAAACACATAATAACCGACGGGGTCGCCCAGGTTTTCCGGTGCTTTTCGTAATACGCCTTCCGCTATTGCCATCTCCGTTTTACGGTCAATCTCTTCGCGGGTTGCGCAGGCGACGCCAAGGTGACCAAAATGGCCCAGCGGCGTATCTGTCACGGTATCGGCCTGAACCAGCACCAGCGCAAACGGGCGTGTATGATCGCTTAACCACGCGACCTTACGGGCATCAGGGAGGTCGGGTGCGCGCAGATGTATCACCTCCATGCCGGCATAGCGGCGATAAAAAGCAATACTTTTGTCCAGGTCCCTGACCATAAAGGCAACATGGGTAAATCCAACATCAATATCTTGCATATTCAGAATAACTCCGTGTCAACTTGTGGCTGGCATCATAAAAGCTCAAGTTAACTTGAGGTCAACAGCAAGATAATCGCGAATCACCACTAATATTTGTAGTGTCACTGAGCCAGGAGACCGGGCTTGTAGCTTGTCAGGGCGCCTTCGCCGGGGCTTCGGGATGGGGCGCTATTTCATTAAGCAACCAGCGCTCGAAATCCTCTACTGCGGCGTTATTCATTCCCGTTTCAGCGGGTTTGATTAAACAGAATCTTTTGCTCAGGGTTACGGATTCCGGCCAGGGGGAGACGAGCAGACCATGTTTCAATTCATTTTCGACATATATCCGTGGCACCAGCGCCACCCCCTGCCCCGCGAGAACGGCGGCGATGGCCATCTCATGGAGATCGTAACGTACACCCTGGCCCGGATTATCCAGGCTTATCCCCTTTTCCCGTGCATACAGAGGCCACGCCTCCGGATTCTGCCGTCTGTGAATACGCGCCAGGGTATTTAACTGCTGAAAAATATCCGCTTTTGATAACAGCGAAGGATGACAGACCGGAACCAGCGTTTCCTGAAACAGGAACTGCACGCGCATGCCAGCCCAGGCAGGATGCTCAAAATGAACCACGGCGTCAAAGCCACTTCCGGTCAGAATAAAAGGGTCGGTGCTGGCCGCGATATTTAAGCTGATGTCCGGGTGCAATGCCGTAAAGCCTTTCAGGCGGGGGATCAGCCATCGACTGGAAAAGGTCGGCAGGACGGCAATATCCAGACTCCGGCCACCCTCTGGCAATCCCATGATGTATTGGGTATCCCTTTCGAGCCGCTCCAGGGTTTCGTGCACATGACGGGCATAGCGGGTTCCGGCAGGATTAAGCTTTACGCGGCTTCCCGTACGGTCAAACAATTTGCAGTTGAGCAAAGATTCAAGGCGAGCTATCTGGCGGCTAATCGCCCCTTCTGTCAGGGAGAGCTCCTCCGCGGCCCTGGCAAAATTGCCGTGTCGTGCGGCGGCATCAAACGCCTGCAGGGAAGTGCTACTGGGTATTTTTCTGCGCATAAACGAGACTCTTCTTCGCCACTGATAACGCCATGTAGTGAGTTAATGTCACTGATTAATGAAATATTATCGATTTATCGCGTTAAAAACAGCTCGTAGCATGAGAAGAAATCATTGAGCAGCCCAGGCCATGGGCTGCTGTTTATGCATGAGGAGTCAGGAAAATGTTCTATTTCGTGAAGTGCTCATATACCGGGCCACAGAGCGAGGGAGGCTGGAATGAATTTTATCGTCAGGAAAAAGTACCGGCGCTGGTCTCTGTGAGCGGATTTCGTTCGTCTCAGCGCTTTCGTGCCCTTCATACGGTGAAGGATGCGAATGTGTCTGACTGTGAGGCCTATCGCCACAATGGAGGCGGCATTTTCTCTCGCCGACAGGCCTGGGGGTTAATGGCGCGCATTCGCAGCTTCGCACCCGGACGCACAACACGAATTGTGGGGTAAAAATGAACGCTTCCTCTTTCCCGTCATGCCAGGTTGGCGATTTTCAGGTCACGGCGCTAAGTGACGGCTTTATGTCTGCCAGTCTGGATTTACTCTCAGGCATTGCAACAGCGGATGCCGCATCCATTCAGTACCATGCCGGGATCGCAGAACCGGGCAATATCCATATCAACTGCTATCTTATCCGCGGCCGGGGGCGAACCATTCTGGTTGATGCCGGTACAGGCGGTCTGAACAAGGCAGGGGGAGAACTTAAAACCAACCTCGCAGCCGTCGGGGTCAGCCAGGACGATGTGGACACCGTATTATTAACGCACTGCCATCCGGACCACATTGGCGGTCTGCTTGATGCTGAAAGACGACCTGTCTTTGAACATGCAAAACTCCTTTTGCATTATCGCGAAGCGGATTACTGGCGGGATGATGAAAAGCTAAACATGGCGAGTGAGCGCGGCCAGCGTAATTTCAGACTGGCCCGTCAAACGCTGGATACTTATGCACACAATGTCCGCTTCTTTAACGAGGAGAACATCGCTGAGGGAATTTCTCCGGTCTGGTTACCGGGCCACACGCCCGGGCACTGCGGGTTTCGCATTGATTCGGATGAAAGAAGCTTACTGATATGGGGCGATATCGTTCACTATCCCTATATTCAGACAGCACAACCCGCCGCGACCATCTTGTTTGATGCCGATCCCGCTCAGGCCGAAGATACCCGGAAAAAGATACTTGCTCAGGCCGTGCGTGAAAAATGGCTGATTGCAGGCATGCATTTAGGCCAGGTTGGGTTTGCCGGGATTTTCAAAACTGAGGGGGGCTACGCGATTGCGCTTCCCGAAGAATGAGTTCAACCGACAGCCAGACGCATCGCCCGGCGTATTTCGGGTCTCGCATTGCATGTGAAGCAGTGCCCTCATCTATCAGAGGGCACTGTGTTTATTGGCTGAATGTCAGAACGATTCCCAGTCAGAGCCATTAGCCGTTGACGCTGCGGGTCGCAGACTAACCCTGGTACGCGCTGCCGCGGGTGCGTATTTCGGCTTAGTGGTGTCTGAATTCAGTTTGAACACGGAAACCAGTTGTGCCAGCTGCTCAGCCTGTTGTTCCAGTGATAATGACGCCGCAGACGACTCCTGAACCAGCGCGGCATTCTGCTGGGTCGTGGAATCCAGCTCCGTTACCGCTTTGCCAATTTGATCGATACCCCTGCTCTGCTCTTCTGAGGCGCTTGAGATTTCGTTCATGATCCCACTGACATTGGTGACTGAGGAGACAATCTGCTCCATGGTCGAACCGGCTTTATTGGCCATTTCTGAACCGGTTGTCACACGTTGCACGGACTCTTTTATCAACCCTTCAATCTCTTTGGCGGCCTGCGCACTACGTTGGGCAAGGTTTCTTACTTCGCCTGCCACCACTGCGAATCCGCGGCCCTGCTCACCTGCGCGTGCCGCCTCAACAGCAGCGTTAAGCGCAAGAATATTGGTCTGGAAGGAAATCCCATTTATTACGCTGATAATATCGGTGATCTTGTTGGAGCTTTCGGTGATGGTTTCCATCGTGCTGACGACATCCCAGACAATTTTGCCGCCGGAACGTGCATGCTCTGCCGCCACGCCTGCGAGCTGGCTGGCTTCACGCGCATTGTCTGCGTTGCGTTTAACCGTTGAGGTCAACTCTTCCATACTCGCTGCCGTTTCGACCACCGCAGCGGACTGCTCTTCGGTACGAGAGGCAAGATCAGTATTGCCTGCGGAAATATCCGACGAAGCATTCGCTACGTGTATTACCGACTCCTTAATTTGGGTGATCATGTCACGAAGCTTATCGTTCATTACGCCCATTGCCATTGTCAGACGACCAAGTTCATCGGTTGACTGCGGCACAATGTTGGCGGTCAGATCGC
Organism: Phytobacter palmae; assembly: GCF_039409775.1. Classification (NCBI taxonomy): domain Bacteria; kingdom Pseudomonadati; phylum Pseudomonadota; class Gammaproteobacteria; order Enterobacterales; family Enterobacteriaceae; genus Phytobacter; species Phytobacter palmae. The sequence goes on along the minus strand of NZ_JBCIVJ010000009.1, from coordinate 116,701 downwards.
CTTCGGCAATGCGTTCTGCCAGGGTTAAATTGTGTTTAATCTGGCGAGTCATCTGCCGGGTCAGCAGCCAGGCAACCAGTAAACCTGTCAGCACTGCGCAAATGGCCACAATGCCCATAATCATCATTACACGCTGAATAATATCGATGTTCTTTTGAGTCTGACCCGAAACTAAATCCGCAGTGATGGTATTAATTTTTTCTGCAACGCCCGTAAGTTCTGTAGCGGCATTCTGCGATTCTTTCTGAGCACTCGCCCATGCGGTGACATTCTCCTGCATCCCGTTAAGGAATGCCTGGGCCATCTCTTTGTCTTCGGCGATAAGATTTATGTTTTCAGCATGTACAATCTTCGTCGCTTCATCGTTTTGCGCCTTAAAGGTATCCATCCCCTGCTTACCGGCAGTTGACTGAATTTGATAAACGGCGGCCCAGAGACTATTAAGGCGATTAAGTAACGCGACTTCATCCTTTGAAACGTTTTCCTGCTGCTCAAGGCGGGAGCTGAATTTATCCAGTACCGCTTTCAGATTCGGCGATGTTAAATTCTGCGCTTTCCCGACGGTCGCCTGTTCGAGTTTAACGAAGGTATCCCGATGACTGGCGTAGTCAGGAATAGAACTGCGCAATTCATCAAATAAAACACGGGCATCGCTGTCCCAGGTAAAATCCAGCCCCGTAATCGCTTTTTGATCCATCTTTTCGATGGCGACTCTATTCGCCTGAAGCGATTTTTCATCATGATTTAATTGATAAGTCAAACGGTTACGTCGAGCTGTATTAAGATCGGTGCTGATTTCGTTGATTAATTTCCCCTTTAACGCATGGTCACGAATACTGAAAGACTGTTGAATGCTGATGAGGGAGGACAAAACAATAATCAGGATTAAAACTGCAAACCCGCCGAACAGTTTAGCAGCCACAGGCAGATTTTTTATTGACGGTAACAGCTTCGACATAGCGGTATCCTCGGTGATTTTTTAATTTTCAAAAAATTGTTTCATTTTTACTTCTTGTCCGATTGCAGTTTTTTAATTTCTTTTGAGGAATCAGAAAAACCTGGCCATCAACTTACTTATCGTCAGTTACGTAATTTAATTTAATGAAAAAATCGAAAAAAAGATCCAGAGAAAATATATTCCAGTAAAACAAATGATGTTACATAAATAATGTGAGCAAGCCTGCACATTACTGGGTTCTTATCGTGATAATCATTACCCTGCAAAGTTATTTAAGCCCAAATTACCTGATATCGAATCAAAAGATATAGTATATTTTGCCATCTGTGGATATTTGAAATATCAAAGCTCAGCATGTTATTAATTAGCATTCTGCGGATTTTTGCCGTTCACCATTCAGAATATTAATGGCGCCAGCAATGTGCGAAAAGCCTGGGTTACGCGCGTTGTCTTCTGCTAACGTAGCCACATGTAAAATAACGGCACTGTGTTAGCTTTTTCAACTCGGGTTATCCCCACCGGCAATCCTCTTCATTCGCTTAGCCTGGCCTCCCCCATATCCGGGGGGCGAACCGCACCGACCTGGCGGCGCGGTTCAACCAGACGCAATGCTTCACGTCCGGGAATAGCGTTTCAGGGAAGGTAAGAGATCACATAAAGCGATTTGCTCCGCCTGACGCTTCAATTGTTTGTCCGGTAACAAACTGATTTCTTTGAGAAAGAAGAAATGCCGTAATCGCAGCGATATCCTCAGGAAGCCCAAAGCGCCCCACCGGGGTTTTCTCTTTGCCCAATAGCGCCATCACCTCTTCGTCCGTTTTTTCCGCCAGTTCAGGACGACGAAGACGGACATTCGGCAGCATATTCTGCGCCCAGTTATCCGTCGCAACAGCGCCCACGCCAATGGCATTGACCAGAATGCCCTCCGGCGCCACGCTCAGCGCTAAGCTACGGGTCAGGTTGTTGATGGCCGCGCTAAGGGCATGTGAGACGGTAAGGTGCGGGTTAGGATAGATGCCGCCAATAGAGGAGATATTAACGATACGTCCCCAGTTTCGTTTTTGCATGCCGGGTATAACTGGACGCTGATTTCTTTAGCGGGGGCTGCGCTCGTACTCAGCGGGATGTTTATTGCCGTAAGACGAAAATATTAACGCGCGGTTCGGGCATACAGGGCCAACGCCTTTCTGACATCTGTCGTCCTGTCTGAGACATCGACACCCTGTAACGCTTCCAGTAATACCTGTTTAGCCGCGCCATTTTCGCCGGCAGCGGCCTGCGCTGTTGCCAGTGAATACGCAATACGCAGGGCCCAACCGTGAGCCTGTTGCTGCCGCGCTTTATCCAGAGCCTGCGTCAGCAGCAAGCGTTGTTTCTGAGGTGGTAATTGTGTGGCGCAAAGACGCATCAGCTCAGGCGCGCACCAGTTTTCCTGCTCCCGGCTGGCGATTTGCTGCGCCAGGCTGGCATCAATTTCGGATAACAAAGGGGAATATTGCCAGTCCAGTCCCATCGCCCGCAGCGAGCTAAACAGCGTCGTTTGACTGACATCGGTATCACTGAACTGCTGAGCCCAGACAAGAAACAACTCCCCATAGGTCTTCCAGAAATACAAATCATGTTTTTCCGCCAGGTGAACCAGCCAGTTTGCCGCCCTTATCACCCAGCGTGGATGACGGTCCAGTGCCGCAGTCATGCAGGCCCCCTCGGCCAGTGCACAACAAAGAGAACAGGCATGCTGCAAACGCGCGGCTTTTTTAACACCGCGTAAGGCCATTTTTTTCGCGGCCTTATACTCCCCCTGAACCCAGAGTAAGCGAGAGAGAAAAGCCATACCGGCGGTCTCTTGATCAAGCCCGAAACGGAAAGGATGACTCATATTCTCCTGCTCGTACCAGGCCAGAGATTGCAGCAGATATTGGCGACCTTCGCTATGTTGACCTGAAAAATGCAGGGATACGCCGAGAATACGCAGCCCGGCGGCATGGGCCTGCGCATCATTGATTTCCCGCGCCAGTTCGCACATAGACTGCGCATGCTCACGCGCTTTATCCAGATCGCCCGTGCGCAGGCAATACAGCCATAATCCGTAATGCGCCTGCAGGCGTATTTCTTTGTCGTCGAGTTTTTCTGCCAGCGTCAGCGCGGTTTGCCAGGCTAAATGGGTTTCAGACGTTGGGCCTCTGGCCCAGGTTGATGCCTTACCTGCTGCGGCGCACAGATGCATTCTCTGGTGTAACGTCAATTCAACCCGCGAGCTATTTTCAAATATCAGCGGATAAATATGACGCTGACACTCGTCATAGAGTGAGTATTCAATCCAGAACGGCGTCATAGCCTGCAAGATTGCAAGCCCGGTTGCGCAATCACGCCCCTCGGCCAGGGTTTGCTGTAATACACTTCGCAAGTCATTCAGGATATGGCGATAGCGTTGCCGCCACTGTTCCGTTGGCAACCTGAGCCACTCATTTTGTGCCTGTTCCACCAGCACCTTATTGTAACTGGCAAAATCGGCTGCAAGCGCAGAGTATTCATCCTCCTCCCTGAGCTTCGCGCATGCGAATTGACGCATGGTTTCCAGCAGGCGAAAACGCGTAACAGGCGTCTGACTACTGACCTGAATCAGTGACAGGGACAACAACCGCTGCAAGTCGTCAATAACCTGCCAGCTATGGTTGTCCTTAGTGCGCAGAAAATCACTCACTGACTCCACACTGAATGTGTCGGTAAAGATGCCAAGCATCCTGAATAACCGTTGCTCGCGGGCGTTGAGTAGCTGATAAGTCCACTCCAGGGTCGTCACGATTTTCTGATGTCTCGGCGCCAGAGAACGGTGTGTATTGCTCAATAATGGGAAACGGTCCTCCAGTCGATTATAAATCTCCCGGACACTCATAAATGGCAGACGTGAAGCCGCCAGTTCAATGGCCAGCGGCAAACCATCAAGATGACGGCATAGTTCGCCAATCAGCGCCAGTTCACTGGCAGAGGGCTGGAAATCATGCTGATTGGCCTGCACACGCTCAATAAAAAGACGCACGCTGGGAAAAGAGATTAACGCGGGGCTATCGATAGCCTCTTTTTCCGGGACTTGTAATGGCGGGAGTAAATATTGTTGCTCACCGGCAATCTGCAACGCCACCTGGCTGGTCAACAGTAATTTGATCCGGGGAGCCAGCCGCAGAAGCAGCGTAATCAGCGGTTCCAGTTCGCCAGTAACATGCTCACAGTTATCAATCAGCAGCAAACACCGACGCTGCGCAAGCTGTTGGCGTAAATCGGCATCATGCTGAACGCCGGATAATGGCAGGTGTAGTGCCTGTGAAAAAACAGAGAGCATGCTGGCTTCGTCAGTGATATGCGCCAGCTCAGCCACGCAGAGTCCATCCGCAAAAAGCGAGTGTTGGCTGTTAACAACTTCCCATGCCAGACGCGTCTTCCCCACTCCCCCCGGGCCGGTTATCGTCACCAGAGGGTGGTGATTTAATAAGGCACAGACCTCCTGCACCGCCTGATCGCGCCCTAAAATCGAGCTTAAAAAAGGGGTGACTACCGGGATCGTTATTTCCGGGTCAGAGGAAGCCTGCAACGGCACGCTATTGATGTTAAAGCGGTAGCCACAACCAAATTCCGTAACAAGAAGATGCCGATCGCGACCCAACAGGCGGCGCAGAGCTGAAATTTGCGCCTGAAGATTATTCTCTTCGACGATTTCATTTCCCCACACCTGAGTCAGTAAAGACGCTTTACTGACCGCATTACCGTTAGCCCTTATCAGCACAACCAGAACATCAAACGCTCTGGCAGAAATTTTTACCGGCTTACCCCGGTGCAACAGAATCCTGAGCTGCGGCCAGATTTGCCATTCAGCAAAGCGAATCTCATCGGTTGTTATCATAGTTCTGAGATCTTCTGTTCTTAACCATCACACCTTCACTGTATGCCGGCAAAGCCCTTATTAACGTACCGATGTATCTGGTTTTACAGCGGATGTCACTCGCCCTGTGTTTAACCAGCCTGACCGGAGCCGTTGATAATTATAGAATCATGCATCACCTGCGCATAGCCCTGCGATTTATTCATCAACTCACCGGGTATTAGCCGGTGAGTCATAACCGGGGTGACCATTATCAGAAGTTTGTCAGCACAATTTTGCCCTGAATCCCCCCCATTGCCGCACGCTGATGAGCAGCCGATGCCATTGCTAATGGATAGGTGCTATCAATAACGACCCGGACAAGCCCCTTTTCCAGAAGACGGCCTGCTTCATATAATTGCGCGCCGCTGGAGCGTACCTGCGTAGACGACACCGTCACCCCTTTTTGCGCCGCCTCTTCCCGTGCAGTAAAACCCAACGGGTTAACCAGAAATAGTGCCCCGCCAGGCTTTATGCAGCCCAGAAAACGTTCCATATTTGCCCCACCCACCGCATCAAGAACCAGATCGACATTTCTGACTTCATTCTCAGCGGCTGTTTTGGTGTAATCGATAAATTCATCCGCCCCCAGCTCACGCAACAGCGTCTCATGGCGTGAAGACGCCACGGCAATCACCTTCGCCCCTTGCCAGCGGGCAATTTGCACGGCAAGGTGACCCACGCCGCCACCGGCACCATTGACCAGCACCGTCCGTCCTTTTAATGGCACCGCCTTATGTGCAAAAGGCTGGAAGGGATTTGCCGCGTTATGCCCCGTTTCGATAAGAAATTGCCAGGCCGTGAGCAGTGACATTGGCGCAGCGGCAGCCTCCACATGCCCAATACCACGGGGTTTGTGCGCCAGCTCTGATGAAGGAACGCTGACATAATCGGCACAGGCGCCGCTGCCCGTCATCACTTTGTCAGGAAAGCCCACCATCGAATAGACCTCATCCCCGGTGCGAAATGCCGTCACATTTTTACCGACTGCCGCGACGACACCTGAGATATCCTTCCCCAAAATGAGTGGAAAAGTGGGTTCTGGCCGCCATTCAGGCGGAAGCGTCCGAAAGCCGTCGCGCAGATACCAGTCTGGCGGGTTAAGGCTGGCGGCCTGCATATGTACAAGGACATCGTCGCTGCCCATGCGTGGCCGGGGGGCATCTTCATAGATCAGGTTTTCTGGCCCGCCAAACGCATGTAACCGTACCGCTTTCATCATCTCAGTCATTATCATCTCGCTCAAAAAAACCTCAGATGACAGAGCATATGATTACTAGTCAGGGTTGATAATAGGGGCTGATTTCGCTTTACTTATGCCATGAAGGAACAAATCGGTTTTGAAAGACTCACGGGTCTCATTGCATTCGCTCGCGCAGGCGCTCTGGGTAGCTATAGCGCCGCTGCCCGTGCGCTTTCTGTATCACCCTCTGCAATCAGCAAAAGTATTCAACGGCTGGAGAAACAGCTCGGCATCACCTTATTCACCCGAACAACACGTTCACTGGTGTTGACTGCCGAAGGGCGTGAACTGCATGAGCGAGCTTTGCGGTTGTTACGGGATGCGGAAGAGATCGAACAGGTAGCGAAACGCTCGCGCGCAGAGCCTGCGGGAGTGTTACGCATTGCGGCATCATTACCGGTGGGCATCCATATGATTGCCCCTCTCCTTCCCGCATTTTGCGCCGTTTATCCAAAAGTGACGATTGATTTACGCTTAAGCGATCGGGTAGTAAACCTCGTTGATGAGAATATTGATATTGCCATTCGACTTGGCGAACTCGCTGATTCAAACCTTCTGCTGCGTCGCCTTCCACCCTACCAGATAAGTTGTTATGCCTCGCCTGAATATGTAGCCCGTTGCGCGCCTCCGCAACATCCTGATGACTTGTCCGGACATACGACAGTCAATCTGCGTTATCAAAATACGGGGCAACTCTTTCGCTGGCCGTTTCGCGTCGGGGAACGCGAGACAGAAATTGTACCTTCGTCAACAATCATTGCTGATACCAGCGAAGCCGTCATTGCCGCCGTTGTTGCCGGTGCGGGTATAGGTATGGCGTCAAATTTTATGGCCGCGTCTCTGGTAAGAGATAAAAAATTAATTCCCCTGCTCTGCGATTTTGCGGTGGAGCGGCATGATATTTCGGCTGTCTGGCATGAAAGCCGACGCGCCAATCCTGCGGTACGCGCTTTTCTGGAGCATATGCTTCACTCTTTTTAAGCCACCCTCTGTGGCGATAACAGACAATGCACGGTTAAGGTCGCGTCGGCGGAATGCAGCGCTGCGCGCAGGGTAATAACTTGCTCAATAAACGACCTTAAGCCCTCCTTTATATTTTCAGGCACTTACACTTCCCGGGCGAATAGCCAAATTTACGTGAAAAAGCGCGAGAAAATGCCTCAGCGCTTCCAAAGCCAACGAGTGCGGCAACAGCTTTGACGCTACGTCCGGAACGTAATTTGGCCGCGCCCAGCGCTAAGCGCCAGCTGGTCAAATAGGCTCCCGGAGATTCTCCGACGGTTTTCTTAAAAACATCGATAAATTGCGCACGGGACATTCCCGCAATAGCGGACAGGTCGGTGATCTGCCACTTCCGCGCCGGATCATCGTGGATAGCAACGAGGCTCATATGCAGCTTTGGATGAGCAAGTCCCGCGAATAGCCCCGCATCGACAGTTCCCTGCGCGATAGCCCGACGAATGGCCAGCACCACGATAACTTCGCACAGCCGGGTCTGGACGAGACCGCCACCACAGCGGTTCACATCGTTCTCTGCCACGATCAGTTCAGCCAGGCCAAATAGTTGCGGCATCTCTGCCATCGAAAAGCACAGTTCGTCCGGTAATGCGCCAACCAGCGGATTAGCACTGCCGCCAAAGTCAACTCTGGCGGCAGCGCAGAGCGTTGCCCCTGCAGGCAGCCCACCCGACGTTCTGGCACGGTAGAGCAAATGGGTCGGCCCGCCTGAACGGTTGACATCAATAATCAACAGGTTTGCCGACGTTGCCGAATCGCATGGTTCCACACAAAGCGGGAACGCTTGCAGGAAGGCCGTTAACCGATCATATCTTCGTGGAATAATCAGACTTTCAATCATGCTTTTCTCAAACTTTCTTACCCTTAATCTTTTATTCTACTTCAACGAAACATGATGACCTATAACCTGAATGATTAACCGGAGATACCATGCCCCAGGATTCTGCTGCTAAATTCGATGCTGCACGCGCAGGGGAATATGCACGCCAAAGCCGGATTGCGCTGGCCGGTTATGATGCCTGCCACGAACTTTCCGCCTGTATGCTTTCTGCCGCGCTGGGCGAAGCGAAACCGGCGCGTGTGCTGGTGGCAGGTGCCGGAGGAACGGCCGGTGAGATTATCGCCTCTGCGACCCTGGAACCGACCTGGACTTTTGTCGCCGTCGATCCCTCTCAGCCGATGCTGGAGCTTGCCCGTGCCAATATAATCCAGGCAGATATAGCTGAGCGGGTTGAAATCGTGTCCGGCGCTGTTTCTGATCTGGATGTATCCCCGACCTTCGATGCCGCCATAATGATTGGTGTACTGCACCATTTGCCGGGCGACGAAGCAAAGCAGGATATTTTGGCCCAGATTGCGATGCGTCTGAAACCAGACGCCCCGATAGTCATTGCCGGAAATTATCGCGCTTACGCGTCGCAGCCCTTGCTGATGGCCGCATGGGCAAATCGTTGGCGCATGAACGGTGCGACACCGGAAGAGCTCCGGTCTAAAATGGACAAAATACTGCAGGGCGCAGAGCCCCCCCGGTCGGAAGATGATGTCTTTGCCTTACTCTTCGAAGCAGGATTTGAAACGCCCATTCGCTTCTTTTCGAGTCTGTTCTGGGGGGCCTGGCTGGCCCGCCGCATGCCTGCGGCGAAATGAATAAGAAGCAGATATTCTGCTGATATTTTCTCGTTACGAAAATATCACCAGGTTGCACAGCCAACTGTCATTATCCCGATATTTTACCCATCATTTCTTTGTGTGTGGGAATACGGTTAGTCGCAACAAATTTGCTCGCTGCCAGACAATTCGGGACTTAACAGGTTGATTAAATAATTGTAAAATCTTAGGCTACCCTCAAAATAGAATGGGTAAGCAAAGGTTCACAATGAAAAACATAACTCCAGAATATACGGCTGTCGACTTATCACGTTGGGCAAGGAAGGAGCATTTTGAAGCCTTTCAGTCCTTTGCTCAGTGTACATTTAGCCAGACTGTGCAATTAGATATTACTGCGCTACTAAAACAAATAAAGGAAGCTGGATGGAAGTTTTACCCTACTATGATTTTCCTGATTGCCAGAATAGTAAACAGGCATACGGAATTTCGTATGGCCATAAAAGATAATGAACTTGTTATATGGAATGAGATTCATCCATGTTATACGATTTTCCATGATGAAACCGAGACCTTTTCGTCATTATGGAGTCAGTACGATGGTAATATTCACCACTTCCTGAATCATTTTTCAGAAGACGTCGAACGCTATCGCGATAATCTTTCCTATCTGCCAAAGGAAGAATCGCTGGAAAATGTATTTTTCGTATCGGCTAATCCCTGGGTAAGTTTTACCAGTTTCAATATCAACGTTGCTAACATGCAGAACTTTTTTGCCCCCATGTTCACCCTGGGAAAATACTACAAACAAGGTGAAAAAGTCCTGTTACCCTTCGCCGTCGAGGTACATCATGCCGTTTGCGATGGTTTCCATGTGGCAAGGCTTATCAACGAATTACAAGAGATGTGTGATGATTTGCGGCAACTTTCAGACAAGCGCAATGGCTGATACGCCAGACGTCACAGAGCCCCCTTTTTGCAGGGGGCGAATCCATTGAGCTTAAATGCGTCAAGACAGCGGTGGATGGCTGAGCAATCAAATAAGTAAACGCAGCATAATGACTCGCGAATTGATCTGAGGTTACGAGCCTGAATATATACAAGCCTGTCGAGTTAACATGTTCTGTCGCCCCCATTCCAGCGCCTGATATCACCTATTTTTGGCGACCTGATGCCGACACTCAGGATGTTCCTGGTGGTATATAAGCTTACCTTCGCTTTGTCGTCATCCTGACTTTCTATCTGAATTAATGTGTTGTTAATTAACAGCCCATCCGCCAGGAACTTTTGATTGATCTCACCCTCTTTACGCTCCCCGTCATACTCGCTTAATACAATGACCGGATTGCCTGAATAGGCCTCATATTCCAGGCACTGCCTCGCCATGTGCCTTAAGGTTCGATAGGTATCGGAAGGCCCCGTCTTACTGGTAAAACTACCATCATAAGATGCCTGGCTGCTTTTTAAATCGCTAACGGTTATGGCACAACCGCTAATTGCAATGGAAAATAATAGCGTCGCCAGAGCCAGATATTTCACTTTCAACTCCATTATTTTATCTACGCCCCTCCGCCCGGCGGGGATCTGTATTTTCATTCAGACAGCGTTGCGCTTTGGGAAGTCAATGGTCACCATCAACCCGCCTTCTGCTGACGTACTGAGGCTGACATTGCTGTTGTGTTGCTGCGCAACCGCTTTGACTATCGCAAGCCCCAGGCCACTCCCGCTTTGCATTTGATTAGGATCGCGAAAAAACCGGTCAAACACGCGCTCCCGCAATTCAACAGGGATACCCGGCCCGGCATCTGAGACGCGTAGCTGAGTGAAGCCATCTGATGCGCGTACCTCAACCTCGACCCGTCCGCCCTCAGGGCTGTACTTGATGGCATTTTCAATGACATTGTCGATAAGCGACATCAGGCGTTCCCTGACACCTGTAATCCAGGCTTCATCATGCGAGTAAAACTCAAGCTCAATCCTGCGTTCAGCAGCCAGCGGTGCCAGTACAGCCATTCGCTCCTGGATAAGCGTCGCCAGCGACACAGGCTCCATAACCGCGTCAATGCGCGCTTCGCTGTGCATCAGTAGCAGTAACTGATTGACGAGACGTGCCGCACGGCTATTGCTGCGAATTATCCCCGCCAGCAACTCCTGTTGCCTGTCGCTGCTTACATAGGACTGCAAAGCTTCAACATTGATACGCATCGCAGCCAGGGGAGTACGCAGTTCGTGAGCGGCATCGGCAATAAAAACCCGTTCCCTTTCCGTGCTTTCCCGCACCCTGGCCAGAAAGACATTAATCGCGTCAACCATATGGCGAAGCTCCCTGTGCTTTGGCACTTCTTTTAAGGGGGAGAGATCGTCTGGCGTTCGTAAGGAAACTTCATTAACCACTTTGTTCCAGGGGCGCATTGCTATGCGAATTGATAACCACGCTGGAAACAAAAGAAAAGGAATGCACACCAACAGCGGTAAGATGTAGTAGCCGCGCGAGTTCAGGTAAAAGAAGAAGTTCCAGCCTGCGGCAGGGGTAACGAGCGTAACGTCCAGATCCGCGTTTTCTGGCTTTAACGTACGACTGGTCCAGAAGCGCCCTTCACTTTGAATACGCTCAATCTCCCCAAACCGGGTATTAACTACCCCTGTCGGCGCGCCAGCCGAGGCATAAATCAGCGCGTTATTCTGGCGAACAATCAGGCTGATCGACAGTTCAGGATCTTCACCTCCGCCATAACCTTCCCGCAACGCCTTGCTGAACGCTTCAAGAACGACGGTTCGCTCCTGCGCGCGCGTATCCATACTTCGAACCAGGGTAAAAACGGCGTCGTAAGTCTTACTGCCCGTGAGTATTGAAGGGCTGCGCAAGTCTTCCCATAAAACAAAGGTCAGAAAGAGGCACCAAAGCAGGGTAAGCAGTAGCATCTGGGCAACCATAATTCGCCGTACCAGCGTTGGGATCTGCAGTTGTCGCCAGTAATTTCGCATCAACCGTCCCCTTTCTGGATCGGGACGGTATCAATGACATAACCTACGCCCCGTACCGTTCGCACATAGCCTTCGCCGATTTTGCGCCGCAAATTTCCCATGTGCACATCAAGAGCATTGCTCATATTATCTTTTGCGCCGAATATCCTTTCTTCCAGAAACCTGCGTGTAAGCACACGGTCAGTCCGCAACATCAAAATCTCAAGCAGGGCATATTCACTTGCCGTCAGATCAATATTACGTGCGCTTACGGTCACACGTCGGGTCGGTACATGAAGAGATAAGCCCCGAACTTCTATTATCTCATTTTCAAAACCGTAACTGCGTCGCGCAAGTGCCCGTACCCTTGCCAGCAACTCAGCGAGAACAAAAGGTTTAACGAGATAGTCGTCCGCACCGGCATCCAGTCCACTCAGACGATCCTGCAGCGTACCTCTGGCTGTCAGGATGATGACGGGGATCCCCTTGAGCTGCTGGCGCATGTATGCCATTAGGCTCATGCCATCGCCGTCAGGCAGCCCGAGGTCGAGCAACACAAGTTCTGGCACGCAGGCATCGATTTGATGCAGCGCATCCTCTTTGCGGCGAACCCATATAACATCAAACCCTTGATCTGCAAGCGCAATGCGCACGCCGTTGCCGAGATCCAGGTCGTCTTCGATTAGGAGTATTTTCACAATAAGTACTGTATCAACAGTGAATGAAGATCGTCTGAAGAAAAAAGGTATCAGGGAATCTATCAGCTTTGCCGCAATGGTACTCGCTTCAGTATTTCTTCATTTTTGGCTCATAAGAACTTTAGGGTGGACATTCAAACTGAGCGTACTGGCGTGTAAAACCGCTTTTCTCGTAACCAGTTGAATCTACAAGGACTTCTTTAATGAGAACTATAGACCTGCACCATAAGTCCCCTCATCCACTCCTGGGCTGCCGTCTGAAGATGTTGTTGCCGGGGGTTCTCCTGGCGTTACTGGCCACCCCGGTACTGGCGGCAGAACAGAAACAGGGTAACGAGTTGATTCTGGGTGGCGGCGTTAATGTTGCGCCACGTTATTCTGGATCGGATGAAAATCGCGTCACGACTGCCCTGGTGCTTGACTATTCTATGGCAAATGGTCTTTTCGTCAGCTCTACGCGTGGTCTCGGTTATGGCAATAATATCGGCAAGTTTAATTACAGCGCAGCGCTAAGCTACCGCGCGGGTCGTAAAGATCGTGACGTGGACAGCGACTCGATAAACGACGGCAGCGACTACTTGCGCGGTATGGGCGATATCAAAGGCTCGGCTATCGCTGCGCCTGCCCTGGGGTACGAAGTGACCGACTGGCTTAATTTGCAATTGCAGGCTGAGGTGCCGGTTTCTCAGCGCGACAATGGTACTGCCTTGCATTTTGGTATTGTCAGCCCGCTCTATAAGTCAGCGAAAAATTCCGTGACGCTGGCGCTAACCGGCAGTTGGGGGACGAGCAAGTATATGCAAACTTACTACGGGGTAAGTGCATCGCAGTCAGCCGCCTCGGGGTTTACACAATATAATGCCGGATCGGGAATTTATGCCTGGTCGACGAATCTTAACTGGACATACAAGATCAATCAGGACTGGAGCGTGATTACCGAGGCAGGCTTTACACAGTTGACGGGTGATGCAGGCAATAGCCCCCTTGTTCAACGTAAAACATCACCCACAGGCAGCCTGAAGGTGACATATAGCTTCTGACCATTATCTGAGATGTGTCGCCGGAAGAATATACCGTTGCAACGAGTGCATAAACACGTCTGTTCCGTTAGGCATGGTCAGGTCAGGACAACGTTGCCGGTGAGCCTGAGGGCTTCCGGCAGACGTTTACCGTAACGCGATTTCAGCCTGCGGAGCGTTAAGCGCAGCGCTGAACAGGTGCTTACCCGGGCCTGTTAGCCATTGTTCCAGTTTCATCATCTCACCGAACATCGCCTCAAGAGCCGGGATGTCAGCCACACCGGCGACAATGCCATTGTCAACCAGCTCCGTAAGCCGACGGAGGAAGCTGTTTTGTGTTAAAAGTGCCTCAGAAAAGCGCTGGTAGTGGATGGGGAAACCTGCGGCGTTCGAGAAAGCATATTCCAGATCCTCACCGGTCAATGCCTGGCTGGAGATTTCCAGCACTTTTCCTGCGAATTGTTGAGGGTTACACAGAATGTGGGCGTTAATACGTCCGAGATCTTCCAGTGCGATCATTTGCATCGGCTGGTTACGTTGCATAAAGAAGGAAAAATGGCCGGTGTTGAGTCCCATACCAGGCAACATCAGCATCTCCATAAAGCTGGCCGGGCGCGTGATGGTCGAGGGTACGGGTAAAGAACGGACATAATTTTCTATCTCCGACTTACTGTCGAAGTGCCCCATACCTGTAGGCCCTTTTCCGGCAGCGCCAGATGAAGAATAGACAAGATGGCTGACCCCGGCCGCAAGGGCGCTGTCAGCGATGGCTTTTCCCTGGATTATCTCCTGCTCATCGCTTACCTCTCCCCCCGGCGAGCTGGTCTGAACGCTGAAAACGCCCTGAATACCCTCCATCGCCCGGTCAATGGAAGCCCTGTCAAAAAGATTGCCGACTGCGAGCGTGATCCCTGAGGCCATCAGTGCCTTCGCCTTTTCGCTATACGGGTCCCGCACAAAGCCCCTGACTTTACGCCCGTTCGCCCGTAGCGCATGAGCCACCGCCCCTCCCTGTTGTCCGGTGGCACCGAAAACAAGAAATTCTGCTGGCTGATTCATTTTGGTTCTCCATAGTAACTATTGAAAGTCACAGTATGGAACTATTATGATTTCCTCCACAAGACGGCACATTTCTGGTCCCTGGTTACATACAGGTAACTAACAGGAGCCTTTAGCGGAGAGAAGATATGGCGCGTGAGATTAATGGCAGGCCAATTATTGAAACGGCGGATGGACCGAAACTGACACCTTGTGCGCCGGGGAGTGTGCTGGAAAGATTGGGTGATAAATGGACCATACTGGTAATTTCGCTGCTCTCTCTTTCGCCTGATATTCCTCTGCGTTTTAGCGCCATCCGCCGCGGCATTCCCGATATTTCACAACGTATGTTGACCCTGACTCTTCGCAATCTGGAGCGAGATGGTCTTGTTAACCGTTATTATTACCCGGAGCTTCCTCCACGGGTGGAATATCAGCTAACTGACCGTGGCCTTTCGATGCTCAAACCTCTCGCCGGGTTCACCGACTGGATCAGGGATACATGGCAGGATATTGAGGCTTCCCGGAAAGCCTTCGATGAAGCAGCCGAAAAAAAGACGATATCGTCCCGTTAAACTCAGAGCGAAAAACGAACCTTGCTTATTTGTTACGCCTGAATCTGCGTTGCTATTTTTAATGAATGCACAATAATTCAGTTAATACAATTTTCCATCAAATGATAAGGTTAGCTCCCCCCTGAATTTTATGAGCAGGAATGAACGTGAATATTTCAGAGAAAAATGAATGGCGTAAGGATAACTACCTGATAAGTACAGACAGGAAAAAACTGGACGTGCAGGCTATCCATCGCTACCTGACAAGATCCACCTGGGCTAAAGGTATTAACCAGTCTATTGTTGGCGCATCAATTGAAAACAGCCTTTGCTTTGGTGTTTATCACGATGAAGCCCAAATAGGTTTCGCTCGTCTGATAACAGATTATGCTACGTTCGCTTACCTTTGCGATGTCTATATTCTTGAAGAATATCAGGGAGAGGGGTTGGGAAGATGGATAATGGAATGCATACATGATCATCCCGTATTTGAGCAATTACGCAGGATCATGTTGTTCACAACAACAGCGCCCTGGCTTTATAAAAAATTTGGCTACGAGCCCGTAAATCAGGAAAACTATGCATGGACCATCACCCGGCCTGATATTTATGCCAATGAAAAAAAGCCAGACTGACTTACGCCCATATTCAGTTCTTCACTGATTTATGTACTCCTGAGTGCGCAATATCCGCTCAGCGTAAGGAATAAACCTAATATCGTACGCGCGCGGGCCGCGGTTATATCAACGTATTTCAGTGCATTTCCTCTGCGGCGTAATTATTGTTGATAGCGTAGAGAGTGCATTTAGTTGCCCCTTTGCGTTGTTGCTTTGCACAGATATTAAGTGCCGTTGCGGCAGCTTCCTGACTGTTCCTGGCCCAGTATGCAGCGCCCCAGTCCCCGTCCGGATCGGTCGCAAATGCTTTTTCATATCGCTGCGTTGTTTTATACCCGGAAAAAGCTTTTTTTCCGGCAGCATTCAGGGCTGGCGGTTCAACGAGATTGACGGTCGGAAGCTTGATCATCTCCTTAAAAGGCAGATGGTACTGCTCAAGGAAAGTGGCAACGGTATTCCACCAGAAACTCTCTGGCGCAGAATCCATAAAGACGTGGCCATCCTTCCCGTAAGCAGGCATGACGATGAACCGGGCCGGGCTTTTACCCTGCTGCCAGGCATTAAACATCTCTCGGCCTGTATCCGGGGGAAACGACTTATCGTTTTCTGCGTAAAGCCACAGCGAAGGGAGCTTCGCTGTTTTTCCGTATTGTGCATACGATTTCATCAGCCCTGTTTTATCACAAAGGGATTTCCCGTCGATAGCCCCTCTGCCACCATCAAAATTGATAACCGCCTTAACGCCTGGCGGGTTCGTGGCCCCCGTTGCGATAACCGCAAATCCACCAGCGGACATACCAACCAACAGCGCATTATCAACGGATGCCCATGAGTTCCGGCGTACAGCGTTCAGCGCCGCAACCATATTTTGAACGTCCTGCTCTCCGGCCTGAAGATGAGAGGGCTCGAGGCAAGTGTGCCCTGTATATTCTGCAGCGCCACTGGACTGACCGTACCCCTGGCGCAGAACAACCACCGCAGCATATCCGTGGCGTGCAAACGCGATTGCTGTTGAGGAATAGCGGTTTGGGTTAAGCGTCCAGCGGTCAAATTCAGCCGTACCGGTAGTTCCATTGGTGATCAACACAACCGGCAAAGGCCTCTTGCTTACCGGCCGTGTGACAAAAGCGTCAAGTATTGCAGGCTGGCCGTTATGTAAAGTGACGGACAGCATCAGTGGTTCCCTGATAAGCCCGCTTATCTGTTGGTATTCGTCCGTGTCCCTTAAAGATTCTGCATGCCCCGGTAAACTTATGATGAAGACTATCAATGACAACATGAGAGAGGCTGAGTGGAGTATGAAACGGCTGAACATCAGGAGGTATCCTTAATTGGCCTTGAGATATACCGCTTTGCAGATGCGTGCTGGCGCTAACGCTGACAGCGCCCCTGTAGTAATAACTTAAGATTCTTCATCCACCAGGTGAGATAAAGAACATTAACGTAAGCAAACATTTATGGGGGGTAGCTACGTGCGATTTCTTCCTGCCAGTCCAGAGATTTCATCACCTACTGGCTGACCAGTCGTCTTCATGTCTCCCACATTATTGATATAAGCCTGCAGGCCTGCTGCGAGAAGATCGAACACCGTTTTACAGGCCTTACTGTGGCGCAAATCCTCATGCATCACCAGCCAGGTGTCGAGATGAAATGCAAAGAAATCAGGCATCAGCCTCTCTAACGGAACAGGAAAATCGGCCAGTTGAACCTGACACATGCCTATCCCTGCGCCTGCGCGGATAAGGTTCAATTGCGCTACATCGCTGTCAGTGCGCACGGTAAAGCGTTCACGATTTAACTCAGGATAATGTTTCAGCGCCTGTAAAATAAAAGGCGTCGTTTTGTCAAAGCCCACGAGCGTATGAGTGAACAACTCATCAACACTTTTCGGTGCGGCGTGGCGTGCCAGATAGGACGGCGAGGCATGCAGACCAATTTCAATACTGCCCAACCGACGCGCAATGAGCTGTTCCTGCACCGGTGTGCTCATACGTACCGCAATATCTGCTTCCCGGTTCAATAAATCCTGTATTCGGTTAGACAGCACCAGTTCAATAGTAAGCTGCGGATACTCTTCTTTAATACGTGCAATCAGGGATGGCAGCACTTCAGTGCCGATAATCTCGCTCGCAGAGACGCGAACCACGCCATGTAACCCAGCCGGGTGACTACTGAAGCTGGCAGCCGAACGCTCAATCATACTGGCGGTGTTTTCCATCGCTTGCGCATGGCCTTGCAACGCGGCTGCCGCATCCGTGGGCTGCAGACCACTCTGAGCGCGCGTAAACAAAACCAGACCCAGAGCGGATTCCAGCGCCGCCACGTGACGCCCGGCCGTGGGCTGGGTGATGGCAAGCATGCGTGCCGCCCCCGAGAGGGAACCTTCTTTCATCACGGCCAGGAAGGTTCGATACCATTCCCATGGAATATTTAGCTTCATACAAAAATGCATACCTGCTGTCTGATGTTATGCAATTACATTTAGCTCGCACAGGCACTACGATGTCAACAGACATCCGGCAAAGGTAAAACAATGAAAAGCAAAAATAAGGTACTCATCCTGGGCGCAACAGGCGGAATCGGCGGCGCAATCGCCCGTAAACTCATCAGCGAAAAATGGGACGTTTCTGCGCTGCGCCGCAACGCCCCGCAGAATGAAGAGCACGGAAGTATGACGTGGATAAAGGGTGATGCGCTGAATGCTGAGCAGGTGGCGACTGCCGCGTCAGAATGTGATGTGATTATTCATGCCGTTAATCCACCAGGTTATCGAAACTGGGAACAACTGGTGTTGCCAATGTTACAGAACACAATCAATGCCGCAGAGCGAAATGGGGCATTACTTGTTCTCCCGGGCACCATTTACAACTATGGCCCGGACGCCTTTCCACTTTTACGCGAAGACTCTCCCCAAAATCCTGTCACCAGAAAAGGGGCAATACGGGTGCAAATGGAAAAGGCGCTCTTCACCTGGACGCAGCGTGGCGGAAAGGTGCTAATTCTGCGAGCCGGTGATTTCTTCGGCGCTGACGCAGGCAACAACTGGTTTTCGCAGGGATTGATCAAACCGGGGCAACAACCGCGGATAATTAAAAACCCAGGCACAGCCGGGACAGGCCATCAATGGGCCTATTTGCCGGACGTCGCAGAAACGCTCTCTGCGCTGTTGGCGCGGCGGGATCAACTTGACCCTTTTGCCTGTTTTCATATGCGAGGTCACTGGGATGCCGATGGTACGGAGATGGCCCGGGCCATACAGCGCGTCGCGCAGCTTGCGGGAGTTAACGCGAAGGTTAAACCATTTCCCTGGTGGCTCATCAGGGCGATGGCTTCTTTCAACACCACACTGTATGAAATGCTGGAGATGCGCTATTTATGGAAGCAGGCAATACAGATGGACAATGCCAGACTGACCGCTTTCTTAGGCCACGAACCGCATACCCCGCTTATTGAGGCTGTACGTACCACGTTAATCGGCCAGGGCTGTATTAATCCCGCATTCATGAGCGGATCAGCGGCTGACGCTGTGTAACATGTCTGCCACGAAGCGCAAGCGACTCCCTATACAGCTCGTAACGAGTACGAGAGAAATGGGGGCCGTAATCAGGCCGAAACGCGTGCCACTACACGAACATTACAATATTCCTCATGGCCGCGAACATTGAGCCCCTGGTTCCTGCACTGGCGCTTTCCAGCGGTGCGTGTCCTTGCCTGACACTACTTTTCCGTTCCGCTCAGGCCGTTTTTAATGGCATACGTACGCAATGATTCAGCTGTAACAGGCCGGAGCAAGCCTGATTTTTTTCCACTCTTCCGGGTCGTGACCGGGTATAAATACCGCGTTATATCGCTCGGTAAGCTGGCGTAGCTTTCGGACAGAGTGCGCGACGTCAGTGGCGGATGTCATCAGACCCGGGAGTGCCCTTTCATGGTAATGATCTAAGGTATAAGCCGCATCAATCGCTAGCGTAATATTTGTACCGCCGGGTAATCGAACAAGAAAAGATTGATGCCCCGGTGAGTGCCCTGGCGTAAAAATACACTGTAACGTGCCATCACCGTAAAGGTCGTAGTTATCATCTGACAACCCGTTGAGAAAAAGCCAGTCAAGTTCAGGGCGATCGTAATCCTGTCGGCAGTAGGCTGCAGCGGTAAACCAGTCAGGCGCAAAGGCATATTCATACTCTTGCCTCTGTACCACATGAGTGGCATGTGGGAAGCGACCAATTGCGCCAGTATGATCAGAGTGCAAGTGGGACAGCACCACATAGCGGATATCCTGAGCGGCGATGCCAGCCTTTTTAAGCTGTTCTACGCAGCCCTCTTTTTCTGTCATTACCGGCTTAAACTGCTCTATAGCCTTTCCCCACCAGGCACCGGGGTCTTTCAACCCTTCTACTGCCAGACCACCATCAATCAGGGTACACCCCTGCGGATGTGTCAGCAGAAACCAGGGGACAGGGATTTCATAATGCTCTCCCATGCCCTGATTCATCCGTATATGCTGATATTTACACTGCTGTGTCCCTGACTGGAACATGAAAAGCTTGATATCTGACATAATTACTCCTCAACTTAACTCACTGAAAAATATTTTGTTATGGTCTAATCCATACGTGAGCGTTGAGTTTTCACCATTTACCGGAAAAACAGTAGATACCTGCCTCCACTTACATTTATCAGTAAAACCAATATAATCTTTAAATGGATCTCTTCTCCGCAATGCGCATATTCGTCAGGGTGGTCGAGCGGGGCAGCATGTCGGCTGCGGCCCGGGATCTCGGCATTGGGCAACCCGCCGTCAGTGAAAGAATAGAAAAACTGGAAGCACATCTTGGTACGCGCCTGCTAAGGCGCAACACGCGTAACATGTCTCTGACTCATAGCGGCAATGTGTTTTATGAGCGAAGTAAAACGGCAATTCAGGCGGCTGAGCACGCGCTTTCAGTGAATGAAGAAAATCAGGGTCTGCAGGGCAAAATCCGTATTGCCGCCCCCTATTCTGCCGGGGAAAGTTTACTGATGCCTGCGCTCTTGCGGCTTTTGGACGAACATCCAGGTCTGCAGGTCGATGTTATTTTTAATGACCGTGTCATCGATCCCGTCACCGAAGGTGTGGATTTGTCATTGCGCCTGGGGGATGTCTCAGAAGGTTTTTTTGTCGCACGCCCACTGGGTAGCGTGCGCAGAATGCTACTGGCCTCACCTGCTTTGCTGGCGAAAATGGGTTGCCCTCACTCCCCGCAGGCGCTGGCGGATTATCCGTTCGCCGCTGTTTCGGGCGTATTTAGCAGTCAACGTATTCCATTGATCACCGCCGAAAACCAACTGATTAATGTCCCCGTCAACGTTAAATTTCAGTCCACTCACTGGCGAAGTGTCTTTGCCTGTTTATTAGCGGGACATGCCATTGGTGTTTTGCAATTCCCGGTTTGCAGAAACGAAATTGAACAGGGAGCGCTAATCCCTCTTTTAAACCACTATCAGCTCCCGTCTTTTAGTGCCTGGTTGCTCCATCCACCGGCGGGCATGATGTCATATGAAACGCGAGTTTGTGCGTCTTTGCTGGAGGGTTATCTCAGAGATTCACTGCTTGAGTTGAAGTGATACGAATAACTTTTGCGTCTGGCACACAGCGCAAGCTTGTCTGCAGCAGCGAGGAGCGAAACACTATTCGCATCCCCATAATCGTTAAAATGCCCTGTCGCGTATAACGTCCTTATTCAACAACTCGCTTTCACAGAATCTATAAGCAATACGCTTAATCAGTATGCCGGAGCGTAAGTTCATAAACTACGCATGGCACATCGTAATGCTGTTCGATTGCCTTATACGTCATACCCAATCGCTGCATGACACGATGCGAGGGGATATTATCAGGATCGGCAACCGCAACCAGATACGTTGCGCCTGCCCGTTCTGCTGCGAAAGCAATAATCGCTTTAGCTGCTTCTGTGGCATAACCTTTGCCATGATGCTCAGGGATGAGTCGCCAGCCAATCTCTAATGGCGCGCCATCCACGTTTGCCAGGTGCTGGAGGCAGGCGGCGCCAACGATATCTCCGGACGCTTTCTCTTTGATAACCCACCACGAGTACCCGTATTGCTCCCAACGGCTTTGAACACGTCTGATAGCTTCCCAGGTCTCCTGAGGAGTTTTAACAATACCCTTGTTGATATAACGCATCACGCTGGCATCGCTATCCATTCTCCTGAGGCCTTCGAAGTGTGAGTCATCATAAGGTTCAAGCCTTAAACGCGCCGTTTCTAAATCCATCTGAGACTCCTTTTACGTGAAGGTGTTACGGTGACTTACTCTCCCTGAATCAACATATCACGATGCAATGAACATCATCCACCTGCACCGAGCGGATGAGAGTAGCCTTGCCCTGTCTGCTGTGAGCGAGGATCCGCCGCTCTACTTCTTGCATCTACCCCTGTTAATCCTCCCTATCCGGATTGGTAGTTGCCCGCTTCATTCGCCCCCGAAAGCTTGAGGAATGTCCTGGCCCCGGGTATTCTCATTCAGGGTTCGTGCTGCCCGCCGCTCGCTTCCGGATGGGAAAAGGTGAAAGCATGCCAGTTCTCAACCTCATTAATTTAACAACTCTTGATGGTCGGGATGTGGTAACGCGAGCACCCTCATATCCTGACAACAGGAGTGAATATGTTTTCTGTCGAACAAGCCAAACAAATGGCGGCAAAGTTAAAAGCCTCTCTTGAGTTACGTGAGCATAAAATTTCTTATTCCGCTGCTCTCGAAATGGTTTCGCATCAATTAGGCTTCAGAGACTGGAATACAGCGGCTGCCATGTTGCGTCCGCAGCCCCCCGAGTCTCAAATTCAGTTCAGTAAGCCCATACCCATCCTGCGAATTTTTGATATCCGAAAAGCGCAGGAGTTCTATCTTGAATTTCTCTCATTCCACGTTGAGTTTGAGCACAGGTTTGAACCTCACCTTCCCCTGTATATGGGCATTGTCCGCGATGGTTTGCAGTTGCATCTTTCTGAACACCACGGTGATGCGAGCCCCGGCGCAACCATATTTATCCCGATGAAAAATATCGAGTTGCTCAGAAATGAACTACACGACAAACATTACGGATACGGTCGCCCGGAAATCTTTAAACAAGATTGGGGAGATGTCATGGAAGTCCACGATCCGTTTGGCAACCGGCTCCGCTTCTGTCAAAGCTAATCTTTTAAGTCAGGGACGCATCTGCTGTTGCGTCCTTTATTTCATTGCTGCGTTTTAATGACTTTTGTCATTAGCCCATGAATGTAAAGGCCCCGCTTTACCCGGAGTTTTTCAACATTAAGACAAGCATCGTACTGCGCGTAATGATCCCGGCGCCCCGTTACACCAGGCGCGTCACTGGCTCGCGCAGCAAAGTACATTTCGCCGACAAGAATTGAGAGAACTTATGGATATAACGAACTATTTAACTGATATATCAGGTATTTTCTATCGGGCGATCGATCCCGCTTACCGGGATTATGCTTTATCGGGTTCCAGAGCGCCGGGCCGTTATTCCGACAGTAGTCAACCCACGCTGTACCTCAGTTCCTCGCCAGAAGGGGTAGAGGCAGCGATGAAATCCCACAGTGATAACAGGAGCACGAAGCTTGAAATTGTCAGGGTTAGCGTTGCCACTGATAAGATTATCGATCTCAGAAACGCTGAGGCACTACGCGCAGCAGGTATTGATCTTAACGATGCCATTGCGCCATGGCAGGAGATTGTCCGCGAAGGCGGTGTTCCACGATCATGGACGGTGCGTAACCGTCTGGAGTCTTCTGGAATAAAGGGGTTAATTGACCCTTCACGAAAAGCGCCTGGCCTCTGGCATCTGGTACTTTTCAGCTGGAATGATGACAGCCGCTCTCATGTCTATCTAATTGAATAACCTGCTGGTCGGGCTACTTATGCCCTGCGGGCATAAGGCTGATAGCTGGCCTTGACAGCCTGATTGAGTCTGCGTAGCCTCAGCGAAACGTCGCGAAAAACGATCATTTCTGCTGCTGAATTGATCGCGCACACGTCAATGCTGTCTCCCGACACACTGGCCAGCGTCTTCGAAATCAACTGCTTTACCGCCGAAATGGCGTAAGCACTTATCGCTACCCTTCATGTAGCGATACGATAAACGGAGCGTATCTGTGGCAAATTCACCTTCTTCTCCCCCTGTATCCGCCAGTCCCCATCCTGCTGGTTCTCACTCTTTGTGCATTGATAAGAGAGAGACGATGAGGGCGATTCGCTATCACGCCTTTGGCGGGCCTGATGAGCTAAAAATCGAAAACATTGCCGTTCCGCACGCCGGGCCGGGCGAGATCCGCATTGTCGTACATTATGCGGGGGTGAATCCGTCGGACTGGAAACGCAGAGAAGGCCAGTATCAGCCATTCGAAGAGAGTACTCTCCCGCTCACAGTGGGCGTGGAGGCCAGCGGTGTTGTTGATGAGACTGGCGATGGCGTTGTGGGTGTTGCCGTCGGTGATGCGGTATTTGGTTTCGGCAACGGCACCGTCGCTGAAAAAGCGATCCTTACCCACTGGACGACCATCCCCGCCTCCGTCTCTTTTGATGTGGCAGCAGGCTTGCCGGTGATCTTTGATACCGCCACCCGGGCACTTGACGAACTGGGAATAGCCTCAGGGCAGACGCTGCTGGTCAGCGGCGCGGCAGGCGGTACAGGAACAGCTATCGTCCAGCTCGCACGCCTGCGCGGCATAACTGTCATAGGTAGTGCAAGTGCGCCGAAACAGGACTACCTCGCCTCATTAGGCGCGGTGCCAACAACTTACGGTCCAGGCCTTAGGGAGCGAGTAGCTCAGTTGGCTCCCACGGGCATCGATGCAGCCATTGACGCAGCAGGATCGGGCGTTATACCCGAGTTGCTCGCCATCGTCGGAAACCCCACGCATGTGCTTTCTATCGCCGATCTTTCAGCAGAGCAATATGGCGCGAAATTTTCCCATGGTCCCCCTGAACACCCGGAACTTATCTTGGCCGAAGCAGCCCGTCTCTGTAAGGATGGCTATTTTAAGCTGCATATCCAGAGCGTGTTCGCCTTTGAACAGACAGCGGATGCGCATCGGGTAAGCGCCGAAGGCCACGTTACCGGCAAACTTGTTATCAAGGTTTGCTCATAACAGAACACGGGCCACATTGCCTGAGCATTGTGGCCCGTGTTGATAATCCCTATTCTGGCTGCGCACCTGATTTATCCTGGCACGCCACCCTAAAAGAGTCCGTTATATTCTGCGTGCTACCGCTACCCTCTCTTCTCTTTCAGCGCCAGGCGCAGATGGCCGTTATTGCGCTGTAGCGCTTCGCTGGCATCCCACGCATCCATTCCGGTAAGCAGCATCAGAATGGCGGTTTTGCACTGCTGATTACAGCTTGCCAGCGCCGCTTTCGCCTCTTTACGTGAACAATCACAGGCCGCCATCACGATCGCGACCTGGCGCTCCTGCCATTTACTTTTCGTCGCCGGAATATCCACCCGCAGATTGCTGTATACCCGGCCGCTGCGGATGGCGAGCGTGGTGGTTAACATCGTCAGAATGGATTGCTGCGCGCGCCGTGCTTTGGGATTACCGTATCCTGCAACCACTTCCGCGCCCGTTGGCGGCGCAATCACGATATCGCCGAGGCTCGCAGCTTCGCTTTGTTGATCGGAGGTTAATACCGCTACCAGCGCACCGGTCTCGTTAGCCTGGCGTAACGCGCCCCACACCCACGGCGTCTTCCCGCTCAGCGTTAGCGCCAGCATAAAATCATCGTGGTTAAAATTTATCGCCTGCAGCGCGCCGATCCCGGCGTCGTAGTCATCTGCCTGGGCATCATTAACCGCAATGCAGCGCACCTGCGCCTGGCTGTCCGGGGCAAAATCATAAATCGCCTGCTGCGCCAGTTCGCCTGAGGCGCCGACCCCAATCATCACGACACGCCCACCGCGACTGAGTGCCGCCACGGCATGCTCAACAACCCTCGCTACATCAGGCAAACAGTGCGCCACCGCATCGTGAGCAGCGACATCTTCCTGATGAATGAGTTGCAGGACATCCTCTGTTGAGAGTCTGTCTATCTCCGTTGTCCGGTCATTACGTCGTGCTTTCGCCGCTACCGTTAACAAAGTGCTCATCATTACCTCCTTTTTATTTATCCCGCCCTACTATAAAGCGATTCATATAATTGCCTTGCGAGACGTGTCACGTAAATGAGGGGATAAATTCAAAGGTGACAAGCCGTTAGCCGCTTTGAGATACGCGCCCGTTCGGCGATAATTACCCTCTTTCTGTGAATGATTTTGAGGCTGCAGTGAACGGAAGGCATCCACATCCTGCTTCGCGCAAACGCGCTATGAAACTCAGTACCCTGGTTACGCTGATGCTGTGCAGCGTTATTGTCTCGGTGCTACTGGTGGTTTATGCGCTCTATTTTGTTCAGATCTCCAGTGTCACCCGTGAAGGGGTAAAGGACACTGCGATGGCCGTTGCCCGCACCCTTGCCGATGAGCCCGAGATCAAGCGTGCGCTGTCTATGCCTGCCGGGAGCGAAACGGTACAAGACCTCGCCCAGGCCGTACAACGCAGAAATGACCTGCTCTTTGTGGTGGTGACCGATATGAACGGCATCCGTTTATCACACCGCGAAGCCAGTGAAGTTGGTAAACATTTTATTGGTGATGATCTGATCCCGGCCCTGCATGGCCGGGAGAATGTCTCGGTCAACCACGGCGTTCTCGCCGAGGCGCTGCGGGTGTTTACACCGGTATTTGATGACCGTCATCAGCAAATCGGCGTGGTCGCCATTGGTATCTCGCTGAGTAAAGTGGATATGCAGATAAGCCACAGCCGCTGGGGATTGCTGCTTGCAATGGTATTTAGCGCGCTGGTCGGTTCTCTCGGCATCTGGGCGCTGGTCCGGGTGCTCAAACGTATTCTTTTTGGCCTGGAGCCTTATGAGATATCCACCCTCTTTGAGCAACGCCAGGCCATGCTGCAATCCCTTAAAGAAGGGGTTATTGCCGTTGACCACGAGGGAAACATTACCCTGGCTAATCAGGCGGCGCGCCAGATGTTGCTCAGTACCAATAACCACGTCACCAGCGACATTCGCCACACGCCGCTGTTTGCCGACCTGCAAACCGTGTTGCAAAGCGGGCAGCCGCTGTCCGATCAGGAGATCGGCTGCAACGGGCATTTGCTCCTGTGTAACAGCGTTCCTGTGCGCGGCCAGGATGGGGTCATTGGCGCGGTCAGCACATTCAGGGATAAGACCGAAATCAGTCAGTTACTGCAACGTCTCGACGGGATGGTCAATTATGTGGACGCGCTACGCGCTCACTCCCACGAGTTTATGAACAAGCTGCACGTGATCCTCGGCCTGCTTAACATGAAGCGTTATGACACGCTTGAAGAGTATGTGCTACAGACGGCAGAAGGTTATCAGAACGACATCGGTACCCTCCAGCATCAAATACAGACCCCGGTTGTGGCAGGTTTTCTGCTGGGCAAAATCAATCGCGCCAGAGAGGCCGGGGTTATCCTTACCCTTGCGAATGAATCTCTGGTGCCGGATAACCCCAACCAGCAGCAGGTGACGGCCCTGGTGACCATTCTGGGTAATCTCATTGAAAACGCCCTTGATGCCATGGCCAATCAATCCGACGGCGAAATTGGCCTGCTGCTGCACTATCAAAATGGCTGGTTAAGCGCCGAGGTTAGCGACGATGGCCCCGGTATCGCCCCGGAACACATCGATGCCATTTTCCATAAAGGTTACTCAACCAAAGGCGAAAACCGCGGCGTCGGGCTGTTCCTCGCCCGCCAGCAGTGCGAAAATCTTGGCGGTAGCATTACGGTGGAGTCGGAGCCTGGCGTATTTACTCAATTTTTTGTACAACTCCCCTGGGACAGTGAGAGGAAGAGCGTGTGATTAATGTATTAATTGTCGATGATGACGCTATGGTGGCGGAGCTGAACCGCGTCTATACCACGCGATTATCTGGCTTTACCTGTTGCGGTGTTGCCTCCACTCTGCGTCAGGCCGAAAACATGATTAACGACCCGGCGCTGGATATCGATTTGATCCTGCTTGATGTCTATATGCAGCAGGATAACGGCCTGTCACTGCTTCCAGTCATCCGTGCAAGCGGGCGAAAAATCGACGTCATCATGATCTCCTCCGCCTCCGATGCTGCGACAATCCAGACATCGATGCACTACGGCGTGGTGGATTATTTAATCAAACCGTTCCAGTTTCCACGCTTTGAAGAGGCGCTGACCCACTGGCAGGAAAAAAAGAAACTGATGAGCGCGCAGCAGTATTACGAACAGGCGGATGTGGACCGGCTGCTCCACGGCGGGCCGCAGGAGGTTGCCGATACCCGGCGCCTGCCAAAAGGGCTTACCCCGCAGACGCTGCGCACCATCTGTCAGTGGATTGATGCGCACCCGGATATCGAATTTTCGACCGATGAGCTGGCAAACGCGGTCAACATTTCCCGCGTCTCCTGCCGTAAATATCTGATGTGGCTGGCGCAGATTGGTATTTTGTTTACTACCATCCACTACGGGGTGACGGGGCGCCCGGTCTATCGTTATCGGCTGCTGGAAGAGCAGTATGGATTGCTTAAGCAGTACTGTCAGTAAACACGTAGCTATCATCCATTAGCGTAAAACGGACATTACGCGTGGATGAGGCCACCACCCGCCGGTCTTTGGTGATGAAAATCGCCTCTATGTCCGGCTTGTTGCGAAGCGCCTGACACCCTTGTTCCACCCCCATTCCGTATAACAGCGTGGTCCAGATATCGCCATCCAGTGAGTCGGTTGAAATGACCGTCACACTGTCGAGTTCATTGTCGAGCGGGTATCCCGTTGCCGGGTTAAGAATGTGGTGATAACGTTTGCCGTTTGCCTCAAAATAGCGCTCGTAGGTTCCCGAAGTGACCACCGATTTATCTTCCACATCGATAACGCCCACCAGCGCATCTGTCGTCGAAAACGGTTTTTTCAGTCCGATACCCCATCCACCCTGCGGTGCGCCGATGGTATGCACATTACCGCCGAGATTAATCAGCGCCTGCGTAACCCCCTCCCGGCGCAAAAAATCGCGCACCCGGTCAGCAATATAGCCTTTGGCAATCGCCCCCAGATCGATCTCCATGCCCGGCAGCGCCAGATAAACCGAGCCTGCGGCCTCGTCCAGTATCACCTTTTGTGGGTCGGTCAGTGCCAGCAGTGCCGCCAGTTCATCGGCGGGTGGTACGGCGTTGTCGTGGCGAAAACCAATCCGCCAGCGCTTGACCAGCGGCCCAATCGCCAGATTAAAGCAGCCGCCCCTGACCAGGCTTGCCGCCTTCGCGCAGGCAATTAACTCAAAAACCGGACGGCTGACCACCACCGGATGCTGCCCGGCGGCCAGATTGACATCCATCACTTGCGAAGGCGTGCGGTTGACCGTGAAGAGATCTTCATAGCGTTTAATCAGACGAAAGGTACGGGCGGCAAGCGAGGGGTCGTGACTGAATAATTTGAGCAGGATCGGTGATCCCATCAGGACTGCGGAGTATGACCAGACACCTTCTTGCTGTTCCATATTCACTCCTAAAAAAATGCCCCGGTCACTGCCGGGGCTTATCATCAGGCCTGCGCTTTCGCCCAGTTTGCCGCATGGTGCCCGGCCAGTGAACCAAAAATAATGATATCAGCCACCGCGTTACCGCCGATACGGTTACTGCCGTGGATCCCCCCGGCCACTTCGCCTGCGGCGAACGCCCCCGGAATGACCTGCTGCTGTTTATTCAGCACCGCTGTCTCTGTGTTAATGGTCACACCGCCCATTGTGTGGTGTACCCCCGGAGCAATGCGGATCGCATGGAACGGCCCTTCATTAATCGGGTTACGCAGGGCGGTCGTACGGCCAAAATCGCTATCGCATTGCTGTTCAACGAAGCCGTTATAACGCTCAAGCGTTGCCAGGAAAGCGTGATAATCCATCCCCAGTTTCTCCGCTAACTGACGCGGTGAACTGGCGCTGGTGACAAAGCCACGGGCGATATACTCGTCTGCCGCTTTGTTTTTTGCCCGTACGTGTTCATCAAAGACGATGTAAGCGTAATGTTCCGGCAAGGCGATAATCTGTGCGGAGACTTTGTCACGGGTTTCCATTTCATTAAAGAAGCGGTTGCCCTGCTGATTAACGAGGATCGCCCCGCCGCCGCGAATCGATTCGGAAATCAGGTAGGAGGTGTTCTGTTCCACCGTCGGGTGGATCTGGATTTCACCCATATCCACGGTGCCTGCGCCGATATGTTCAAGCAGCGCAATGCCGCCCCCGGTTGCCCCTTTGTGGTTGGTGGTGACGAACCCCGCGAGATCCGGGCGATATTTCACCACCATCTCGCTGTTGGCACTGAACCCACCGGTAGCAACAATCACACTTTTCACCGCGATGGTAAGGGTTTCATTTTCGTCATTGATCAAGCGTACCGCGCTCACTTTACCTTGTTCGCAGAGGATCTCTTCAACCGAGGTGTCAAGCATCACGTCGATGCCGCGCTTCGTCACGTTGCGCACCAGACCGCTAATCAGATAACCGCCGACCGCTGAACCGTCTTTCGGGCGGTGGGTACGGTCAATGCTCATGCCCCCAGTGGTGGTGATGTCGTTGAGCATGATGCCGCGATTCGCCAGCCATTCGATGGCCTGCGGCGCATGTTCCACGAAACAGCGCAGCAGCTCAGGATTGTTGCGGTTTTGGCCGCCTTTCAGCGTCTCCTGGTAGAAGAGTTCTTTGCTGTCCTCAATACCTTTCACGCGCTGAAAACGGGTTTCTGCGGCATTCATCCCGGCGGAGGCTTTGATGGTGTTACCGCCAAAGGTTGGCATTTTTTCAACAATCAGTACGCGTGCGCCTTCGTCATGCGCCTGGATCGCCGCCGCCAGTCCGGCGCCGCCGCTGCCGACCACTACCACATCATAATTTTTCGGCGTGATGTCATCCGCCCCCTCTTCCAGCGCCAGTGCTTTACCCGATTTCACCATCGCTTTCGAGACAGCTTTTTTCACCGATTCACTCTGGCTGGTCGCCCCGGAAATCGCATCCACATGCGGGCTGTTGGCGGTCAGAATGCGTGAACGAATCTCGTCAAAGCTGGTGACAAAATCCACATCATCGTCAGTGCCTGACAGCAGTTCGATATCGGCGATACGGTCGGTTTCAAGGCTGATATTGAGCACCAGCTCGCGGGTATCATCCTGTACCGTTTCAGTGTAAACGCCCGGTTTGAATTTTTTATCCGCCATGCTCATGTCGCGGATCATCGCTTCGACCAGCGAAAAACGCCACAGCGGTTCCGGGATGGTTAAAGCTTCGCGCCGGGTGCTGTCGATGAACAACTCCAGCGTTTCACCACGCATGATGCGATCCGTCCAGTCCGGATAGGCAATGCAGGCGCGTCCCACGGCAATCAGATCATAGCCGTGGTCAATCGCCTCTTGCGCGTCGGCTGCGTTTACCACACCGCCCACGCCCATCACCGGCACCTGAGCCAGGGTTTCGGAACGCAGGGCAACATATTTTTCAATCAGCGGCGTGGGATCCGTGGTCTCAACAATGGATGGACGCAGCGTTGCGCCAACGGAAAAGTGCAGGTAATCCAGGCCACGAGCGGCCAGTTTTTCCAGCAGATACATGGTGTCATCAAAGCGAATCCCGGGCACTTCCATCTCTTCCGGCGAGAAGCGATAACCGATGATAAAGGCGTCATCCGCATACTGGCGGACCATTTTATGGGTGATATCCAGCACTGCCAGTGGGAATTTCGCGCGGTTATCGCGGCTGCCGCCCCACTCGTCATCACGCTGGTTGGAGTTTGGCGAATAGAACTGCTGAATGAGATAGGTGTTTGCGCCATGTAACTCAACGCCATCAAAGCCTGCGAGAATGGCGCGACGTACAGCGTCACCGAACTTCGCGACCATCTCCTCCACTTCCTGCGTGGTCAGAGCAACCGGGGTGGCCGCACCGTCACGCGGCGCCGCCAGCGCACTTGGGCCAACCGGCGTGCGCCCGCCAATCAGTTTCGGATCGACCATACGGCCACCGTGGTAAATCTGCAGGATTGCTTTCGAACCTTTGGACTTAATGGCATCAGCGATTTTCGCCAGCCCTGCCACTTTCGCATCGTTATCAATCCCGATGGCGCCAGGGAACGCGAGGCCCAGATTATCAACAAAGCAGCATTCGACAATCACTGCCCCGATAGCCCCGGCACGCTCACGGTAATATTCGATCAACTCGCTGCTGACCGTACCGTCAAAATAGCCTGTGCAGGTGGTCATGGGTGCCATCAGTAGACGGTTTTTTAGCTCGGTACCATTCGGGAGTGTAAAGGGGGTGAGAATTTGCGAGTAATGGCTCATAAATAAACTCCAAACTTAGAAGTGAAATTTGAGAATTCTTGTCGGACGTTATTTTCGTTGTCGTTTTTGCCGAATACATGCCATTAATATAATAATTTATTTAGTTTCTTAATTGCTTACTTTAGTTAAAAAACTATTTAATCCCTTCAATAACATTAATAACTCAAAGGTGTTATTATTTAAATAAAACAGAATTAACATTTACGCTAACAAATATAACCAACAAGTTACTAACCAGTAGGCATCACAGAATAAGACGCAGAGACAAAAACACAATAAAATCATAATTATAAAATAAAATGCCCGACTAAAAACCACCATAAATCGAAGCAAGGCAAGAAAAAAGTGTATCGATTCAGCAAAAACACAAAACGCCTCTATTTTTTTATTTCAATGGCCCACAATAACACCATCAGATAATTTTCTTGATCGCGATCAATTGCTGGAAAAGCGAAAATAGCATTATAGAAAAAGACCCGAATTTTAATATTCCGCATGCTTTATTGCGGCAGACACCCAATTATTTAACGTGCCAGGTTCGAATTTAATAAGTAAAAAAAGTTTTGTAACTAAAGTCATTAAATTCGTCTTGCCTGGTGTGGAAGCAGAATCATTAACAACCTTAGAACGCTACTATGAAAGAGAAATCATCCGCTTTAGCACCTTCACAGGTGAGTAGTAAAAAGAGTGGTAACCAGAGCAAGCTACTGATGCTGGCGCTACCGGTTATTGTCGCGGTACTCCTGCTGTTCGTACCTGTTCCGCAAGGTCTGCCACCGTTCGCATGGCACTATTTCGCCATCTTCGTGGGCGTGATTGTCGGGCTTATCTTTGAACCTCTGCCTGGCGCAGTTATCGGTATGACCGGTGTGGTGGTGATTGCGCTGTGTAGCCAGTGGCTGCTGTTCAGCCCTGAACAACTGGTAGATCCGAAATTCAAACTTGCCGCTCAGTCCTTTAAATGGGCGGTCAGCGGATTTAGCAACTCTACCGTGTGGCTTATCTTCGGCGCTTTTATGTTTGCCGCCGGTTATGATAAAACCCGTTTCGGCCGCCGCCTGGCGCTGATTCTGGTGAAATATCTTGGCCGTCGCAGCCTGACGCTCGGTTATGCCATCACCTTCGCGGATCTGTTGCTGGCACCGTTCACCCCGTCGAATACCGCGCGCAGTGGCGGCACCATCTTCCCGATCATTGCCAACCTGCCGCCGCTGTACGGTTCAAAACCCAACGATCCGAGCGCGCGTAAAATCGGCTCCTATCTGATGTGGGTGGCGATCACCGCAGCCTGTATCACCAGCTCCATGTTTCTGTCCGCACTGGCGCCAAACCTGCTCTCTCTGGCACTGGTAAAAAGCATCACCGGGCTCGACATCTCCTGGGGAACCTGGTTCCTGGCCTTCCTGCCGCTGGGTATTTTACTGATTTTGACCATGCCGCTGTTGGCCTACTGGTTCTACCCGCCGGAAGTAAAAGTGAACGATGAAGTCCCGCTGTGGGCCAGTCGTGAACTGGAAAAACTGGGCAAACTGTCACGCAACGAAATCCTGCTGCTGGTGTTCGTCTGCTCGGCGTTAATTATGTGGATCTTTGCCGCTAACTGGCTGGAACCGGCCCTCGCCGCGCTGCTCATTATCGTGCTGATGCTGTGGACCGGCGTACTGGAGTGGAACGACATCACCAGCAACAAAGCCGCATGGAACACCTTCGTCTGGTTTGCCACGCTGGTGGCGCTGGCCGATGGTCTCTCCTCCACCGGATTTATCGCGTGGCTAGGTAAAGAAGGCGGTTCGCTGATGGGTAACGTCTCACCGGGCGTGGCGACCATTGTTCTGCTGCTGGCGTTTTATCTGCTGCACTACCTGTTCGCCAGTACCACGGCGCACACCACCGCACTGCTGCCAGCCATGTTGACCATCGCGTCAACCATTCCGGGGATGAACATGCAGGTGTTTGTGCTGGTAATGGTCACTTCGCTGGGTGTAATGGGGATCATTACCCCCTACGGTACCGGCCCGAGCCCGATCTACTACGGTAGCGGCTACCTGCCTACCAAAGACTACTGGCGCCTGGGTACCATTTTTGGTGCCATCTTCCTGGCCGCCCTGCTGCTGATTGGTTATCCGTGGATTTCCATGATGTTCTGATTCCTCGCCGCCGGAGATCCTCCGGCGGCGTTTTTTTGTCGCTGCCGCATGGATGTATGCGGCTCTAACCTTAAAAAAAGCGAGAGAGCTATGTCGACGAAACCGTTTTTCTATCAGGAACCCTTCCCGCTGGCGCATGACGATACGGAATATTATCTCCTCAGTCGCGAGCATGTTTCTGTTGCCGAGTTTGAGGGTCAACAGATACTGAAAGTCGAACCACAGGCACTTACCCTGCTGGCACAACAGGCTTTCCACGACGCCGCCTTTATGCTGCGTCAGGCGCACCAGCAGCAGGTTGCCAGCATCCTGACTGACCCGGATGCCAGCGAAAATGACAAGTACGTGGCCCTGCAATTCCTGCGTAACTCTGAGATTGCCGCCAAAGGCGTGTTACCAACCTGTCAGGACACCGGCACGGCCATCATTATGGGTAAAAAAGGCCAGCGCGTGTGGACCGGCGGCGGTGATGAAGCGGCGTTAACGCGCGGCGTCTATAACACCTATACCGAAGAGAATCTGCGCTACTCGCAAAACGCGCCGCTGGATATGTACAAAGAGGTCAATACCGGCACCAACCTGCCAGCACAGATTGACCTCTATAGCGTTGACGGCGATGAGTACAAGTTCCTGTGCATGGCAAAAGGCGGCGGTTCTGCGAACAAAACTTACCTTTACCAGGAAACCAAAGCGCTGATCACCCCGGCGAAGCTGAAAAAATACCTGGTGGAAAAAATGCGTACCCTCGGTACTGCCGCCTGCCCGCCGTACCATATCGCCTTTGTGATCGGCGGCACGTCTGCCGAATCCACCCTGAAAACGGTCAAGCTCGCCTCCACTCATTACTATGACGGTCTGCCGACCGAAGGCAATGAACATGGTCAGGCGTTCCGCGATACTCAACTGGAAGCAGAATTGATGATCGAGGCGCAAAATCTTGGCCTCGGGGCGCAGTTTGGCGGGAAATACTTTGCTCATGACATCCGGGTGATTCGCCTGCCGCGCCACGGCGCCTCCTGCCCGGTGGGCATGGGTGTCTCCTGCTCAGCAGACCGCAATATCAAAGCCAAAATTAATCGCGACGGTATCTGGATTGAAAAACTGGAATCGAATCCGGGCAAATTCATTCCGCAGGCACTGCGCGAAGCTGGTGAAGGCGATGCGGTAAAAGTCGACCTCAATCAACCCATGGCCGACATCCTTAAACAGCTCTCGCAACACCCGGTCTCCACCCGTCTTTCCCTTTCCGGTACGATCATCGTTGCCCGTGATATCGCCCATGCGAAATTGCAGGAGATTATCGACCGTGACGAAGCCCTGCCGCAGTATGTTAAAGACCATCCGATTTATTACGCAGGTCCGGCGAAAACACCGGAAGGCTATGCCTCTGGCTCACTCGGCCCGACGACCGCCGGGCGGATGGACTCTTATGTCGATCAATTACAGGCCCGGGGCGCAAGCATGGTGATGCTGGCGAAAGGCAACCGTAGCCAGCAGGTAACCGATGCCTGCCATAAACACGGCGGCTTCTATCTCGGCAGTATTGGCGGCCCGGCGGCGGTCCTGGCGCAGCAGAGTATAAAAAGCCTTGAGTGTGTGGCGTATCCTGAACTGGGTATGGAAGCTATCTGGAAAATTGAAGTAGAAGATTTCCCGGCTTTCATTCTTGTGGATGACAAAGGCAATGACTTTTTCCAGCAGATCCAGAATAAACAATGCGCTAACTGCGCAATGAAATAATTATCTTACGCAAGCCGGTATTTTCCGGCTTGCGATTTTCTGCAAAAACAATATTATTAGCACATCCCCTCCCCTTACTAATTAAACTAAAGTAAGCATTCTGTAATTATTTAAAGCAGAGTGAGTGTGACTACCGTCACTCACTATTACAGAAGAGATCGCTAAATTATCCACTGTCAGTACCCCATATAATAAAACATTGGCACAGGATAATTTATGCAATCAATTTTACTTCAATCTTTGTTCCCTTTAGTTTTTATCATGGTATTAGGCTGGCTGAGTGGAAAATTAGGTTATACCAAACGTGAAGATGCCAATGTTATGGCATCGGTGGTTATCCGCTTCGCTCTGCCTTTTCATCTGTTTATTGGCGCATTAAATACTGACCCGGAGAAAATACAAAACCTGTCATTTATGGCAGTGCTGGTTATTGGCCTGATGGGTTCTTATTTATTTACGTTGCTTGTTTCCCGTTTTGTGTTTCGCCACGATATTAAGACCAGCGCCATTCAGTCCCTGGTCTGTGCCTTCCCGGATATGGCCTATTTTGGCGCGCCGGTACTGGCGGTATTAATCGGGCCAGAAGGGTTTCTGGGCGTGCTGATTGGCAACGTGGTGACCAGCGTATTTATGATCCCACTGACCATTGTCCTTATCCGTATGGGCGATAAAAACCACACCGAAGAGCTGAATCCGGTGAAAATGGTGTTGCAAAATCTGTGGAAAGCGGCACGCAACCCTATCGTCTGGATCCCGGTAACCGGCATTCTGCTGAGCCTGGCTGGCGTGAAGTTGCCGCATCTGCTCAGTTCGCCCATTGAGATGGTAGGCAAAATCGCCGGTGGCTTATCGCTCTTCGCACTCGGTCTGCTGTTTTACGGTGAGCGTCCTTCTTTCAATATTCAGACCTGTACCAATATTGGTATTAAAAATTTAATTCAGCCTATCATGATGGCCGTTGCCGGATTAGCGTTCGGCCTTAATCATACGCTGATGCAGCAAGTCGTCATTATTGGCGCGACCCCATCGGCTATTGCCGCCGGGATGTTTGCCCTGCGTAGTGATACCTATGTCGAATCAGCGTCATCGTCCATATTATTAGGCACGGCGCTGGGCGTAATTACCGAAGGTTTCATGATTTATCTGGTTTCATAAATCAAGTATCAACAGATGTTATTTAACTAATTAAATCTTTTTTAAATTAAACAAACCCAAAATCAACGCCATGTACGATTAGAATGGCATGGCGTAACTTTAATCAACACCAGGCGACCTCATTAATAGCGGCAATACGTTGCCGTTTTTGCAGGCAAGGTATATGTTTATTCAGGAGTCGTAACATGTTAAAAAAAGAGACGCTGTACACGCCCTATACTGGCGCGGTATTGCTGGAAAACCCATTATTAAATAAAGGTCTCGCGTTTACCCAGGAAGAACGCCAGGCGCTGAATTTGAATGGATTGCTCCCTGACACGGTAGAAACCATTAAAGAACAAACTGACCGGGCATGGGCACAGTTTTGCCATTTCAAACGCGACATTTCCAGACATGTTTATTTACGAAATATTCAGGACACCAACGAGACGTTATTTTACAACCTGGTACGCACCCATTTAAGTGAAATGCTGCCTGTCATTTATACTCCGACAGTGGGCGAAGCCTGCGAGCATTTCTCCGATATCTATCGCCGGGCCCGTGGTCTGTTTATCTCCTGGCCGAACCGTCACCAGATAGATGAGATGCTGCAACAATTTTCGCGTAACGATATCCGCGTCATTGTGGTCACCGACGGTGAGCGCATCCTGGGGCTTGGCGACCAGGGCGTGGGGGGAATGGGCATTCCCATTGGCAAACTCTCACTCTATACCGCCTGCGGCGGGATCAACCCGGCCACCACGCTGCCTATCATGCTTGACGTCGGGACCAATAATACCCAACGTCTGGAAGACCCGCTGTACATGGGCTGGCGCCACCCGCGTATCACAGATGATCAGTACATGGAATTTATGGACATGTTCATTGATGCGGTCAAAGCCCGCTGGCCGGACGTCCTGCTGCAGTTCGAAGATTTTGCCCAGAAGAATGCGACGAAACTACTCAACCGTTACCGGGATAAACTGTGCTGCTTCAACGATGACATTCAGGGTACTGCCGCCGTGACGCTGGGTACCCTGATCGCCGCCTCGCGTGCCGCAGGCGTGAATTTGCAGGATCAGCGGATCGTCTTTTTAGGCGGCGGCTCCGCAGGCTGCGGCATAGCGGAAAAAATCATTGCTTATATGGTCTCTACAGGTCTTAGCGAACAACAGGCTCGCAGCCGCGTCTTTATGGTCGACCGCTTTGGCTTGCTGACGGACGACATGCCAAACCTGCTTGATTTCCAGCAAAAGCTGGTCACCTCGCGCGAGGCTATCGCCCACTGGGATGTGGTTCAGGACAATCTCTCTCTGCTGGATGTGGTGCGTAACGCCCACCCAACGGTGATGATCGGTGTTTCCGGTCAGCCGGGGCTGTTCAGCGAAGAGATCGTAAAAGAGATGTACAGCCACTGTCCGCGCCCGATCATTATGCCGCTCTCCAACCCGACCTCACGGGCGGAAGCGCAGCCACGCGACCTGATTGAATGGACCCAGGGTGCGGCGCTGATTGCCACCGGCAGCCCGTTCGCGCCGGTGCATTACGATGGGGCCGTCTACGAGATTGCCCAGTGTAACAACGCCTATATCTTCCCGGGGCTGGGGCTTGGGATCCTCGCTGGCAAAGCCCGGCGGGTAACGGAAAACATGCTGATGGCCGCAAGCCAGGCGCTGGCCGCACATTCACCGCAGGCTACCCTGGAGCGCGGCGGCCTGTTACCGGCAGTAGAAGATATTGGTGAGATTTCTCGCGCCATTGCGTTGGCCACTGCACGTGCCGCTCAGCAGGATGGCGTGGCTCCGCAGGCCAGCGACGATGAACTGAATACGGCGATCGGGAACACCTTCTGGGAAGCGCAATACGCCTCCTATAAACGCGCGTCATTCTAGCCCGCGCCGACAGGGGAAAGGATCTCCCCTGTTTCAGGACGGGAAACCGTGAAAAAAGGCTTTCCTGATGAGGCGCTTATAATTTTTGACATACCCAAAATGGGGAGTGAGGGTAGCTTTTTTTCGCTATTGCGTGGATGCTGTCGGCTCGCGCCAAAACCTTCATCGCAAGGAAAAACAGATGAACGCATTTTTCTCTACCCAGGCAGGTTGTGTTGTCCGCTGGTTAGATCTTCCCGGCGACGGTGTGCCGCTGGTCTTTGTGCACGGACTTGGCTGTGCCTCTTCCTACGAATATCCGCGCGTGGTCTGCGATAAAAATTTCCAGGGCCGACGCGCTATCCTGATTGACCTGCCGGGTTACGGCTACAGTGAAAAACCGAAAGCGTTTAGCTATTCCATCAGTGAACAAGCCCGTGTAGTCGTCGAACTGCTTGCCCATTTACAGCTTAAAGATTTCTTTCTGTATGGACACAGCATGGGCGGGAGTATCGCAATTGAAGCCGCAACTCAACTGGACGGTTTACGGGGTCTGATAGTCTCCGAGCCTAACTTCCGTCCTGATGGCGGATTTTTTAGCCGTCAGATCTGTCGGTTTGATGAAGAGACCTATATCGCACGTGTACATGCGCTCATGATGCACAATCATAACAACCCATGGACCGGGAGTTTATCGATCGCCGCTCCCTGGGCCGTCTGGCGTGGGGCATCCAGCCTGATTATCGGCAATCACTGGCTTGAGATGTTTATTGAACTCACTAAACCCACCTGCCTGCTGTTCGGCGAGAAATCCCTTCCTGATGCTGATTTTACGCAACTGCGCGCCATGGGTATCGGCACCGTGGAACTTGCCGACTGCGGGCACAATATGTCGTGGGAAAACCCTTCGGCTTTCGCTGCTGCGTTGGCTGCGTTTTGTGCCGATAACAGTTAATCATTTGCCCGGCAGTTGGCGCTTAAACTGACGGGCGTCGATATCGTATTGCTTCATTTTACGCCACAGGGTGGTGCGACCTATATTGAGCAACTGCGACATCTCCTGTATTCGTCCGTTGGTCACCCGCGCGGCCTGGATAATGGCCTCTTTTTCAACGGCGGAAAAGGTGAGATTTGCCGATAGCCTGGCTCCCGGCTCCTGGGCTGCCCCCCCTTCGTTAAACAACCAGTCCGGCAGGTGACTCAGGCGAATATGGCCCTGCTCGCTGCTGATGGCGATATTTTCAATAATGCTATTGAGTTCAAAATCATTCCCCGGCCAGGAGTAAGCCACCAGCCGGGTCAGCACATCGTCATCCAGGCGAAGACGCGAAGAAAAACGGCGCTCAAGCCCACGCAGACGGTTTTGTACCAGGGAAGGAATACTGTCGCGACGTTCACGCAGGGGAGGAATGACTATCTCAAAGGCGCGCAGGGCATAGTAAAGCTGGCGGCTAAAGCGGTTTTGCTCGACCAGATTTCCCAAATCGACCGTAGTTGCCGCAATGACTTTGACATCCACCGGCACCAGACGCCTGGCCTCAAGCCGCGTTAACACCCCTTGCTTAATCACCTGCAATAACGTTGATTGCAACTCGGGGGCCAGATACTCGATCTTTTCCAGAAACAGCGTACCGCCGTTGGCCAGCTCCAGACGGCTGAGACGCCCTTTCTCATTTTCCGTCGCCGCGCTGCCCATAAAATCCAGCCCCAGCGCACTGTCGGCATATAACTGGCAGTTAACGGCGATGTACGGCCCCCCGGCACGTTCGCTTTCATTGTGAATGGCCTGAGACATTAACTCCTTCCCCACCCCCTCTTCCCCGTACAGCAGAACAGGAAACGCTCCGCGCGCCGCCTGCCGACCAGACTGGATCAGACGGCGGGTTTGCGGATCGTCAGCGGGCATCTGTTCGAAGGTGTGGCTGACTTTACCCAACTGGCTGGTCATTAACTGACGCATCTGTTCGACCGGGTGTAGCAGCAAAATAAAGCTGTTGCCCTGCTCTTCGACTATCGGCTTGAGGGTCACCACCGCATCAATAAACTGGTGCTGACTTTCGAACGTCACCTCTGCATGGTTGACCGCCTGGGCATGCTTGATCGCCCGTCGAAGCAGTGCGGGAAGTGTCACCAGATCGCTAATGTTCTTTCCCTGACTAACCTGCGCGTCGAGATGAAGCATGCGCGCCGCCTGCACGTTGAGAAACTGCAGCACCCCCTGCTCGTTCCAGGCCATCACTCCGTCATCCATACTCTCCAGCAGGCCGTACATCTGGTTCAGATGGCGGTTAG
Source organism: Phytobacter palmae (assembly GCF_039409775.1). Lineage (NCBI taxonomy): Bacteria > Pseudomonadati > Pseudomonadota > Gammaproteobacteria > Enterobacterales > Enterobacteriaceae > Phytobacter > Phytobacter palmae. The sequence goes on along the minus strand of NZ_JBCIVJ010000009.1, from coordinate 75,448 downwards.
ATTCTGCCAGCAAATTGTCTGTCAGCAGTGAGTTGCCAATCTCCCTGGCCGTTGCCAGCGTCAGCGACAGATCCGCAGATGACGCATGCTCCGCCCGGCAGCACAGCGCGATAGACCCGGACAGGCGGCCGTGGTTATCAAAAACCGGCGTTGAACAAAAGGCCCACGGGAACAGCGCCTGTTTGAAATGCTGCTTGCCCAGCGTTTTTACCGGCTGGCCCATCATCGCGGCCAGCGACAGCGCACAACTGCCGATAATACTTTCCGCACAATAGCTGCCGGGCAGAAACCCCAGCCGGGCCAGCGCATCGAGCGTGTCGGGATGACCGCAGCGACTCAAAATACAGGCAGACTCATCAAGGATAAGCAGCGCGCAGGGACGCCCTTCCATATATTCCAGGGCATCCTCCAGCGCCGCCTGACCAATCGTCAGCAGCCCGGTTTTACGGCGGCTTATCGTTTCAAAGGTCAGCCCCTGCGCCTGGTGCGGCGTTCCCCAGGTTTCACGCTGCATGATCTTTTCGCAACGCTGCCAGGAGTGAGCGATGAAGGAGGCGACATCCTGTTCTGTCATCTGATACTGGGTCATGCGCGGTTCCGTCGGGGCCTGTGAAGAACGTTATTGTCGCTACAGCCAGACAAAGAAATCAACGTAAACGTTCCATTATGGAACCTGCATCAACAATGATAAACCGCAATGCAATCCACCCCGCAGCGGCCGCCGTACCGACCGGCTGGCAGAGATCGCTGCCCGGGTGCGCTGACGCCGTGTACAAAATATATCCTGCACTGACACAGAGGCTCAAAAGGCGATCACCGCTCGCATTTTCACCCTTTTCCCGGCAAAAGCGTTCCACTATGGAACGTTTCTTTACAGAAGCGTTTCACAATGAAACTCAATTTTCAGGCATTTTCTTTTTCTCTCGTCAGTGGAGAATCTGCATATCGGCCAGGGAAACCCGGATGTCGGTTATCCGCCGCTGATACCCTACACCATCAGGTCTGCGCGTTGCGGATGGCCTGATTCACCTCCTGCGGAGTATGCATAATGAAAAAACTGATTAACCGTGTGGAAGATGTATTAAGCGAACAATTAACTGGCCTGGCAAAAGCGCACCCTGAACTGACGCTGCACCAGGACCCGGTGTATATGACCCGCGCCGACGCCCCGGTCGCCGGGAAAGTAGCCCTGTTATCCGGCGGTGGCAGCGGTCACGAACCAATGCACTGCGGCTATATCGGTAAAGGCATGTTAAGCGGTGCCTGCCCGGGCGAGATCTTTACCTCTCCCACGCCGGATAAAATGTTCGAGTGCGCCATGACCATTGATGGTGGTGAAGGCGTACTGCTGATCATCAAAAACTACACGGGCGATATTCTCAATTTCGAAACCGCCGCTGAGCTGCTGCACGACAGCGGCGTGAAGGTCACAACCGTAGTGGTGGATGACGACGTGGCGGTCAAAGACAGTCTCTATACCGCCGGTCGCCGTGGGGTGGCGAATACCGTACTGATTGAAAAACTGGTCGGTGCTGCCGCCGAGCGCGGAGATTCACTGGATGTCTGCGCGCAACTGGGCCGCAAACTCAACAATCAGGGACACTCCATCGGTATCGCCTTGAGCGCCTGTACGGTTCCTGCGGCCGGTCAGCCTTCATTTACGCTTGCGGATAACGAGATGGAATTCGGCGTCGGTATCCACGGCGAACCGGGGATCGACCGCCGCCCGTTTAGCTCCCTTGATACGACTGTCGATGAGATGTTTAACGTTCTGCTGGAAAACGGTAACTACAGCCGCACTCTGCGCGAATGGGATCACACCAGCGGAAGCTGGCAGGAAGTCAAACAGAGCAAACAGGCCCTGCAGCGAGGCGATCGCGTCATTGCGATGGTCAACAATCTGGGTGCAACGCCGCTTTCTGAACTGTACGGCGTCTACAACCGGCTGGAAACACGCTGTCAGGAAGCCGGTATTGTCATTGAACGCAACCTGGTCGGCAGCTGGTGTACCTCACTGGATATGGCCGGCTTCTCCATTACCTTGCTCAAAGCCGACGATGAGATCCTCGCGCTGTGGGATGCGCCGGTCCACACACCTGCTATGACCTGGGGTAACTAAGGAAATTTTTATGTCGCTGAACAGAAACCAAATTGTTGACTGGCTCTACCGCTGCGGCGAGGTCTTCACGAAAGAGAGTGATTTCCTCACCGGTCTGGACAGGGCCATTGGTGATGCGGACCACGGCCTGAACATGCATCGCGGCTTTAGCAAAGTGGTGGAAAAACTGCCCGCCATTGCAGACAAAGACATCGGCTTTATTCTCAAAAACACAGGCATGGTGTTGCTCTCGAACGTCGGGGGGGCCAGCGGTCCGTTATTCGGCACCTTTTTTCTGCGCGCGGCGCAGGCGACACAGGCCCATCAAAGCCTGACGCTCGTTGAGCTGCATCAGATGATCCGTGAAGGCGCCGAAGGGGTCATCAGCCGTGGTAAAGCAGAGCCCGGCGACAAGACCATGTGTGATGTCTGGCTGCCCGTCGCGGAATCGCTGGAACAGGCGATCACGCAAAACCTGTCGATTCCCGCCGCTCTGGAAGCCGCAAGTCAGGTAGCGGAACAGGCCGTTCAGTCGACCATCACTATGCAGGCCCGCAAAGGCCGCGCCAGCTATCTGGGCGAGCGCAGTGTTGGTCATCAGGACCCTGGCGCGACCTCGGTGATGTTTATGGTGCAGATGCTGGCGGCAGCCGCGAAAGCGTAAATGAAGGAAACGGCGATGGTTAACCTGGTAATTGTTTCTCATAGCGCCCAACTGGGCCAGGGTGTCGGGGAACTGGCCCGGCAGATGTTAACGGGAGATGGCTGCAAGTTAGCCATCGCCGCAGGAATTGACGATCCCGATAATCCGATCGGCACCGATCCGATTAAAGTGATGGAGGCCATTGAGTCGGTGGCCGACACCGATCATGTGCTGGTGATGATGGATATCGGTAGCGCCCTGTTAAGCGCGGAAACCGCGCTGGAATTGCTTGATCCGGATATTGCCGGAAAAGTTCGTCTGTGCGCCGCGCCACTGGTAGAAGGCACTCTGGCCGCCACGGTTAGCGCCGCCACGGGATCTGACATTGACAAGGTGATTGCCGATGCGCAAAACGCCCTCCAGGCAAAGCGTCTTCAGCTCGGTCTCGACGCGCAACAGGAGACGCTCCCGGAACCGCAAACGGACGATGATATACAAGATGATGCGCGCACCATCACGGTGACCGTGAACAACCCTAACGGTCTGCATGTTCGCCCGGCTTCTCGCCTGGTCGCTGCGCTGGCCGGTTTTGACGCCCGGCTGTTGCTGGAAAAAGAGGGAAAATGCGTCAGGCCGGACAGCATTAACCAGATAGCGCTTTTACAGGTACGCTGTCATGACACCCTGCGTCTGATTGCCCGTGGCCCGGAGGCTGAACTGGCACTGGCCGCCTTTGAACGGCTGGCACAGGAGAATTTCGGCGAAGCGCTCGCGGCGCAACAGCCTGAGCCGCCGCCAGACGTTCCGTTACAGATAAAGGGTCAGGCGTTGCGCTATACCCCTGTCGAACTGCCGCTGGCCCAGGCCACTGTGCGAACACCGCAAGAGGAAATGGCCCGTCTGCACAGCGCCGTCAAGGATACGCTGGACGATCTGAGTGACCTGATTGGCCTGGCGCAAGCGAAGTTCTCACCCGATATCGCCGCTATTTTCGCCGGTCATCAGACCCTGATTGACGATCAGGATCTGATGGACAGCGCCTGGGAGATGCTGCGCCAGAGAAAATGCACGGCGGAATGGGCCTGGCACAAAATATTAATGGAACTCAGCAGTCAGTATCGCCACCTTGATGATGCCTATTTGCAGGCACGCTATATCGATATTGAAGATTTACTGCACCGCACGCATCTGCATCTGGCGCAGGCGCTGGAAAACATCCCGACGCCGCTGCGCCCGAGTATTCTTATCGCCAACGATCTTTACCCGTCCGTCATGCTGCAACTGGAGAAGAAAAATATCGCCGGGATTGTTCTGTTGCAGGGTAGTCCGCACTCACACAGCGCGATTATCGCCAGGGAAGCCGGCATCCCCGTGCTGTATCAACAAAGCAGCGCCCTGGCAAAAGTACGCAACGGTGACGCTCTCACCCTCAATGCCGACCGGCCTGAATAAACTGACGACACTCCCCCTGGCGGGGAGTGTTTTTTTATATCGCCTGTATGACCTGACGTTTTCACTGCGATGCACAAGACGGGTTTACCGCGCCTCATTCACCCACCATCGCGTATATGCTGAGCGACCACAAGCCCGTGTCCGGCACCCGCTGTCTCGCTAGCTGGTGGCATTAGCCTTATCAAATGCTGCCTGGGCTGCCAGCATGGCATCCATATTGTCTTCTACCCACAGAGTCAGAAATGACATGGTATGTGTTAGCGTTTTGCCTAACGGCGACAAACTGTATTCCACCGTGACAGGAACCGTGGGGAAAATTTTCCGCGAGATAAGCCCGTCACGCTCCAGCTTTCGCAGCGTCTGCGTCAACATCTTCTGTGTTATCCCGCGAATATGTCGCCGCAAACTGTTAAAACGCTGCGGCTCTTTTTCCAGACAGCCCAGAACCAGTAACGCCCATTTATCGGCCAGCCTTGAGAGCACATCACGCGTCGGGCAGCGATCGTCGTAAACATCGTAAGGTAATTGCAGTTTATTCATAACGATAGTTTCTCTTACAAGGTTTCCTCAGGGAAACTTAGTGGCCTTCAGGTGCCTTCTTTCACGACCACAGGATAATGTGTATAAATCGCTTCAGGTATCTATTGGATACTAAGGCACTCTGAATGACAAAGTATTTATACATACTTTGCTCATCCCTGTGTCGATAAAATAAACCTGCGATCATTCGGCCACCTTTAGCACAATAAAGCGACAGTCAGTGGCACTGATGAAATAAGCGATGACATCGTGTTGAATAAATTTGATGAAGCGTTTAGCAGATACAGTCGGGACATGGAGACTTGCACGTGAAGCACTCTATTTCCCCGAAGGCCTGTACATTATGTTTCCTGTCGCCGGGAAATAGAGTCTGTCTGGTAATAAAGAATAATCATTCATCATTGGGGGATTACCTATGAGTATCGTTGTTGTCTATTTTTCTGGCTACGGCCACACTTCCCTGGTTGCAGAAAATGTCGCGGCCGGCGCCCACGCTGAGCTGATTGCTATCAATGAAAATGGCGAAATCACAGAGAGCGACTGGCAAAAATTAAACGACGCGAAGGCGATTATCTTTGGTGCGCCCACTTACATGGGCGGCGTACCGTGGCAATTTAAAAAGTTTGCTGATGCCACATCTAAGGCGTGGTTTACCCGTAGCTGGCAGGATAAAATTTTCGCCGGTTTCAGCAATAGCGCCAGTCTGAACGGTGACAAACAGGTGACATTACAATATCTGCAAACCCTGGCGTCGCAGCACGGCGGTGTGTGGGTGAGCCTTGGTTTGCCGCCGGCGAATACGCTGGCCTCTTCACGTCAGGATCTTAATAACCTGGGCGGTTCTGTGGGCCTGCTGGTGCAGTCTCCTTCCGATGCGGGCGCTGATAAAATTCCTTCCGGCGACCTCGCAACAGCGACGAAATTTGGCGAACGTGTTGCGGCCATTACCGCACGCTTCAACTGAGTTGTTGCACGCATAAAAAAGGGTCAGCCTGGCTGACCCTTTTTATATGCAAGAACCGGCTTAACGGTAAACAATACCACCATCAATCAGAATCGACTGACCGGTTATATAATCTGAATCCGGGCCTGCCAGGTAAGAGACCAGGCTTGCCACATCGTCGGGAGTTTCCGCACGCCCCAGCGCAATCCCTTCCACATATTTCTTATACGTTTCCCCCACCGGGGCGCCGGTTATCTCCGCGAAACGCTGGTCGATTTCGGTCCACATCCCGGTACCCACAATACCCGGACAATAAGCATTCACCGTAATACCGCGGCTGGCATACTCTTTCGCCGCCGCCTGCGTCAGCGCGCGGACGGCAAATTTAGTGGCCGAATAAATGCCCAGCATCGCAAAACCGTCATGACCGGCAATGGAACAGGCGTTAATAATTTTGCCTTTCTGCTTACGCTCTTCGAATTTCTTCGCCGCGGCCTGAATCCCCCACAGGGTGCCCTGCACGTTAATCCGCATAATGCGGTCCACCTCTTGCGGGGTGACATCGGAGAGCGGTTGTACCTGCGCGATACCGGCGTTGTTCACGATGATGTCAAAACCGCCCAGTTCGCGTTCCGCCTGGGCGATAGCCGCATAGACCTGTTCGCGATCGGAGATATCAGCCACAAAGGTGGCGGCTTTGCGCCCTAACGCCCGCACCTCAGCGGCGACCGCGTCAAGCGCTTCTGCCTTCATATCCACCAGCATGATTGCCGCGCCATCTTTTGCCAGACGCAACGCAATGCCTCGCCCAATCCCTTGACCGGCACCGGTTACCAGCGCGACTTTATTTTCGATAGCCATATTTTTATTTACCTCATCCTGACAAAAAACACTGCCTTAGCACGGCAGCAGACAGGCCTTACACTACCGCCCGCCCGAGGCAGGGCCTACCCCCTCTGATGGGGGGGTGAGCACGCGAAGCCAGGCGTCGTGCAGGCGTAACGCTGGTTCCGCTCTGCCTCATTGAGTACACTCGGGGGAAAGAGAACAGAACGAGGTCGCGGTTGTATGGCATTTTTGTCCCCCACAGGTCACCTGCCCACAGAGAACGTTGACGAAGAACCTTTCCGCTTTACACGTAAACTCCCGCTGATCCTCACAAAACTTACGCCGCCGCGTACCCCTGGCATATTGCTGCAACGCGACCGTTTGCTTACGCGGCTGGATAACGCCGCCTGCGGTAGCCTGACGCTGGTCTGCGCGGCAGCCGGGTTCGGCAAAACCACGCTGCTTTCCCAGTGGTATCAACATCGTCAGGCGCAGGGCGATTCGCTGGCCTGGATTAGTCTGGAAGAAGAAGACAGCACGCCATTGCTCTTTATGCGCTACCTGCTGGCCGCTCTGATCCCGCTCTATCCGGGGTGGAGCGATACCTTTCAGGATTACCCGGAAGGGGCGCATCCTGGCGACTTTTCGCTGTTTCTGGCAGAACTGGTCAATCAACTCCACCACTGTTCGCATCCGCTCTATCTGATCCTCGATGATTATCAGAGCATCCAAAACCGCGAGATCCATGACGGGCTGACATGGCTGCTCCACCATGCCCCGGCCTCATTGCATCTGGTTATCGGCAGCCGCAACCGTCTGCCTCTGGTACTCAGCCGCCTGCGGCTTTGGGATCAGTACACGGAAATCGAAGACAGCGAACTGCGCTTTAACGATGCCGAAGCCCAGGCCTACTTCGCCCGAACGGTCACGCCGCCGGTCAACAAGCGCGATGTTCCGCAACTGATGACCCTGACGGAAGGCTGGGTCGCGGGGATGAAAATTGCCGCCCTCTCTGTGCGCAAACATGACGCGCCCCCAGGGATTACAGGAGCGCTCAGCGGCGGTTCGCGCTCAATCAGCCGCTATCTTGAAGAGGTCATCTTCGCACCGCTACCCACAAGCACGCTCCACTTCCTGATGTTGACCTCTGTGCTGAATCGCCTGCATCCGGCCCTGTGTGATGCGGTGACGGGGTTAAATAACGGCAGAGCGATGCTCACCTGGATTGAACAACACAATTTGTTTCTGAGCGCTCTGGATGATGGCGGATTCTGGTTTCGCTACCATCCCCTGATGCGCGATGCCCTCTCCCATCGCCTGCAACAGGATTCAACCATTGATATCAGTCAGCTTCACGAGCGCGCGGGTAACTGGTTTGCCGCCCAGCAACTCTGGGCAGAGGCGATACGACATGCGCTGGCGGCCGGAAAGTCGGTCACCCGACATGCGGAAGCCGGGGCACAGTCGCTGGCGGAAGAGGGTGACATCGACACCATGGTGCGTTGGATCCACTATCTGCCTGCCACACCGGACCCTTCGCGCATTGAACTACAGCTCAATCTGGCCTGGGCGCTGGCGCACCACTTCCGCTTTTCGGACGCCCGCCAGTTGCTTGATGCCATAGAGACGATGGTGGCGAATCGCTCAGAACATCTGACACGTTCAACGGGGGTAAAGCTGCGGGTGGTGCGCGCCATTTGTGAAGCCTTCGCCGATAACATCTCCGCCAGTCTGCTGCTTGTTGAGCCATTACTAAGCGAAGTTCCCTGTGGCGATATCTGGGTGGATGGGCTGGTCTGCAACATCCTCAGTTATTGCCATCTCGCCCTTGCGCGCCCGCAGCAGGCGCTGGAGGTTCAGCAATCCGTTTCCGGCAACCAGGCCACCAACCGCAACCTGTTTGTTGAGGTCTACCGGGGGTTTGTACTGGCACTCGGCCAACTGCGTCAGGGGAACCTGCAAGAAGCCGAATGCCAGGCCACCCGGGTCTTGCATCATGCGGAACAACATACCGGACAAAATTCCAGTAGTGGCGCAACGCTGGCTCCGTTACTGGCTGATATTGCCTGGGAGCGCGGTGATATCGGGCAGGTCAACAGTCTGCTGAATCTGCGTCCGGGCATGATTGACGATTTTTGCCCGCCGGATGGTCTTAGCCTGTGCTACGTGGTTCTTGCGCGTCAGGCGCAACTGAATGCGCAGCCTGATGAGGCTATGGCACTTTTGCGCCATGCCGGGCAATTGTGCATACAGCGAGGCTGGTGGCGTGCGCGCATCGCGCTGCTTGCCGAAGAGATAACCCTCCACCTTCATACCGGCAAACGGGATAACGCCCGCAGACAGTTCGCCTTATTACAGCAACTGGCGAGCGAGCCGAGGGCGGTGGAAAATAGGTTCGTTGGCTGGCACCGGGGGATCTGCGAGAGTCGCTTGTTACTTGCCGAAGGCGATGCGCTGACGGCCGCGACAAAACTCACGTCTCTGATAAACGAACAGGAGCGCTGTGGCGAATGGCTGGCAGCAACGCGCTCACGCATTCAGCAGGCCGTTGCCTTCTGGCGAGCCGGTGACGAGAAACAGGCCATCGCCGCCTGCATTCCCGCCCTCCCGCGCGCCGTCGCGCAAAAAATGCAGCGCACGCTGCTTGATGGCGGGCCGGAGCTACTGGCCCTGCTCAGCCGGTTGCGTGAGCAGCCCCATTCCGATACGACATTTAACGCTGTTATCGCCAGCGCCGGCGCGATGATGATGTCTCAGGGGATTTTACCCCTGCCGACACACGAAGCGGCGTCAGAGGGGCTACGGTTGACCGAGCGCGAGCAGCAGACCTTACAACTCATCGCCGAGGGACACTCCAATAAAGGCATCGCCCGCACGCTTGGGATCTCAGTCGAGACCGTGAAATGGCACCTTAAGCAGTTGTATGAAAAGCTTGCGGTAAGCGGACGGATTCAGGCGGTGAACCGGGCGAGAAGATTGGGTTTATTAGGTTAACGTATTGTCGCCTGCCCTCCATGACAGGCGAAAAATGCATGATCAACACATCGGCCGCCGGGCGCAAAATGCCACGCACATCCCCACCAGCGCGGCCCCGGTCAGCCACTGAAATACAGTACGCCACGTCTCCAGAGACGGGTGCGCCCCCAACAGCACGGTGATAATGGCCAGCATCATCGCTCCGGCGGTGTACTGGCTGGTGACCATCAACGCACTGGCCCGCCCCTGAAGCGTCACCGGTGTCGCCGTCAGCCCGATGGCAAACATCGCCGGAAAAATCAGCCCGTGCCCCAAACCACTCAGCGCGATGCCCAGCATGAAGGCGAGCGAAAACGGCATATTGAGCGCCGTCGACAGCAACCACAGCCCCAGCGCCGCGGCGGCAAACCCAACGGTTAACACCCCTGCGCCGCTAAAGCGTGCGCTCAGACGGGTAAAGAGTGCATTGCCGACCACAATCAACAATGCCAGCGGGGTAAACAGCAGCCCGGTCACCACCGCCCCCAGCCCGAATGTCTGTTGCCAGAGCAGCGTCATGGCATAGAACTGGCTGCCTACGCTTGCCATGTAGCAGGCACTACTGATCCAGCCGCTTTGCAGCCCCGGCAACGTGCGAAGCCGTTCCGACAACAGCGGCGTGGCGGCAAAGCGCTCATGCACGATAAAGAGCACCAGCATGCCCAGCGCCAGGCGATTTGCCAGAAAATCAGGCTGCCCGGTTTCGGCATAGCGCATCAGCGCCCAGACTATCGCCCCGGCGGTGGCACAGCCTGCCAGCGCCCCCAGCCCTGTTCGCTGGTTCTCTTTTTCGGTTCGTAACAGCGGAAAGTCACGGCTAACCGCCCACAGCGCCAGCAGCCCGGGCGGCAGATTGATAAAGAAGATGGCCCGCCAGCTTAACTCCGCCAGCAGACCGCCCAGCATCACCCCGGCTACCAGCCCCAGTGCGCCAGTCGCGCTCCAGACAGCCAGCGCCCGGCGATGCGCTTCGCCCTGAAAACGCTGCGCCATCAGCGCCAGTACCGCCGGTTGTAGCAGCGCCGCCGCCATACCCTGACCGCCACGGGCGATTAACAGCAGCGCAGCGTTGTGCGCCAGCCCACCGATGATGGATGAGAATAAAAACAGTCCCATCCCGAGAGTGAATATCCGTCGGGCGCCCAGACGATCGCAGAGGCTTCCGCCCAACAGCAGCAACCCGGCAAAGATCAGCCCGTAGAGGGAAACGACCCATTGCATCTCACCAGGCGTGAGCGCCAAATCCTGCGCCAGCGTGGGCAGCGCCACATAAACAATGGCGTAGTCCAACGCAATCAGCGCTTGTGCAATACCCGGCACCAGCAGAGGACGAGAACGCGAAGAGAGTGGCGTTGTTGTCAGATTAATGTGCGTCATCAGGCTTCCTGTTCGTTGAGTAATGATGAATAATCCTCACGGATTACTTGCTCTTCATACAGGCTACGCCTCATTGAATGACGCAATCAAAGTCATAGTTTTCAGCCAAAGATGAGTTAAATTCATCCATGAAATTACGCCGTCTGCCACCGCTTGGCGCTATCCGCGCTTTTGATGCCGTCGCCCGCCACGCCAGTTTTAAACTGGCCGCCGAAGAAATTGGCGTCACCTCCACGGCTATCAGCCACCAGATTCGTCAACTGGAAGAGACTCTCGGCCAGCGCCTGTTCATTCGCTCCGCACGGGCGGTGACGCTGACAGCAAGTGGAGAGATCCTCTTTCGCGCGTCGGAGAATATGTTCGCCACTCTGCGTGAGGCAGTAACGCTTATCGAGGCCGCTGCCCCGCCCGATGCGCTGACGCTCAGCACCACCTCGAACTTCCTGACTAACTGGCTGGTGCCGCGCCTGCCTCTTTTGCACCGCCAGCTCCCGGACTTAGAGCTGCGCTTTCACAGCAGCACCAGCCTGGTGGATGTGCGCGGCGCGATGGCCGACTGTGCCATTCGCTACAACATGCAGGCGGACGAGTCGCTGGAAAGCACGTTGCTCTGGCGTGACCGTTTTGTACTGGTTGCCAGCCCTGCTCTGCGGCTTCAAAGCCCGCAGGACCTGGCCGGACTCACGCTTTTTCATATCGAAAATCGCCATGTGCCGACACCCGAACCGGACTGGCTGCACTGGAAGGAGGCCTTTGGCCCGGCAGATTTAGCCGTGCAGGCAGGTATTCGTTTTGATGATGAGACACATGCGATTCAGGCGGCGATTGCCGGACAAGGGGTTTTGCTGGCGAGCGAGCTGCTTATCCAGTATCCGCTGGCACAGGGGCTGCTACAGATTGCCCTGCCGGGCGCGCTACCCGGCGGCAATTACTATTTTGTCACCAGCGCAGAAAAAGCTACCCGCCGCGATGTGCAACAGTTCAGACAGTGGCTTCTTCAGGCTTTCAATGACGTGACGTTGTCACAAAAAGACACTCAACCTGCACAGTGACAGACTGAAAACGTAAGCGGTAGCCCCCGGGTTTTGTTATGGTGTTTTTTTGCTGATGAGAAGCGGGTAGGACGAATGGAGCGGCTGGATTGTGACCGTATGTTTGTCGCGGTGATGGAAACGGGAAGTTTTACGGCGGCGGCACAACGCTGTGGTACCAGCCACGGTCAGGCATCGAAATTGATCTCCCGGCTGGAAAGCGAACTGGGCGTTAACCTGCTGCGCCGTAGCACCCGGTCACTGACCCCCACCGAGGTGGGACTGGCCTACTACGAACGTATCCGTCAGCTACTGGCCGAATACGACGCGCTTAATGATTCAGTGCGCAATAGCGCCAACGCCCCGTCCGGGCTGCTGCGTATCTCAGCGCCGGTTACATTTGGCGTCTCTCAACTGGCGCCACATCTGGTGGAATTTGCCCGCCGCTACCCGGATATCGAACTGGATGTCAGCTTCTCCGACAGGCTGGTCAACGTGGTGGATGAAGGTTTTGATCTGGCCCTGCGTATCGGCAGCCTGACTGACAGCAGCCTTATTGCCCGCCGTTTATGCCCGATTCGCAACGTGGTCGTCGCCGCGCAACGCTATCTCGAACGCCACGGCGAACCCGCACACTGGTCAGAGCTGGAACAACACGCCCTGATTGTCGATACCAATTTTCGCGATCCCTGGCACTGGCCGTTTCGCGACGCCGGGCAGCAAATGCATTTGCAGCCAGTTCGCGGGCGAATCAAATTTTCCAATGCGGAAGCCTGCATTGAAGCCGCCTGCGCCGGACTTGGGATCGCCAGAGTACCGATGTTTATCGCTGAAAAAGCCCTGAATGCACAGCGCGTGGTGCCCGTTCTTGCCGCCTTTGAAGCGCCGCCGCTGGCGCTATACGCAGTCTATCCCCCTGCCCGCTACCTGGCGCAGAAATCGCGAGTGTTAATTGATTTTCTGGCGGCCACCTACGCCTCACTTTCCTGAGGAATATTGTTTCCATTATGGAAATAAACATCCTCTTTTCGACCCAATAATCATTGCGCTGGAAACACTCTATAGTCCTCTCATCAACTTATTTGAGAGGACATCATCATGACTGATTCACGCACTGCTCCCTATGCATCTCTGTTGCTGCGCCTGACGCTGGGCATTCTGTTTCTGGCGCACTTTAGCCTGAAATTTTTTGTTTTTACGCCGGCAGGTACAGCGAAGTTTTTTGCCTCCCTCGGTTTGCCCGGCGGGCTGGCGTATCTCACCATGGCGGTTGAACTGGTGGGGGCGATTGCGCTGATCCTCGGTATCTATAGCCGTATTGTTGCCATCGTGCTGATTCCGATTCTTCTGGGTGCCATCTTCACGGTTCACGGTCCGGCTGGGTTTTTCTTCACTAATCCGAACGGCGGCTGGGAATTCCCGGCATTCTGGATAGTTGGCCTGCTGGCTCTGGCGCTGACCGGTGACGGAAAATACGCGCTCAAACCGACCCCTTTCAAAGGTTAAAGGAGTACACATGCTGATTGACGGAAAATGGACGGCGGACTGGCATCCGGTGCAGGCCACCGATGAAAAAGGCGGATTTGTGCGCCAGACATCCAGTTTTCGCCACTGGGTGACCCCTGACGGGGCGCCCGGCGTCACGGGCGAAGGCGGTTTTATCGCCGAACCGGGTCGCTACCATCTGTATGTCGCACTGATTTGCCCGTGGGCCTCCCGTACCCTGATTGCCCGTAAGCTAAAGGGGCTGGAAGAGGTTATTACTGTCAGCGTGGTTGAACCCTGGCTGCTGGAAGAAGGCTGGCATTTTGGCGATTACCCCGGAGCTGACAAAGACACGGTAAATAACGCCGAGTGGTTGCATCAGCTTTATACCCGCGCGGACCCGACGTTTACCGGCCGCGCTACAGTCCCGGTGCTGTGGGATAAGAAAACCCACACCATCGTCAATAATGAGTCGGCTGATATCGTGCGCATGTTCAACAGCGGCTTTGGTGAACTGGCGCGCGGCAACATTGATCTTTACCCTGCCGATCTGCGTGAAGAGATTGATCAGCTCAACGCCGCGATCTATCCGACGCTGAATAACGGTGTGTATCGGGCCGGTTTTGCCACTACCCAGGTGAGTTATGAAGAGGCCGTCAGCGATGTGTTCGCTATGCTTGATACGCTGGAAGCGCGTCTGGCAACGCGGGAGTTTCTCTGCGGCGGGCAGTTAACCGAAGCCGATATTCGCCTGTTTGTGACCCTGGTGCGTTTTGATGCCGCCTACCATGGCATATTCAAATGCAATCTGCGTAAGCTTGCGCAGTACCCGAACCTGGGCCGCTATCTGCGCACAATGCTGGCTGTTCCGGGCATTCGCGAAACGGTCAATATTGACCATATCAAGCAGGGTTACTATTCCATCAAGGCGCTCAACCCGAACAGGATTGTCCCGAAAGGACCGGATCTCAGCGCATATGGCTTATAAATAAACCGCCAAAACCGGGATCATCACCCGTTATTTATTATCTGAAAGCGCATATCCTGAATGGCTGGCAAGCCCGGTAAATCTGGTCAGCCATTCACGCTATCTACCCGGCGCTGACTAACTTTCCCTGTAAGCTCACAATGCCAGCGCGCAAAGGTTACCCTTGCCGGCAGGTCGCGTTTTATAAAAAAGCGGTTTCGCTGCTCCCCACTTTTTTCAGCTCAAGGCCCACAAATTTAAGCCCTATTGCATGTTCACTGTCTAAATCGGTTGCAAACATAAATCCGAATTTATCTTTTTCATCAGGTGAAAGATAAATTTTTACCAGAACAAGATCTGTCGCCTCAGCGCCGTACAGGCGTTTGCAGTATGCCTCTGTTTCGGCTGCGATTTTCTGTAAGAAATCGTTCTGCTTTTCCATAAGAAACTGAATATCGGTTCTCATTTTGTCATCCGCCGAATACGCCTCCAGATTTATGCAATGGATGGGTTTCGAGCCGAATGCCGGTAAAACCAACTCAACCGCAGCGCCTTCGTCATCGGTATAGAATTCCAGTTCAGTGGACATCTTTTTCTTTCCTTTTATTGGGACCTCAGGAGAGTAATTGTTTTACTGTCTTCGGTTAATACGCGCCAGCCCTGTACTCTAACGAAATAGATGGAGGTAAACGAGGGAAGCGAATTTCTCGCAGGTTGTTTTATCATCCCCAGGCTTCATCTTCGGTTATAACATTGCTGATGAAACTATGAAGGTCCTGTTCCAGGAAAATATTCTTCTGGCTTTCCAGACTGGCAAAATAGACCGCCCCGTCTTCCATCTTCATACAAAAGGGGAACCCGCCGCCGTCAATGGCAAAGGGAAGAAGATTTGCTGACAGAATCTTCTTTTCGAGAACCAGCGTTCTGTAATAATCATCGGCTGTTAACAAACCTGGCTTTTTAGCACGCAAAACTGGCAGGAAGTATTTTATATCGTTCTCGTATTGCTCACTTTGATAAACGCGTCGCCCCTCCTCCAGCATGCCACCGTTACTGACGAGCCATAACGATTTCAGAACATCAGGAAGAGTGATGCCCAAAGCGGCTTCAATATCGCTAAGTTCATCAGCAGTGACGACAGGTGAAGGATCTACGAGTTTAATCATCATTTGTTACCTGTTGGCAATAAGCAGGAATATGGCCACTCAGCCATCCTTAATAGCGAGAAAGAGTAACAGCTTCTCTTGTTTTATACTCCCCGCCACAATGATCTCCTCGTAGATTTATTAACGTTTTCGCCCCCGCAGATCAGTAAGAAAAGGGAGAACGATGCTGTGCCTCTTTTAAAAAATGGGTGGCATCTTCACCAGCGGCGGTATATAGCGGCGCGTTTTGATCGTCCGCAACGGCAAAAATAGCCGTCGCGACATCCCCGGCGTGCGTCACCGGCGAGTCGGTATCGCGCGCCATCTGAATAAACGCATTCACCATATCCCCATACGCCGGATCGTCTTGCCCGCCAAAATATGCCCGTGCATTTTCGCCAAACTTTGTCTCAGGCGAACGCCCCGGCAAGACCACATGAACGCGAATACCAAAGGGCCTGGCTTCGATAGCTAATGACTCGCTCCATGCATTTAGCGCCGCTTTACTGGCGCGGTAAAGCCCAATCAGCGGCATCGCTTTGGTTGTCACTGACGATGAAACATTGATGATAATCCCTGATTTTTTCTCTCTCATCAGCGGGAGAAACGCCTGGGTTAATGCCAGTGTTCCCAGCACATTCGTATTCATTAATTGCTGTGCGGTTGCCAGGGGCGTGAGTTCCACGGGCACTGGGGCACCAACCCCGGCATTGTTCACCAGCAGGTCAATCGCCCCTGCCTTTTTCACCACATTCTCAATGCTATCCGCGGACGTGATATCCAGCGGCAGAATGGTCAGTTTGTCACTTTCAGGTAACAGCCTCGGATCTGGCGTTCTCATGGTGGCAATCACATTCCAGCCTTTGTCTAAAAAGAGTTTTGCTGTTGCAAGCCCAAAACCTGATGAGCATCCGGTAATCAGTGCAGTCGACATGGTTAATCCTCTCTGTTGGCAAGAGCAACGATCATAGTCGCCGCTGTCTGGACAATATATAATCAAAAATCCAGTAAAATTTAGAGAGCGTCCAATGTCAGATCCGTTAACCGATATTGTTACCCTGCTCAATCCCAGGCCAACCCATACCAAACTCGTCGAAGGGGCCGGCCAGTGGCGTATTGTCCGGGAATCTTGCGGAGAGGCTTTTTACTGCGCGGTATTACAGGGCGAATGCATGATCAGTATTAACGGCAAAGCGCCAAAATTGCTCGTTTCCGGCGATTTCGTGCTGATACCCGCAGCCTATAGCTTTGAAAACACCAATGCGGGCGCGTCAACACCAGCTGATATTACCGCGCCAACCATTATTGGCGACGGGCATGTAAGAATTGGTTCAACAGCGGGGCCGGCTGAATTTCTGATGAATGTGGGACACTGTGAATTCGACACGCCGGACAAACAACTAATTGTTGCTCTCCTTCCCGGTGAGATTCTGATCAAAGGACAACGCAGGTTTGTCACGCTGCTTGAGCTCCTGTTGGATGAAAGCAAGGCCCGGCGACCAGGACGTGAAGTCGTATTGATGCGCCTTTTGCAGCTATTACTGGTTGAGTCGTTGCGCAGTCACCATGATCTGTCGAAAACGGCAGGTATCCTGCAAGGGTTACAACACGAAAAGATCGCCATCGCGCTGCATCTCATTCATGAAAAACCCGACATTGACTGGCAAATAGCGCACCTGGCTCGCCACTGCGCTATGTCCCGTTCCTCTTTTTTTGCCATCTTCAACGAGACGGTCGGTATGGCGCCAATGCAATATCTGCTCTTCTGGCGAATGTCGTTGGCCAGAAAAGCACTATTAAGTAGTACGGATAAAATTGAACAGATCGCATTTCGAATGGGATATCAGTCAGCGAGTGCATTCAGCGTTGCCTTCACGAAATATGTCGGTATGCCGCCGGGGGTATTTCGACGCCAGAAATCCCATGGTCTCTCCCTGGAGTCGCCTCACTAATGCAAAGCCCGTTTTAAACACGCGTTCTGTAAATAAGTACTGCCTTTTTTTTGAGCATCCATCCCCCTCAAATAAAGCATCTGATACCGTGTCTGTTTAAGGGGGCGATAGTCAGTTAAAAGCGAATTATCTTATCTGCATCCGGTATTCAATCATGCCGCTTTTTTTGGCAATCCAGTCATATAATCTTTGTCCACGATAGTTTGCTTCATGGGTATGCCAGTAAAGATGGCTGGCATGACGTTTTCTGGCCTCTTTCTGAACATATTCAATTAACTGTTTGCCAATGTGTTTGCCGCGAATATTTTCACTGACATATAAATCCTCAAGATAGCAGTAATCGTTCTCAGCCCAGGTTGAACGGTGAAAAAGATAATGTGCGAAGCCGACGACCTCACCATTATTTTTTGCGACGGCACAAAATATGGGTTCAATAGGGCTGGCAAAACGTTCCCAGGTCCGCTTTGTGACAGCGTCGGAAATATCGACGTTATAAAAAATTTGATAGTTTTTCCACAATGGCAACCAGTTTTCATAATCCATTTCACTGGCAGCTTCAATTGTAATAGCCACTGTATTCATAATAACCTCTTTATTTGTTGTATTGGGGTAAGTAAATAATCAAAGAACGCTGGCGGATTTACTGACTTCCCGCTTTTTTAAAACGCGAAAGCGCAGAGGGTGCTGCCATTAATACACCGATAGCCGCAAGAACAACGTTCGCGATTTAAAGCGACCTGCCCAGACAGATCTTTTTTTGCTATGCCGCGGTAGCGGAATGGTATGCCCCTGCGGTTGCGCTTATTGCAGCCAGGTGAATAACCCCCTATCCGTTATCTGTTTTTCCGGGAGCAATAATAAGGTTTAAATGGCAGGTTTAGCCCCACCAATTTTGCAAAATAGCGCAGACCAATTTTGTTCTGCCAGCAGGCAAGACTGTTATAGAATGGGTGATAAGGTGCGTCAGGATGGAGAAAAGGATGTTTAAGCATGCACAGCTTGAAACGGTAAAGGCATGGATGATTGATCCCGCAAACGGCTCACTGCCACTTCATGAAAGGATCCAGAGAGCGCTACGCTCACTGATACTGGAGGGGGTATTATCTCACGGCAAACCCCTTCCCGCCTCACGCGCGTTAGCCGCGTCACTCAATGTTTCCCGGGATACCATTGAAGCCGCCTATACGCGTCTGCACGCGGAGGGGTTTATTGAGAGGCACACGGGTAAGGGTAGCTTCGTCTCTGCCAGCACCCGATTTCTGAAATCACATTCCCGGCAACGGCAGTCAGCCGCAGAGGTACGTGAACCAACGCTCAGCGAACGGGGAAATGTGATTTATAAAAGCGGGGGGATACGCGAGTTTTCACTGCCCCGCCCGCTGGCACCGGGGATCCCCGAGACACGTCTGTTCCCGGTTCACACCTGGGAGCGGCTCGAGCGACAGGTGCTAAAGGAATATCGCCACCATGCGCTGGAGCAAAGCCCTCCGCAGGGGACTGAGCGTTTACGGCGGGCAATCGCTGAATATGTCAATCTGGAGCGCGGTGCGCATGCCACGCCAGAACGTATCATTATTTTGACCAGTTCCCAGCAGGCGCTCGCCCTCTGTTCGCATGTCCTGATGGACAGCGGGGACGCCATCGTGGTTGAAGATCCTACCTATCAGGGGGCGCAAAAAGCGTTTAAGGCGGCCGGGCTGAACACCCTTGCGGTTCCTCTTGATGAGAAAGGGCTGAGTATTGAGTCGCTTAATGCTCTGACAGAGCCGGCGAAAGCTATCTATCTCACCCCTTCCCATCAGTATCCTACCGGCGTCACACTCTCTCTCGACCGACGGCTGGCTGTCATCAACTGGGCAAACCAGCACCAGGCCTGGATCATTGAGGATGATTATGACAGCGAGTTTCACTATGAAGGCAAACCGATGGCCTGTGTGCAGGGTCTGGACGCCTTTAACCGGACAATTTATATCGGGACCTTTACCAAGTCTCTTTTCCCGGGCCTGCGTATTGCGTATATGATCGTTCCCGAAGAACTTGCAGAGCCGCTTACAATGGCAAGGACATTAATGGATGGTCATACCGCCTCCATCACCCAGCTCACTGTGGCCAAATTTCTGGAGGGCGGCCATTTTAATTCCTATGTCCGGATGATGCGCGGTGTTTATGTCGCGCGCCGCGATAAACTGGCCAGCCTGATAGAACAGTACCTTGCTGATTTTGTCGTGGGCATAACGCCATCGGGGGGAATGCAGATGCCCTGCCATCTCAAAGATGGCCTGTCAGAAGCTGCCATCGCCACTGCCGCTCGCCGCGCAGGTATTGATATGCTCAGGCTGACAGGGCTGTATGCCAGCCAACCAGCAGCCGCCGGTTTTTTGATGGGATTTGCGGCTTACACAGAGAAAGAAATGGAAGAGGCCGTCGGGAAACTCGCCGCTCTTTTCCGTCTTGCCTGACGCAAGTATCCGCTATCCATATGCGATAAATAAGAGCGGCAGGTTGTCTGAATGCAGGCCGACAATCTCACCCTGAACGGGGCGCGGTGAAAACCATAATACATCACGAGGTAGATTGCTGGCGTAATTGCTGCATTTCAGGACGGCCAATACTGCGGCGCCATGCGCCGGGCGCCTGCCCATAATGACGCTTAAAACTGCGGTTAAAGGACTGCTGGGAGTCAAAACCCAGCGCCATCGCCACGTTCAAAATCGGTTCGTCGCTGTGGGCCAGGCGCTCGACCGACTTTTGCAGCTTTTGCGCGCGAATATACTCGGCAAGACGATATCCCGTATGTTCTTTGAAGATCCGCTGCAGGTGCCACTTCGAATAGCCGGCGCGTCTGGAAACAGTGTTAATGTCGAGACGGCTTTCAATGTTGTTGTCGATCCAGTCGAGTAAATCGTGAATAAATGCCCCGTTGTCCATCCTCTTTCCCCCCATGCCGCTTACTGAAAAAAGCATCTTTGTCTGTTGCATTTAAAGGTGGCGCGTTTTTGAATTAATTGCAAGTTTTATTGTTGCATTTAAATCCCTGGCGGAAACAGGCCATTTTGAAGTGTCAGGAATAGCACATAAAGTGCAACAATTATTCTTGCACTTAATTAAGCACCTCCCTACAATCGCCGCGATAGTGTATTCGCAACTGTTACAGTTTTGTGGCGATGAACGACACAAATGGCCTTAAGCCTGCCCGGACAAAGGAAGTGGCGCGGCGTCTCCCGCTGCGTCTTGCCCGGCGGCTACAATTACCGGAATAAAAATAATGAGCCTGCAAAAACATTGGGGTAACTTTCATCTGAGCGCGCTGGGCGTGATGATGCTCTCCGTACTGATCGTCGGCTGCGATGACAGTGTCGCGCAAAACGCGGCGCCACAGGCGCCCGCCGTCAGCGCTGCGGATGTGGTGGTGAAATCCATTAGCCAGTGGGATAGCTTTAACGGTCGGATTGAAGCGGTGGAAAGCGTTCAGCTACGTCCCCGCGTCTCCGGCTACATCGATAAGGTGAATTACACCGATGGCCAGGAAGTGAAAAAGGGTGACGTGCTGTTCACCATCGATGACAGAACCTATCGCGCCGCGCTGGAACAGGCGCAGGCGACGCTAACAAGAGCCAAAACGCAGGCCAGCCTGGCGCAAAGTGAGGCTAACCGTACCGATAAATTAATCGGTACCAACCTCGTTTCCCGCGAAGAATGGGAGCAGCGTCGTTCGGCCGCAGCCCAGGCGCAGGCCGACATTCGCGCAGCCCAGGCGGCGGTTGACGCCGCGCAACTTAATCTCGATTTCACCAAGGTGACCGCGCCAATCGACGGCCGCGCCAGTCGGGCATTGATCACCAGCGGAAATCTGGTCACTGCGGGCGACAGCGCCAGCGTACTCACAACGCTGGTCTCGCAGAAGACAGTTTACGTCTACTTTGATGTCGATGAGTCGACCTACCTCCACTATCAAAATCTCGCCCGCAGCGGGCAAGGCGCGTCCAATAATCATCTGGCGCTGCCGGTTGAGATTGGCCTTACCGGTGAGGATGGCTATCCCCATCAGGGCAAAGTGGATTTTCTTGATAATCAGTTAACGCCAAGTACCGGGACGATCCGCATGCGCGCGCTGCTGGATAACACCCAGCGTCAGTTCACGCCGGGTCTCTTTGCCCGTGTTCGCCTGCCGGGTAGCGCTGAATTTAAAGCCACGCTTATCGACGACAAAGCAGTGCTGACCGATCAGGATCGCAAATATGTTTATATCGTTGATAAAGAAGGTAAAGCTCAGCGTCGCGATATTACGCCAGGCCGTCTGGCAGAGGGTTTACGCATCGTGCAGCAGGGGCTGAAACCTGGCGATAAAGTCATTGTTGACGGTTTACAAAAGGTGTTTATGCCGGGGATGCCGGTTAACGCGAAAACCGTTGCCATGACCACCAGCACCGCCCTCAACTGATCCCTTACCTGAGAATCTGACACATGGACTTTTCCCGTTTTTTCATCGACAGGCCGATTTTTGCCGCAGTACTGTCGATTCTGATTTTCATCACAGGGTTAATCGCCATCCCGCTGTTGCCGGTCAGCGAATACCCTGACGTGGTCCCGCCGAGCGTGCAGGTACGCGCGGAGTATCCCGGCGCCAACCCGAAAGTGATTGCCGAGACCGTGGCGACGCCGCTGGAAGAAGCGATCAACGGCGTTGAAAACATGATGTACATGAAATCTGTTGCCGGCTCCGACGGCGTACTGGTGACCACCGTCACCTTCCGTCCGGGAACCGATCCGGATCAGGCGCAGGTTCAGGTGCAAAACCGCGTATCACAGGCCGAAGCGCGTCTGCCGGAAGATGTGCGCCGTCTGGGTATTACCACCCAGAAACAGTCGCCGACGCTGACGCTGGTAGTGCACCTGTTCTCCCCCGGCGGTAAATACGATTCACTCTATATGCGTAACTACGCCACGCTCAAAGTGAAGGATGAGCTGGCGCGTCTGCCTGGCGTCGGCCAAATCCAGATTTTTGGCTCGGGCGAATACGCGATGCGTATCTGGCTGGACCCCAATAAGGTGGCGGCGCGCGGGTTGACCGCCTCGGATGTGGTCACGGCGATGCAGGAGCAGAACGTACAGGTCTCCGCCGGTCAGCTTGGCGCCGAACCACTGCCGAAAGAGAGCGATTTCCTGATCTCAATTAACGCTCAGGGTCGCCTGCATACGGAAGAAGAGTTTGGCAATATTATTCTGAAAACGGCGCAAGACGGCTCGCTGGTACGTCTGCGCGACGTGGCGCGTATCGAAATGGGCTCCGGTAGCTATGCGCTGCGTTCCCAGCTGAACAATAAAGACGCGGTCGGGATTGGTATTTTCCAGTCGCCGGGAGCCAATGCCATTGATCTGTCTAACGCGGTGCGCGCCAAAATGGACGAACTGTCCAGGCGTTTCCCGGAAGATATGAAATGGGCGGCGCCTTACGATCCGACGGTTTTCGTTCGCGACTCCATTCGCGCAGTGGTGCAAACGCTGCTCGAAGCTGTGGTACTGGTAGTTCTGGTGGTGATCCTGTTCCTGCAAACCTGGCGCGCGTCGATTATTCCGCTGATCGCGGTGCCAGTATCGGTAGTGGGTACGTTCAGCATTCTCTATCTGCTTGGCTTCTCGCTTAACACCCTGAGTTTGTTCGGACTGGTGCTGGCTATCGGTATCGTGGTGGACGATGCCATCGTGGTGGTGGAAAACGTCGAGCGAAACATCGAAGAGGGGCTTGCTCCGCTTGCGGCGGCGCATCAGGCGATGCGCGAAGTGTCCGGGCCGATTATCGCCATCGCGCTGGTGCTGTGCGCCGTGTTCGTGCCGATGGCGTTTCTCTCCGGGGTTACCGGTCAGTTCTACAAACAGTTTGCGGTGACGATTGCGATTTCAACGGTGATCTCCGCCATCAACTCGCTGACGCTCTCCCCCGCTCTGGCTGCCCTGCTGTTAAAGCCGCACGGCGCGCCGAAAGATTACCCTACCCGGCTTATCGACCGTCTGTTCGGCTGGCTTTTCCGTCCGTTTAACCGCTTTTTCCACCGCAGCTCGGACGGCTATCAGGGACTGGTGGGCAAAACGCTCGGACGCCGTGGCGCAGTGTTTGTGGTCTATGTGCTGTTGCTCTGTGCCGCCGGGGTGATGTTTAAAGCCGTACCCGGCGGGTTTATTCCGACTCAGGATAAGCTCTATTTAATTGGCGGCGTGAAGATGCCGGAAGGCTCTTCGCTGGAGCGCACCGATGCGGTGATCCGCAAAATGAGCGAAATCGGGATGAATACCGAAGGCGTGGATTATGCGGTCGCCTTTCCGGGTCTGAATGCGTTGCAGTTCACCAACACGCCGAATACCGGGACGGTCTTCTTTGGTCTGAAACCGTTTGACCAGCGTAAACATACCGCTGCGGAAATAAACGCTGAGATCAACGCGAAAATCGCCCAAATCCAGCAGGGCTTCGGCTTCTCCATTTTGCCGCCGCCAATTTTAGGGCTGGGTCAGGGGTCGGGCTATTCGCTCTACATCCAGGATCGCGCTGGTCTGGGCTATGGCGCGCTGCAAAACGCGGTAAATACGATGTCCGGCGCGATTATGCAGACGCCGGGGATGCATTTCCCGATCTCAACCTACCAGGCGAACGTTCCGCAACTCGATGTGCAGGTTGACCGTGATAAGGCCAAAGCGCAGGGGGTGTCGCTGACCGATCTGTTCGGTACGCTACAAACCTATCTGGGATCGTCGTATGTGAACGATTTTAACCAGTTCGGGCGTACCTGGCGCGTGATGGCGCAGGCCGATGGACCATACCGTGAAAGCGTGGAGGATATTGCCAATTTGCGCACCCGTAATAATCAGGGCGAAATGGTGCCAATCGGCAGTATGGTGAATATCAGTACTACCTACGGGCCGGACCCGGTGATTCGTTACAATGGTTATCCGGCGGCGGATTTGATTGGCGATGCCGACCCGCGCGTGCTTTCATCCGCACAGGCGATGACGCAGCTGGGTGCGATGTCTAAGCAGATCCTGCCGAACGGAATGAATATTGAATGGACCGATCTGAGCTTCCAGCAGGCCACTCAGGGCAATACGGCGCTGATTGTCTTCCCGGTTGCGGTGCTGCTGGCGTTCCTGGTGCTGGCCGCTCTGTATGAAAGCTGGACGCTGCCGCTGGCGGTGATCCTTATCGTGCCGATGACGATGCTCTCCGCGCTGTTTGGCGTCTGGCTGACCGGCGGCGATAACAACGTGTTCGTGCAGGTGGGTCTGGTGGTTCTCATGGGGCTGGCGTGTAAAAACGCGAT
The DNA here is from genome assembly GCF_039409775.1 of Phytobacter palmae. NCBI lineage: Bacteria > Pseudomonadati > Pseudomonadota > Gammaproteobacteria > Enterobacterales > Enterobacteriaceae > Phytobacter > Phytobacter palmae. The sequence goes on along the minus strand of NZ_JBCIVJ010000009.1, from coordinate 50,662 downwards.
TCTTATCGTCGAATTTGCCCGCGAGCTGGAAATCCAGGGTAAAGGGATCATGGAAGCGGCGCTGGAGGCGTGCCGCCTGCGTTTACGTCCGATTGTGATGACCTCCATCGCCTTTATTGCCGGGACCATTCCGCTGATCCTCGGCCACGGCGCGGGCGCAGAAGTGCGCGGCGTTACCGGGATCACAGTGTTCTCCGGTATGTTGGGCGTGACGCTGTTTGGTCTGTTCCTGACACCGGTCTTTTACGTGACGCTGCGTAAATTCGTCACGCGCGGCAAAGTGGAAAGAGAGGTTCTGCCTGCATAGGGACATCGCAGATAACAAAAAACCGCCTTCACAGTGAGGCGGTTTTTTTTCGCAAAAAGAGAATTATTAAAGCGCTTTTTTATACCGGGTATCAATTTCAGGCACCGGGTCACAGCCGCTGGTATCGGCTTTTTTGACCTTTTCCAGCGCGCTTGCCACGGTATGACGAGCTAATACCTCTAACGACGCCTGTTCTGCTTCATCAGCGATAGATTTAAAGTACCAGCACGCATTGGCGCTGACCACGCAGCGCGCCGGTACATCGGGTCGCGACGCCCAAAGCTTTTTGTCTTCGATGACGGACAGGTAGATATCGCGCAGGGTGATCTCTTCGGGCGGTCGGCCAAGATGAATAGAGCCGTTGCGGCCAAGTGTTGAGACGATAATGCCGTCACGTGTGAGGGGCACCATCAATTTGCGGATGAAGCTCGGATTCGCTTCCAGACCATAGGCCAGAATCGCACTCGTCGAACGTTCACCGGATTGCTCCGCCATCGCTACGCTGAGAACCATCTGCAAAGCTGTCGGGAAGCGGTAATCTAACATTTCAGTATCCTGGGTTGCGGTGAATCTTTTTCTTTTTGGCACCGCAGAGGTGAGTAATCAATGAGCAATAATATAACAAATACCGTTATTTTTTTGAAGCAATCAACGAGTGACCTGACGCGTAAAAAAGAGTTTCCACCGTGTGCCACAAACTTCATCCAGAGCGAACTGACTCCTTTATCCAGCCAGCCCGAACCTCATAAAGAGCATATAGCGCTACCGATACAGGCCACAACTATTCAATGGCTGGCCTGAGGTATTTGAAGCACGAAACGTTCATTTTATGTGCCCTGTATGTCTCCAGATGTTAAGGATATATGATGCGACCCAACGAACGTCTTTTTAACCCGAACAGAACAATGAAAGTAAGGTATCCAGATGCAAGCATAAATTAGATACCTGACAACAGGCATAATAATGGCAAAGTTCAGCGCAAGAGGCGAAAATAAGTATGAAGTGATAGCCCGGTCAATCAGCATGACCGCGATACTGTTGGTGCGCAACAGGCTATACGCCGGCGGTAACTCGCTCTTTTTACGCAAAAAAAGAGAGGCAGCATAAATAACCAGGAGCAGTAAAATCAGGTTAATTCCTGCGGCAATAAAAAGCCAGGAGGTCTGATAAACAGGAATACGACCCAGCGTATTCATACCCAGCTTTAAGGTCATTACCTGCGAAGTGAAATAATCACAGACCATTAGTAATATATTGAGGAGTGGCAGGAACAACAAACCGCTAATTTTTCTTTAGCGTTTTTCTTCATATTCAGCACACTATTCAAGATGTTGCGCAATGGACATATCACAGGTTAAGCACGTCCATTTGAAAGGGGTCGCAGTCCTTACTTTTTTGTCTCTTCGTTCATAACGAACTTGCTTCATTCCCGGCTTAATTAACGGCTAACCATGAACAATCTTTAGGGTAATTGCGTTCTCACCGTTGTGGTTATGAAGAAAACAAGTATAAAACCCCCTGCCCGTGCGAAATGGCCGGTTATATAACCGGCCATCCTTGTCCCGCTAATGTGCTCTGTAGCAGAAATTAATCAGCCATCGGTTGAGCGCGTTATTTTTTCCCATTGTTCTATTTCCTTACCCAATGCCGCGAGTTTTTCTCGCACTAAACTTAATGCGTCACTGCCTAACAACAAATGCGTGGGCGGGGTTTCGCTCTGCGTTATTGCCAGAATGGCACGTGCGGCTTTCACAGGATCGCCGGGTTGCTTACCGCTTTTTTCCTGACGAGCCTGACGAATGGGATCGAATAAAGCATCATAGTCCGCAATGCTGCGGGCACTGCGGACCATTGAGCGGCCAGCCCAGTCGGTCCGAAATGACCCCGGCGCCACGGCCGTTACGTGTATGTTGAACGGGGCAAGCTCTTTGCTTAACGTCTCTGATATACCTTCCAGTGCAAATTTGCTGCCGCAGTAATAGCTGATACCAGGCATGGTAATGAAACTGCCCATCGAAGTGATATTAATGATATGGCCGCGGCGTCGCTGGCGCATACCGGGCAGGACCGCTTTGATCATTGCCACTGCGCCGAACACATTCACATCAAACTGCCGGCGCATCTCTTCAAGCGAGGATTCTTCCATTATCCCTTCATGGCCGTAGCCCGCGTTGTTGACAAGGATATCAACCGGGCCAACTGTCGCTTCGGTTTCTGCAACCACCCCATCAATGCGCGCAACGTCCGTGACATCAAGAAGGCGACCGAACGCCCGCGAAGTATCAAGGGCTTCGAAGGCCTGCTGTGCTTCGCGGTTGCGCACAGTCCCGATAACCCGATGGCCTACGGCGAGAGCTTCCTGCGCCAGTGCCCGACCGAAGCCGCTGCTGACGCCAGTGATTAAAATGGTTTTTGTAAATGTCATAAAAAGCGCTCCATGAACAGTAGAGTTTGCATGGTATTCTCTGAACTGCTGGATTTTCAGGCCATATCTTCTCTTTTTCTTGCCTGATTTTATGAGGAGCGAAAATGTCTCTGATGCTCACCTTAATGAAAACCCTTGCGGCGCAGGAGGGTTACAACCTGACTGCGTTGCCTGATGTGCGAATTTTACGCGCCGATCGCCCGCTTTCCAGAACGCCTGTGCTTTACGATCCGGGGATTGTGATTGTCTGCCAGGGCAGTAAACGCGGTTTTTTCGGTCAGCAGACCTATTTATATGATGAGCAACACTACCTGGCCGTTTCGGTGCCCGTGCCCTTTGTGATGGAAACCGACGCTTCGCCAGAACATCCGTTACTGGCGATTTATATGCATCTGGATTTTCAGCTTGCCGCTGAACTCATGTTGCAGATCGAACAGCATGGCAACCCGCATCCTCCCGCCGCGCCGCAAAGCATGATGTCGAGCCCGATGGACGATGCGGTAAAAGCGGCTGTACTGCGCCTGCTTGAAGTGTTGAACAATCCGTTTGAGGCGGCCATCCTCGGCCCCGGCCGGGTACGTGAGCTCTATTTCCGCGTGTTGACGGGTGCACAGGGGAACGCAATGCGTGCGGCGCTGGCTTTGCAGGGGCAGTTTGGCAAAATCGGTAAAGTGCTACAGCGCATCCATGCCACCTACGCTGAACCGTTAACGCTGACGCAACTGGCGATGGAAGCCGGAATGAGTGTGCCTACATTTCATAGCCATTTCAAAGCGATAACCCGCGTGCCGCCAATGCAGTATGTGAAATCAGTACGCCTGCACCAGGCGCGAATGTTGATGGTGCGTCAGTCTATTACCGCCGCCGCCGCGAGCTATGCCGTCGGCTATGAAAGTCCGTCGCAATTCAATCGCGAGTTTAAGCGCCTGTTTGGTCTGCCACCGGCTGAGGAGATAAAACGCATGCAGCGTAACTTTGCTGTTCCACCGGCGCAACAAGCGTCAGTATTTGTCTCCTCGCATTAGGCTGCTACTGAATATCACGAGATTCATTCACCAACATCCTGATTATTTTGTCCACCATAAAGGGCGCAGCATGGTTGAGTTCCGGATCGCTTAACAGTTTATCGGCTATCATCAACGCAAAATGGCGAACGGCTTCGTTATCACCGTTACAGCGCATGTGCTGGCTCCGTTGTAATAATTCACTCCGCTGCGATTGCCCCTTATTCGTTGCACTTAAACCGGAAAATGAACGGAACGGGCCTTCTGCTGCGGTTAACTTGCGCCTGTCAGGGAAACGGATAACCGTCATAAAGTCTCTCCACCGGGATGTTTTGAACTAAAACCATCCTAGTAGTAGGATGGTATAGTGTCAATGTTGTACAGATAAGCTTCAACTTTTCACAAAGGAAATGCGCGAAGAGATATTCAGGCTCAGCCGATGCCGGGTCTGGCGGTTTGACAATTTCTCTTCCTGCCAGTAGGTTGTCCAGACTGAATCCTGCACAAGATACTGATCTCAAGAATTTTTTACCTGGATTGATTACTGGAGAGTGAAATGATCGAACGTTCACCGAAAGCGCGTGAAATTATGGCTAATACGCGACAACTGCTCACCGCCGGAGGGTATAAAAGTTTTAGCTATGCCGATCTTGCTGAGCGGGTCGGTATTCGTAAAGCCAGTATCCATCACCATTTTCCGGGCAAAGAAGATTTAGTGAAGGCGGTTGTACAGGAGTATCGTGCCGAAGCTCAGGCCGGAATGGCGGCCATGGATCAGCAAATAAACGATCCCCTCGTCAAAGTGAGAGGTTATGCCGATTTCTGGTCGGCTTGTATCAAAGATGGCTCTTCACCATTTTGTATCTGCGTGATGCTTGCCGTTGAGCTGCCAACATTACCGGTGGAGATTGCCGCTGAGGTCACCGGCCATTTCAGCGATCTCTCTGACTGGCTGACATCATTACTCCGCGCGGGTGAAGCCCTGGGTATTTTCCAGTTAAATGAAACCGCGCAAGCCGAAGCCAGAGCGCTGATGGCAGGCATACACGGCGCCATGCTGGCAGCACGAGCATTCAATAATCCGCAGGTGTTTGATCAGATTGCTTATCCACTGATCAACAAAGTTGTAAAAGTAGCCTGACAGTTGCCCGGTCTTTTAACCGGGTAACACTTGTTGCAAAACCTCCCCTTACCTCTCGCCTCTCAATGCTCCTGTTATGACGTAACCTGGTTGCAGCAAAACATGTTGACCTTTTACCTACCTACTAGTAGGTTTACTGACGAGAGGAAGCTCATTCTGATGCTCCATTTGTTCAACATGCCAGGTTGAGAGGGTTGAAATGTCCGATAGTATTCATCACGAGATTCAGCAAAACTGGCTCAAACAGTATTATTTTTCCCGTACGCTTTTCTCAGTTTTATGGGTTATTGCCGTTTTTACCATTGGCCATTCTTCGCCTTTTTGGGCATCGCTTTTGTTAATTCTCTATCCCGCCTGGGATGCGATGGCTAATTATATTGATGCAGTTAAAAGCGGTGGATTTGGTCGTAGCCGGATGCAGACCGTCAATATTATCGTCAGTGCCCTCACAACGCTGGCAGTAATAGTGAGCATCAGCAGCATAAATGATGTGATTCGTATCTTCGGTTGCTGGGCAATATTATCAGGCCTGCTGCAACTCGGTGCGGCGGTTCAGCGCTGGAAAAATTATGGTGCGCAATGGAGCATGATGTTAAGTGGCGCTCAGTCTGCTTTGGCAGGCGCATTTTTTATCTTTCAGGCCCGGACGCCAGAGCCACCGTCTATAGACAATATTGCGGGTTATGCTGCGTTTGGCGCCTTCTATTTTTGTATATCAGCCGTGTCGTTAACCGTTCGACAAAAAAGAGAAGCGAAACAACCAGGCTAAATGCACTGCTCTTTTTTAAAAATATTGCGAACAAAATGAGTTAATCCGATGAATATTAAATCACAGGTAAACAGACAAACTTTCGTGCGTCTGGCGCTGGTTGGCATTATTCCGTTGATCCTTTTTGGATTATTTCTGTGGGCTGGCGGCTGGCTTACGCCTGAACGTCTGACGTCCGACAAGCTGGTCACTGTATTGCAACAGTCAGGTGGCGTTCATAAAGGCTATCGCCGTAATCATGCGAAAGGCATGTGCGTACTGGGAAAATTTATCTCAAACGGGAATGCCAGCACGCTGTCACGGGCCATACTATTTGGCAAAGGTGAAACTGCTGTAACAGGGCGTTTTGCCATTGCAGGTGGAAATCCTGGCGCACCGGATTATGCCGTGCCCGTCCGAAGTATGGCGCTCTCCTTCCAACAGAGTAATGGTGAGCAGTGGCGCACCGGGATGAATGCCATGCCATTTTTCCCCGTCAGTTCCGTTGAAGGCTTCTATGAACTTCAAACGGCGACCCTGCCGGATGCTGCAACCGGAAAACCGAATCCGGAAAAATTGAGTGCTTTTGTTATGCAGCATCCGGAAATAAAACCGTTTTTTGCCTGGGCAAAGCAATACATTCCCTCTTCAAGCTGGGCCAGCGATCGTTTTAACAGCCTGAATGCTTTCCGCCTGATTGATAAGGCAGGCAATGAACAACTGGTGCGCTGGAGTATGGTGCCGCATACCGGGTTCGCCCCCATAAGTGATGCTGATAAACAGAACACCGATTTTCTGCAACAGGATCTTGTACATCGTCTGGAACAGGGGACGCTGGAATGGGATTTAGTGTTCACGCTGGCTCAGGCGGGCGACAAAGGTAACGATTCCACGAAAGCATGGCCCGCCGACCGGAAAACGATTAATGCCGGTACGCTGGTCTTAAATAAGGCTATCCCTCAACAGCAGGGGCCCTGTAATGACATCAACTACGATCCTTTGATTTTGCCTGACGGCATAGCAGCATCTGATGATCCGATACTTAACGCGCGCTCCTCGGCTTATGCCAAATCCTACAATCTGCGTACCCATGAACAGGCACAACAGGCAGGAGAAAACTTATGAAAAAGGTCGCTTATTTTCATCCGGCATTGCGCGTCCTGCACTGGCTGATGGCCGCAGCGATTCTCATTATGTTGTTTATCGGTGTGGCGATGGTCTCGACCGTATCCTCCCTGCACAGCTTGCTGGTGTCGATCCACAAGCCTCTGGGGGTGATGATATTACTTCTGGTCATCGTTCGTTTGTGGTTGCGATTTACTACGGCTACCCCCTCTTTGCCCGCCTCCATTCCTGCATGGCAGCGCACAATGGCCCATCTTTCGCACTGGGCGCTCTATCTGATGATGCTGGCCCAGCCGCTGACAGGCTGGGCGATGCTCTCGGCAGCCGGGTATCCCGTCACTCTGGGGAATGGCATAGTTCTGCCCCCCATTATGCACGTGAATAATGACTGGTATGCGCTACTGCGGCCGCTTCATACCTGGGTTGCCCTGGCGTTATTCGCAACGGTACTGCTGCATCTTGCCGCTGCGCTGCTGCATGCATTCGTCCTGCGCGACGGCGTTTTCAGCAGTATGACTGGCATCCGTAAACCGTAGACTTACGTGGCTGCCGTCACGGGATCGGCGAGCATCGCATCGGCGAGATCCAGTAAGACCCGCAGGCGATCCATATGCCGGAGGTCAGAGTGATACCCCACCCAGATATCTTTGGACGGCGGTGGCTCCGGCATACTGACAGGCTGCAATCCGGTGGTGGCATCACCAATCGGTCGCGGCAGCACGGCAATCCCCATCCCTCGCTGGCACATCTGTGCCTGTACGGCCCGGCTGGTACTGGTGAAGACTCGTCGTGACTGCGGGAACCTTTCCAGCAGCCAGGCGACGTCGGAAAAATGGGATTGTGCGGTATTCATAAGAATTAACCCTACTGCGGCCGGGTCGCTTTGCGCGAGCCCGGCGATTTCAGGTGTTCCATACAGGGCATAGGGAATGCGCATCAGGCGGCGCTGAACGATATCCGGCTCGGTAAAAGGCACGATGCGAAACGCGATGTCGGCATCACGGCGCGAAAGATTGAGTAAGCGGTAGCTTGCGATGATCTCCGGCACAATGGCCGGATGTTGCTGCGTCAGTTCGACCAGAACAGGCGCCAGAACATAGTTAGCAAACCACTCTGCCGACGATATCCGCAATATTCCTTCAAGACGTTCGTGATTCCCTGCCAGGCGCCGTTCCATCGCCAGCGCTGAGTTTTCCATCGCTTCTGCCAGCGTCATAACCCTGTCGCCGGCGTCCGTTAGCACCAGCCCGTTAGTTGTCCGACGAAAGAGCGCCTGCTGCGCCTCATCTTCAAGCGCTTTTATCCGGCGCCCCACTGTAGGGTGACTTACGCCAAGACTGCGAGCCGCCTCTCCGAAAGAGCCCTTACGCATGACTGCCAGAAATATCCGGACGTCGCCCCATTCCATGTCATAGCCTCACCGTTCAAAAATGAACATCGAATATACAAAAGTGTCAGTTCCAAAACAATTATGTAACTATCAACATAGTCTCCTCAGCTAAACCGCCCGTGCGGCGATTTCAGGAAGCTCAAGAGATGAACAAATTAAAAGACAAGGTTGCCATCGTGACCGGTGGCTCCAGCGGTATCGGGGCTGGCATTGCCCGCCAGCTGGCGGCTGACGGTGCGAAGGTCATCGTCAATTACGCCGCGAACAAAAGCAGTGCCGATATGGTGGTCGCGGATATTGAAGCCGCCGGTGGGCAGGCTCTGGCGGTAGCGGCGGATGTCACCAGCCAGGCGGAGGTCGAGGCGCTGGTCGGCTCGGCCATCGACCATTTCGGGCGGCTGGACATTGTGGTAAACAACGCCGGTATTTATCAGTTCGCCAGGATTGAAGAGAGCACCGAAGCGCTCTATCGCAAACAGTTCGACATCAATGTTCTGGGCCCGCTGTTAATGGCTGGCGCCGCTGCGCCGCATCTGACGAAAGGCAGCAGCATCATTAACATCAGCTCATTCGTCACTCGCGTCTTTATCCCCGAAAGCGCCATCTATAGCGGCACTAAAGGCGCGATTGACGCCATCACCGGCGTTCTCTCCCGGGAACTCGGCCCGCGGGGAATCCGCGTCAACGCGGTCAACCCCGGCCTTATCGAAACACAAGGGAGCCATAGTGCGGGCGCGATGAACTCGGATTTCCAGACATGGAATGAAAGTCAGACGCCACTTGGCCGTATCGGCCAGGTGCAGGATGTCGCGCCGATTGTCTCATTTCTCGCCTCAGATGACGCGGGGTGGGTCACCGGCGAGATCATTCTGGCCTCTGGCGGCATGCGCTGACACCCCCATCCAGCGCCCTGCCCCACAATTTCCCAACACGTCTCTTAGCGGGGACGAAACCGTTATATACGGAGCGTTCTATGTCGACACATACCCTCACGCAAGCCGAGCCGCGTCGCTGGGCAATGTTTGTCATCCTGCTGGTCGGCGCATTTTTGCCACCGCTCGATTTTTTTATCGTTAATGTTGCGCTGCCTGCCATTCAGGGTGAGCTTGGCGCCTCTTCCTCCGCAGAACAGCTGGTCATTTCATCCTATGCTGCCGTGTACGCGGTAACATTAATAACGGGCGGCCGCCTGGGTGATATTTACGGTCGCGGGAAGATGTTTTTTATTGGGCTTATCGGTTTCGCTGCTGCATCACTGCTCTGTGGTTTAGCCTGGTCACCGTGGGTCCTGATTACAGGGCGCATGTTACAGGGCGCGACGGCCGCCATTATGGCACCACAGGCGCTGGCCTCCGTACAGGCCATCTTCCCGGAAGCGGAGAAACCATTAGCGCTGAGTATCTATGGTGCTGTGTTTGGCCTGGCCTCGGTTATCGGGCAGGTTTTGGGCGGTATTCTGATTTCAGCGGACCTGTTTCACCTGGGCTGGCGGACGATTTTTCTCGTTAACCTGCCGGTGGCGCTGCTGGTTATCCTCTTTGGCCTGCCGTTACTGAAAGAGACGCGGGCGCAATCTGCTCAGCGGCTGGACCCCATCGGCATGCTACTGGCAACCGTCACGCTGAGCATGCTGATTGTGCCGTTGACTGAAGGCCGTGAGGCGGGATGGCCCTGGTGGACGTGGCTGTCACTTCTTGCTGTCCCGCTGCTGGCCTCGTTGTTATGGCGTTATGAACATCGCCTTAGTCAGAATGGCGGTTCTCCACTGCTTGATCCGGCCGTACTCCGCGCGCCCGGGGTGGGACAGGGACTGGCGATCGTTTTGCTGTTCTATTCCATTGGCGCCTTCTTTCTTCTGTTTTCTGTTTATCTTCAAGGGGCGTTGCATTTAAACGCGCTGACCGCGGGCCTGCTTTTTCTGCCCTTTGGCATCGGCTTTCTGATTGGACCGTTACTGACGCCCTGGCTGCGGCGCTTTATCGGAAATTACCTGAGCGCAATCGGGATGGGATGCGAGACCCTGGGGTTAGCAGGCCTGGCATGGCTGATTACCAGTACGCTGACAGGCAGCTCCCCAGCCATGCTGCCACTCGCAGTACTGCTTTTTACTACCGGTCTTGGCCAGGGGCTGGCGATGCCAACGCTGGTCCGGATGGTAACGGGCCGCGTTGCCCCGGAATTTTCAGGCATGATTGCCGGCGTAACCAGCTCGGGATTACAAATCAGCACTGCGCTGAGCGTCGCCATAATCGGGGGTATTTTTTATAGCATGCTGGGCACCGATAAAAGCGGCGCAAATATCACGCATGCCTTTATTGTCGCGCTTCTGACGATGTCAGCATGCCTCGCCACTGGCGCAGGGCTAAGTATCCGGCTTATCCGGCGCGCCTCTGGTCTGCCCTCAGATCCGGCCAGCCGCATCCCGCAGCGATCTTAGTGCGATTCGCCTGAATGATTACGTAACCCGCTGGCAAGCAGCGTAAATACCTTAATAACGTCTGGCAGTCTTTTTTGCGGAGCGTCGCTCGCGGCTATCAACAGTGCAGCATTGAGCGCCGCTCCGTTCAACAGATGTGCAGCGGCCATTGCATCCATCTCTTTGACGACCTTGCGTTCAATCATGCTTGTCAGGGTTTGTCGGGTGGATTCAAGGCAGCTATTCTGGCTGGGCCATTGAGCGGGATTGCCCAGGAAAGCCGGGCCGTCAAGCAGGACAATGCGCCTCACTTCCGGGTCCAGCGCCATCTGAATGTAGGCAATACCTTCGGCCAGCAATCTCTCCCAGTCATCGCTGGCTGTTGCGGCAGCGGCTTTTGCGCGCTGAGCCATTTCGCTATCTATCTGGGTGACGACCGCGGCGAGTAACCCCTTTTTATCACCAAAGGTGTGATAAAGCGCTCCGCGTGTCAGACCCACACTTGCGGTTAATTCATCCATTGATGCATTAGCAAAGCCTTTTTCTGCAAAGGCCTTACGCGCGGCTGAAATCATTTTTGCGCGATTTTCTTCCATCGCCTCGATTCGGCGGTTAACAGCCATACCCTCTCCTTTTTGACATACATCGCGTATCTCACTTGACATACGTGATGTATGTGATAATTATTACACATACATCGCGTATGTTAAATCATTCCGTCCTGTATTGCTTCATCTGCGCTATCTGTTTGAAAAGAGGAAACCCTATGATTCAACGCGAGCCTGTTTTTCCTGCTCATCGCCATGCTCTCTATAATGAACACGGTTATTCCGCCGCGATCCGTTCTGGCGACTTGCTGTTTGTTTCTGGTCAGGTCGGAAGCCGGCCAGATGGCACGCCGGAACCCGATTTTGCCGCTCAGGTCCGACTTGCCTTCGATAACCTGAAAGCGGTTCTTGATGCTGCTGGATGTACCTTTGATGATTTGATTGATGTCACGACATTTCATACCGATCCCGAGAATCAATTTCCCGCCATTATGCAGGTTAAGCAGTCTGTTTTTCCGCATCCCCCTTATCCAAACTGGACTGCTGTTGGCGTCAACTGGCTTGCAGGATTCGATTTTGAAATTAAGGTGATTGCCCGCATTCCTGCGCATCAGTCATAACCAGAGGGAACGACATGATCATTTTAATGGCTACACCGTAAACAGCATTGATCCAACGGGAGCGGGTGATGCGTTCCGGTGCAAGCCACCGGGACTCGTTTTGCTTTCCTCCTCCCTATTTTGAAACGGCATATTACGTGTAATCTTCGCTTATGGCGCGGCGCGATCGGCCGCGGGAGGCATGACGGCAGCGATAAGAAAAAGCAGAAATGCGCACATGTTTGCATAAGCGATTAAAAACCAATGACGCCGACGCCCCTTAACAGCGGATAACAGGTCAATTTATCAGTAGAACTGGCATGAAAACCGCCAGACGCCGTCTGGTGATTTGTGAAAATAGCCAATGCCGTTATCCGCCCACATCCAGTTAACTTTTTCCTCAGATCCCACCTGAAAGACGAAATCCTCAAGCCCGACACCATGTTGTATTTCCGCAGGGTATCCGCCAACTTTGGTTCCCCCATAGCGGCTAAAGTCCTCAAAGAAACTGTCACTGGCTGATTCATCATCGTTTACGGCAGAAAGATCAAGAATATCCCAGGCATCCTCCCAGCCCGGCGTATCATCATTCACACTTAACCATCGCACAGGAAACGCGCGATACGGCGTGACCAGTTCAGGTAATAACTCAAGCCCCTCAAGCGTGGCATATTCACGAATTAGCCAGCCTTCACCATGGGGTTGGTCAAAAGGATGGCTTTCCATATTATGAAAGAGCACCAGAAGAGCGACATTCTCGAGTTGTTCAGGAATAACAGGGAGCTCATCGATACGAATCTGAAGAAGCGGAAACATCGGTTTCCCTCTCCAGACAGGCAGTCCTTCGCCTGCAAGCGATACTCCTTTTAAAAACCAGGAGGTAAGAGGATCTGCACTGGGGCGAAAACCACCTACCTGAGCCACCGATGCAGGGCGCAATTTGGACCTGAGCTCTTCTAAAACTAACGCACTTTCGGATTTCATCTTCGTTGCCTTGCGTATGAGGATATTCTCTTACTATCGCGGATTCAGACCTGCTCATTATATAAAAATGATTCCCGGAAAGGTCCGGCCCAAAGCGACCTCAGTGATCCTTTCTCAAAACAGGAGACTTAACATCCTCCCCCAGCTAGCTTCATCTGATGATAAAAATCTGTTTAGTATCATTTCACTGCACCGACTGCAGATGAAGGGTTCACTATTATTGAATACAGCTAAAATAGTGAACCTGAGCCATCAGCAGACGGCTTTTTAATGCCTGTATTTATTCAAAGCATATTGCCGACATTATCTAACCAGTCGGGAAGATGTTCCTTGTACCAGTTAAGATACAAAGGCAAGGTTGTTTTTTCCCGCTCATAAAGCAGCGTAATCACTTCGGTGACGATCCATGCTTTTGCAATGGCAATTTCTCGCGCCAGTGCATTGGAATTACACTGGCCCGATAACTGGCAATAGCGTGCTGCAAGGTCAAAAAACGCGGATTTCGTTCCCATTCCTTTAATGAGGGGAGCTAGATCGATGGCCGGGCTTCCTCTTCCAAACCTTTCCCAGTCGAAAAGCACAACATCACCATTCGCTCTTTTTCCCCAGTTACCGGCATTGCTATCACCAGAAACAAGACTCTGATAACCAAACAAAACATCACTATATTGTTGAAAACGCCGAAGCTGTTGCGCGCTTTTCCCGGGTAATGCTAGCAACCGCAGAGATTGCTCAAGCGCATACTCTGACCAGCCATGGTTATGGTAAACCCACTGCGGGCTGGCGATATAACGGTGCAGGCAGCACAGCGTTGCGAGAATTTTATCGCCGGACACTTCGTCCTGACTAACCTCAAAGGGGATATATTCCAGTCTCAGACTACGAAGGTCAGGATCGGCTGATAACAGTTTTGGTACAGTCACCCCTGCCCGGCTGAGTTCGCCGGCAGCCTGATGATAAAAATGATACTCCACCTCACCAACGGGAGATTTTTCGATAATCTGACGACCCGTTTCATCAACAAGAAGCACCACTCTTGCTACCCCCATACGGGATAGATTCTCAGCTGACATAGCTCTCTCCCTCAGTGGGTATTTTTCTGGTATTCCGGTGTTTAAAGCGATGGCGTTTATTGGCGAATAAAATCGACAAATGCCCGCAACGCGGTCGGCAGATTCCGTCGTCCGGAATAGTAGAGGAAAAAACGGCCCGGCGGCGCGCTAAAGCCATCCAGGAGAGAGACCAACCGACCTGCGGCTAACTCTTCGCTCACCATCGCCTCGTAGAGGTAAGCAATGCCAGCGCCATCGCGTGCAGCCTGAATCATTAGCATATCGTCGTCAAACACCAAAGGGCCGGAGACAGCGACGGCGAGCGGTTTTCCTGCGACCAGAAATTCCCAGTGATAGTGGCGACCACCTGGAAAACGCCGGCCAATACAGGCGTGATCCAGCAGTTCATCCGGCGATTTGGGTACGCCTCTCAGTTTCAGGTATGACGGCGCAGCAACACATACGAAACGCTGGAGGGGACCGACAGGGACAGCAATCATGTCTCCGGCCAGGCTCTCGCCAAAACGGATACCCGCGTCAAAGCCACTGTCCACGATATCAACCAGGCCGTCGTCAGTCACAACATCGACTTTCACCGACGGATACTTCGCCACAAAACCCGCCAGTACAGGGGCCAGCACCAGCCAGGCAGCCGGGCGCGGCACGTTCAGACGCAGCGTACCGGCGGGCACCGCCTGTAATGCCGTCAGATCGACAAGCGCATCCGCTACCTCGCGTAAAGCGGGGGCGAGGCGGGCCAGCAGGCGCTGCCCCGCCTCGGTTGGCGTAACACTGCGGGTGGTGCGGTGGAGCAAACGAACCCCCAGCCGCTCTTCCAGCCCACGCATGGCATGGCTCAGGGCTGAGGCGGAAACACCGCGCTCGGCGGCAGCTTTGCGGAAACTCCGATGCCGCGCCACGGCTTCAAAAGCGTCTAGTTCATGCAGATCGATAGTCATATTGATGAGAATTATTCAGTAGTTCATCAAACATAACATGGCTTATCGCCTTCTATCCAGCGTGCCACACTGGCGCCGTCTGATTGAACAAGGAGTTAAACTATGCAGCAGAAAAAACTGGGTAATGCCGATTTCACTATTTCTCCCATCGGTCTGGGAACCTGGGCCATCGCGGGAGCGGGCTGGGAATTTGGCTGGGGAACGCAGGATGACAATGAAAGTCTGGCCGCGCTGGAATATGCCGTGGAACGCGGCGTGAACTGGATCGACACCGCTGCCGTTTATGGACTTGGGCACGCCGAGGAACTTGTCGGAAGAGTCCTGCGCCGTGTACCGGCTTCGCGCCGTCCGCTGGTATTCACAAAAGGCAGTCTGGTCTGGGACCCGACAACCCGGCAGATTTCGCACTCCCTGGCACCGGATTCATTGGCCCGTGAGATTGACGAAAGCCTGCGCCGCCTGCAGACAGACACCATCGATCTGTATCAGATCCACTGGCCGGCTTTCCCGGCAGACGGCCCGGACGACGGCATTGAAGCTGCGATCTCCGTGCTGGAAAAGGCGCGTCAGCAAGGCAAGATCCGCGCCATCGGCGTCTCTAATTTTAGCGTCGCACAACTCAGGCGCGCCCTTGCCGTTACGAAAATTGCCTCGCTCCAGCCGCCTTACTCGGCGCTCATGCGCGAGGTCGAGTCCGACATCCTGCCATTTTGTGAGCAAGCGGGTATCGGCGTGATCGCCTATTCAACCCTGCAATCGGGTCTGCTGAGCGGCGCGATGACGCGTGAACGCATCGCCCGCCTTCCCGATGACGACTGGCGTAAAACCCGCAGTCCGGATTTCAGGGAGCCGCGACTGACCCGAAACCTTGCACTGGTTGAGACCTTCCGTCGGATCGGTGAACGCCATGGGCTGGCAGCGGCAGCGGTGGCGATTGCCTGGGTACTGAGACACCCGGCGATATCGGGTGCGATTGTCGGCGCGCGCCGCCCGGCCCAGGTCGACGGACTCCTTGATGCTGCCCGCTTCAGACTGAGCGAGGACGAACTGGCCGAAATCGCCCCCTTCCTGCCCGAAGGCACGGGCACCAACGTGCCTGAGGAAGCAGCGTCCTGAATAGCGTCCATTGACGCTTAACAGAACCAGGCTGCCAATGCCTCGCTCAGCGCTTCGGGCTGCTCATCCGGCACGAAGCGCTTTGCGCCATTTTTATGCGGCAGCCGGTTTTGTCCGTACGCCGATAAACACAATGATCATCGCCGTCAACAGCAGTAACCCGCTGCCGATGAAGACGCCACCCGCCCCGCTGACATCGAACACGGCCCCACCGCCTGCCGCACCCGCGCTAATGGCAAGCTGCACGGATGCCACCATCAGCCCGCCCGCGCTTTCCGCTTCATCCGGTACGGTTGTCGCAAGCCAGGTGGTCCAGCCGACCGGCACCATGCCAAACGCAAAGCCCCACAGGGTGACCAGCAGTCCATCCAGACCTGCCAGATGACCAAACAGCACCATCGCAACCGCCATCAACCCCATCACAAACGGCACCAGCGCCAGGGTTAAATGCAGATTACGCGACAGCAGATACCCGGCGATGGACGTGCCGACAAAGTTCGCCAGCCCAAATCCGAGCAGGATCAACGAAATGCTCTCCACGCTCACCTGCCCGACAGTCTCCAGAAAAGGGCGCAGATAGGTGAAGAAGGCGAAATGGCCGCTGAAAATCAGGATTGTCGCCAGCATCCCGCCCACCATGCCTGGTCGACGAAGTACGCGAAACAGTGCGCTCAGGCTGCCACTGTTTTCCGGCTTCATGGATGGCAGTACCCATAATTGCCACAGCAGCGCCAGCGCGCTCGGTGCGGTACACAGAATAAAGACATTACGCCAGCCAATAAGGCTGCCCAGGTAGCTCCCGAGCGGTGCGGCGACCACCGTTGCAACCGACACGCTGGAAAAGATAATCGCCAGCGCCTTCGGCACCTGCGCTGTTGGCACCAGCCTTAACGCGGTGGCCGTCGACATGGCCCAGAAATCGCCAATCGCCACCCCAAGCAGCAGACGCCCCAGCAATAAGACATGCAGCGAAGGAGCAAAAGCCACCAGCAGACTGGAGACGATTTGTAACAACGAGAAGGCGATCAGCACCCAGCGACGGTCGATATTTTTGGTAGCGGCGGCAATCAGCAATCCGCTCAACAGTGCCACCAGTGCCGTGGCGGTCACCGCCTGTCCGGCCATCCCTTCGCTGACCCCCAGACTCGCTGCCATGGGGGTCAGTAAACTGGCAGGTAAAAACTCTGCGGTAATCAAACCAAACACCCCAAGCCCCAGTGAATAGACGGCTCGCCAGGCGGGTTTTACGGGCGCAGTAACCTCAGCCGCGACATCTGTGTTCATCTGTTTTTCTCCTGCCATAAAAATGTGACCAATGTCGCAAAGCATAGGAAGTTCCCTGCGGACGATCTATGACATATAATCTCCAATTATTGATAATTCGTCCGGAGTTGTAGCGATGACGACTCAGACACCCGATCTCATCAGCGAGTTACTGCGGGGCATGCGTCTGTCTGGCGTGAAATACCGCCGCTTCGAGGCCAGCGCACCGTTCGGTTTTGCCTTTGATGCCGCGCCCGGTAAAGCGCAGTTTCATTTCGTTAGCCGCGGCCCGGCGGTACTGCGGATGGAGAGCGGCGCCCGTTTTACCCTCAATAGCGGCGATGCGCTGTTTATCCCCAACGGCAACGCCCATGCCCTGCTCTCTGATGACAACGCGACGGCGACGCCGCTCGCCGCCTTTCAGGGCGAAGCCATTTGCAGTTCGGTCTGCCAGATTACCTGCGAACCCTGTAAGGGGAGCGAGAACGTGGTGATATTCAGCGGATGTATGGATTTCGAGCTGGGCGGGATGCAGCCGCTGATTAAAGCGATGCCGGAAGTGATGATGGTCAGTAAGTTAATGTCTACCTGGCCGGAGATTCACCCCCTGCTTGCCGCCATGGAGCGCGAATCGATGACCCGCCAGGTTGGCTTTGCGGGTATCCTGGCACGTCTGGCGGATGTGGTGGCGGCGCTGATTGTGCGCGGTTGGGTGGAAGCCGGTTGCGGCAAAGCCACCGGCTGGGTGCAGGTGCTGCGCGACCCACGGCTGAGCCGGGCGATTTACGCCATGCATCAGCAACCCGGCATTAACTGGAGCGTGGCGGATCTGGCAAAAGAGGCAGGAACGTCACGTTCCGTGTTTGCCGAGCGCTTTCTCTCTGCCACCGGCAGCACCCCGGCAAAATATCTCAGCGAGCTGCGTATGCGGCTGGCGATCCAGTACATCCGCCATGAAAATCAGCCCATCGAAACCGTGGCGCTGCGACTTGGTTATGGCTCGCTCGCGGCATTCAGCCGGGCCTTTAAGCGCATTGTCGGCCACCCGCCAGGTGCCCTTCGCGAGGTTTCGCAATCACTGCCAGAGATGTGATGTTTTTTTACAGGCTTAAGACTACTGACGCAGATGCCTGGTAATGATGTCTGACAGGGTGTTGTCTTCACGCAACCGGGCCAGCAATTCTGTAATGGCGTCAAAGTACCGATCATCGGCTTTTGCCACGCAGACAGCCTGTTGAATCTCGGTGAAATCATCAGGCAACACCCGAAAGCCCGGAGTGGCGTGGGCCGCAGCCTCCAGCGGCTGACGAATCCCGGCGACCATCTCACCTTCCCCCGCTAAAAAAGCATCAATCGCCGCCTGAGAGGAGGAAAGACGGTTCAGCGTTGCATGATGTAACTCACGGGAAAGCCAGAGGTCATAGGCCGCATTCTTACCCACATTAATGACGACGCCAGGCCTATCCATTTCGCTTACGCTTTGCCAGTCGCTCTGTTCGCGCACCATCAAGGTGCCTTTAATGGTGATGTAGGGAGACGTAAAGCGCAGCAGATCCTCCCGTTTTGGATCTATTGCCAGAAACGCAATATCCCAGATGTCCCTGCCTGCATCTTCAACCACTTTACCGGCGGCAGGGTAAGTGATGAACCGGGGACGACAATGCAGATGGCGGGCGATATTCTTTGCCAGTTCGACGGTGATGCCTGCTGGCTGACCGTCAGGCGTCAATGAAGCCAACACAGCATTACCGGCATTGATGGCAAAACGCAGGGTGGGTAACGTTTCATCTGGCATGAGCTTCTCCTGTCTGCAAATCCGCGTAATCGGTTCTCCCGTCAGGAAAAGATAGCAACTGGCGTCGCATCATGCGCGGGCAATCTGCCACTAAGTTGCCCTCGCTTTGTCTTACGTCCCGCTTTCCAGCCGCTGGCGCTTGCGCAGATTGGGGAACCACTTCATCCACAGCGCTACCACCACCAGCGTACCGATACCGCCAATGGCCGCAGCAGGCACGGCGCCAAGCCAGGCGGCGAGCATCCCGGATTCAAACTCACCCAGTTGATTTGAAGTGTTGATAAAAATCGAGTTCACCGCGTTTACGCGACCGCGCATCTCATCCGGCGTGTCGAGTTGTACCAGCGAGCCGCGAATGACCATGCTGACCATATCACAACCGCCCAGCGCAAAAAGCGCCAGCAGAGAAAGCCACATCCAGCTGGAGAGGGCGAAGACCAGCGTGGCGACACCGAATCCCGCCACGCTCATAAACATTATCATCCCGACATTGCGCTTAAGCGTACGATGGCTTAACCAGAAACCCATTAGCAACGCTCCCACGGCAGGGGCACTGCGCAACACGCCCAGACCTATGGGACCGGTGTGCAGCACATCGTGAGCAAAAATTGGCAACAGCGCCGTCGCCCCACCCAGCAGGACGGCGAAGAGATCGAGGGAGATAACCCCTAAGACATCCGGACGCTTACGGATAAAATCGACGCCGGCAAACAGTGAGGAGAGCGTCGGTGGGGTGCGTGGCGGCAGCGCCTGCTCATAGCGCAACGTCAGCACCAGCATCAGCGAGAGCAGATACAGCCCCGCGGTCACCGCATAAACGACCTCCGCCCCCGCCGCATACAGAAAGCCGCCCAGCGCGGGCCCGACTATCTGCGCCGCCTGGCCGGATACCGCGTTGGCGGCCGTGGCGCGTGGCAGAATCGAGGTGGGTACCAGCGCGGGCAACATCGAAATCATCGCCGGTGATTCAAGCGTTTTCGCCGAAGAGATAATAAAAATCAGCGACAGGATCACCCACACGCTGGCATCCCCCTTCCAGGTCAGCCAGGCCAGTAGCGCAATGGCTGACCACTCCAGCACCTGACCAAACATCACTACCCGACGGCGATCAAACTGGTCGGCGATATGCCCGGCGGGCAGTGCGAGAATAACGGAAGGAAAAAACTGCACCAGGCCTATCATGCCTAGCCAGAATGCACTGTGGGTTTGCGAATAGATTTGCCAGCCAACGATGATAGAAAGCATCTGAAAGCCGAAGCCTGAACTGGTGCGCGCCAGCCAGAAAGAGACAAATGATCGATGCTGCAATAAACGGCCATCGTTACCGGACAACAGTGGTGCCATAGAAAATCCTGTAAAAGTGGTAAGCCAGCGCGTGAAGTTTGCCCGGCGGTGGTTTTAGTTCTCGTTTAATGAATGCTCTGGCGCCTGGGATATGCAGAGAATGATTCAGTACATGTCAGTTAAGTGGCCCAGGCTCCGATCACGAAAACTCCGGCGAACTCTGTGACGATCACCTTCCTGAACGGGTAAAGGGGGCCACCGCGGCCCCCTTTACACTCCCTGCGGTTGCGCGTTCAAAATGCTGTGTAGTGAACGGAACCGCTCCTTCTCACTAACATAACGTCCTTCCCCACTCTCATTAATGGCCCGCCGCAGGCGATGCTCCCGGCGCCCCGGCGCGAATAAATGGCGGTTTCGCAAACCAGATAATCACCACCAGCGCCATAAAGCCCCAACCCAACAGCCAGAAATAGTCGATGGTCGACATCATATAGGCCTGCTGTTCGATGGTTTTATCCACGGCGGCCAGATGCTGCTGTGTGACACCGCCCATCTTGTTGAGATAATTCATGGCGGGCGGGTGATACACCGACACGCTCTCTGTCAGATTCGCATGGTGAAACACCTCACGCCGCGACCACAGCCAGGTGGTCAGTGACGAGGCAAAAGAGCCCCCCAGCACGCGAAAGAAGGTCGCCAGACCGGAGCCTTCGGCTACTTCATTGCCGTGCAGGTTTGACAGCACGATAGTGGTGATGGGCATAAAGAACAGCGCCACCCCAATCCCCATAAACATCTGCACTTCGGCGATAGTACGAAAATCAACGCTGGTGTTGAACTGCGCACGAAGCAGGCACGACACCCCCATGGTCAGGAACGACAGCGATGCCAGAATACGCAGATCGACCCGGTTGGCATACCGTCCAACGATAGGGGTGAGCAGCAGCGGCAGGAAGCCCATCGGCGCCGCCGCCAGCCCCGCCCAAATCGCGGTGTAACCCATCTGGGTTTGCAGCCACTGCGGCAAAATGATGTTGATGACAAAGAACGCCGCATAGCCGAGCATCAGCGTGGTGGTGCCGATGGCGAAATTGCGATCGGCAAACAACCGCAGGTTCACAATCGGGTGGCGCTCCCCCAGTTCCCAAATCACAAAGGAGACCAGCGCGATAGCGGATATCACCGACATCACAATGATCTCTGTCGACGAGAACCAGTCGAGATCGTTGCCTTTATCCAGCACAACCTGCAGCAGGCCGACGCCCAGCACCAGCAGCATAATACCGATGTAATCAATGGGCGCGTGCGTGGTGGTCTCTTCACGCTCACGCAGTTGCGTCCATACGACGATGGCCGCAAAGATACCGATCGGCACGTTGATATAGAAAATCCACGGCCAGGAGTAGTTATCGGTGATCCACCCCCCGGTAATCGGCCCGACGATGGGCGCCACCACCGTCACCATCGATAACAGCGCCAGCGCCATGCTGCGTTTGGTGGTCGGGAAGATAACCAACAGCAGCGTCTGGCACATCGGAAACATGGGTCCTGCGAAAAACCCCTGTAAGGCGCGGAAGATAATCAGCTCGGTCATGCTGTGGGCAAAGCCACAGAGGAACGAGGTCAGGGTAAACAATGTAACCGATCCGACAAACAGCTTTAGTTGCCCAAAGCGCCGGGTAAACCATCCGGTCAGCGGCAGCGCGATGGCATTGCAGACCGCAAACGAGGTGATAACCCAGGTGCCCTGGTCCGAGCTCACGCCGAGGTTGCCGGCGATGGTCGGCAACGCCACGTTAGCGATGGTGGTATCGAGCACCTGCATGAAGGTCGCCAGCGACAGCGCAATAGTGGCGAGCAGCAGGCTGGGGGGCGTAAACGCCGCCTTATCTTGCATAACGCCTCACTTAGCGGCTGTTTGCCGCTACGGCCTGACTGTTGTCATGAAGGATTTTTGCCACCATCTGATCGGCCTTATCCAGCGCGTTCTGGTATACATCGGTGGTAAAGCGCGGCGCGTCGACCGTTTTTTGCGGCTGCAGATGGCCTTCGGTGTCGCGGATATCCACTTTGGCAAACATCGAAAGCCCCACACGCAGTGGATGTTTCTCCATATCATGCGGGTCGAGGGTAATACGTACCGGCAGACGCTGAACGATTTTGATCCAGTTGCCGCTGGCGTTCTGCGCAGGCAGCAACGAGAACGCGCTGCCCGTACCAATACCTAAGCTCTCAATCGTGCCCTGGTATTCCACTTTATCGCCGTACAGGTCTGCGGTCAGCACCACCTTCTGCCCCAGACGCATAGTGTCCATCTGGCTCTCTTTGAAGTTGGCATCCACCCACACCTGATCCAGCGGCACGATTGACATCAACGTCGTGCCGGAATCGACACGCATCCCCAGTTGTACCGCGCGTTTCGCCACAAAGCCGCTTACCGGCGCCACAATGGTACTGCGGGCATTATCCAGATAGCGCTGACGCAGCGTCGCCACCGCGCTTTTGATTTCCGGATGGCTGTCGATGACCGTGTCATCAACCATCGCCAGGTTGGTACTCAATGCCTGTTGCGCCGCCGCTAAATCACTCTGGGCGGTGGCCACGGCATCGCGATAGTGAGACATATCTTCTGCCGCAATCGCCCCGGTGGCAAAAATCTTCTGTCGCCGCGCGAAGTCGTTCTGCGCGGTTTGCAGGGCCACTTTTTTCGCCGCCACCTGAGCGCGGTAGTTATCGGCGGTGCTATACAGACCACGAACCTGACGCACAGTACTTGCCAGGTTGGCTTCCGCCTGTTGCAGCGCTATTTGCGTGTCGCTTGGGTCGAGTAATACCAGCGGCTGGCCTTTGGTGACGTAATCCCCTTCATCAACGGCGACCTGGGTAACCGTTCCGGCAATTTGCGGGGTCAGGGTTACGAGGTTGGCATTGACATAGGCATCGTCAGTGGTTTCGTAATAACGGGCATAGAGGAAGTACCATGCCAGACACCCTGCCGCAATGAGCACCAGGAGAACCAGCAGTATGGCGAAGTTGCGCTTACGTTTACTGGGCGCGCGTTCCGGTTGTGCAGATGAATTTTGCATCTTTATCGTAACCTTATACAGGACAGCTTAACGATGGGGTTTGGTGGCCTCGTCTGGCAGCATTTTGATCAGCAGTTGTACCAGCAGGCGTGACTCTTCCGGGGTCAGACGGGCAGTGAGCGAACTCAGAATCGAGGCCAGCGCCTCATTCTGAAAACGATCGCAGAGAGCCTGCCCCTTCGCGGTCAGCGCCAGAATGACCTGACGTTTGTCTTCCGGATTCGGGTTTCGCAGGATCAGATCCCGCTTCACCATCCGCTCGAGCATCCGGCTCATGGCCCCGGCATCCATCAGCAAATTTTTGCTGACTTCGAGGGGGCTGTTGAAACCTTTGTAGATACTGATCAGGACTTTAAATTGCGCAGCGGTGATATCAGTGTCAGCAAAATAGTGGCTGATAAGCTGATCTTTAAACTGGTTTGCCAGATGAATCAGCAAGCCAAGGTGGAGTTTCGGGTTAGGTGTTTCTGCAACGTCTTTCATAGTATTTGCCTGGTCAATAATTACAAACGAAATTACTGACCAGGCAAATGTTTGTCAACGTGGCGTCAAGAAAAGAGCACAAATCTATACATTCTGAATAGTGCGTTTCGCGTCGCTGCGCATATAGCCGGATACAGTTGCGCCGTTCCGGGGGGCAATGTCCAGACGTTACAGCGGCCCAACGACAGGCCTGAATTCTCCTTTTTGATACCTTTTCAATGCGCTTACGCGCAGGACATCTTTTCTCCCGTTCATTATTTGTTCTCTGTTTCATCATAAAACGATCACACGCCATACCCTTAATGTTGGGCATCCTCGTGATAAATCTGGATGAGACATGAACAGTGCACTGGCAGAACTCCCGGAAACCCTGGCGCCATTGTCACACCACTTGCACAGTGCCCCGCTGCATAAGGTGTTGAGCGTCAGAAATTTAAGCAAAGCCTATAACAACCATCAGACGGTGTTGCAGGACATCAGCTTTGACCTGCACAGCGGTGAGATGGTCGGCGTGATTGGCCGCTCCGGGGCCGGGAAGTCCACCCTGCTGCATGTGCTTAACGGAACACACAGCGCGACATCCGGTGAAATCCTGAGTTTCCCAGATGCCGGTACACCCCGTGACGTTTCCCGTCTTAAAGGCCGCGAGTTGAGTCAGTGGCGCAGCCAGTGCGGCATGATTTTTCAGGACTTTTGCCTGGTGCCGCGTCTCGACGTGCTGACTAACGTACTCCTGGGCAGGCTCAGCCAGACCTCAACCTTTAAATCCTTGTTCAAAGTCTTCACCGCCGAAGACCGTGCGAAAGCTATTGCGCTGCTGGAGTGGCTCAACATGCTGCCGCACGCGCTGCAACGCGCGGAAACGCTCTCCGGCGGTCAGATGCAACGCGTGGCGATTTGTCGGGCTTTAATTCAGAACCCTTCGATTCTACTGGCGGATGAACCCGTCGCCTCGCTGGACCCTAAAAATACGCAGCGCATTATGCGCGTGCTGCGTGAAGTGAGTGAACAGGGAATCAGCGTGATGGTAAATCTGCATTCCGTGGAGCTGGTGAAGGAATACTGCACGCGCGTTATCGGCGTTTCACAGGGACGCATTGTTTTTGACGCCTCCCCTTCTCTGCTGACGCAGGATGTTTTGCACACTCTTTATGGTGATGAAATCAGTCAGCTGCATTAATTCTTCCTTCAATTGAGACAACACAGGCAATGACAATGAAAAAGCAAATTTCAGGCGCATTACGTTTATCGGCATTGATGACAGGTCTTCTGCTGGCGTGGCAGGTGGGCGCGGCTGAACAACCGAAGGAATTAAATCTGGGTATCCTCGGCGGGCAGAACGCCACCCAGCAAATTGGTGATAACCAGTGCGTAAAGGAGTTTCTGGACAAGGAGCTGAGCGTTGACACCAAATTGCGTAACTCCTCTGACTACTCTGGCGTTATTCAGGGGCTATTGGGCGGGAAAGTTGACGTGGTGCTAAGTATGTCGCCTTCATCTTATGCCTCTGTCTATATCAACAACCCGAAAGCGGTGGATATTGTGGGGATCGCCGTGGACGATAAAGATCAGTCGCGCGGCTATTATTCTGTGGTTATCGTCAAAGCAGACAGCCCGTATCAGAAACTGGAAGACCTGAAAGGCAAAGCGTTCGGCTTCGCTGACCCGGATTCCACCTCAGGTTTCCTGATCCCGAACCAGACGTTCAAACAGCAGTTCGGCGGTAATGTTGATAATAAATACAATAACTTTTTCTCCAGCGTCACCTTCTCCGGCGGCCACGAGCAGGACATTCTGGGCGTGCTGAATAACCAGTTCGCGGGCGCAGTAACCTGGACATCGATGGTCGGTGACTATAACGCTGGCTACAGCGTGGGCGCATTTAAC
Source organism: Phytobacter palmae (assembly GCF_039409775.1). Lineage (NCBI taxonomy): Bacteria > Pseudomonadati > Pseudomonadota > Gammaproteobacteria > Enterobacterales > Enterobacteriaceae > Phytobacter > Phytobacter palmae. The sequence continues at coordinate 25,050 of NZ_JBCIVJ010000009.1, read as the reverse complement.
CGTCTGATTCGTATGGATCACCCTGATCTGATGAAGCAGATCCGCATTATCTGGAAATCACCGCTAATCCCGAACGGCCCTATCCTGGTCAGCAACAGCCTGCCAGCTGACTTCAAGGCTAAAGTGATTACCGCTATCAAAAAACTCGATACCGACAATCATGCCTGCTTTGTCAAGGCCATGGGCGGCACCCAGCATATCGGCCCGGGGAGCGTGGAAGATTTCAAACAGATTATCGATATGAAACGTGAACTGGTGAATGCACGTTAATTCACGCCAGCTTGCGTTGAAAATAGAGCCCCTGGCTGAGCGTCCGGGGCTTTTGTTCGATTGTTATATCCGCCTGTAACCGGTTAGCCATGAACAGATCGAATACCTCCTTTGAGCAGTATTACCAGAACATCAGAATGCGCCAGAAACGCGACACAATCACCTGGTCGCTGGTGCTGCTTGTACTCTATTTTGCCGCCGGAAACGCCGCGGAATTTAACCTCAACACCATCTGGCATTCGCTGCCAAATTTTTTCGACTATATGCTGGAGACCGTGCCGACGTTGCATCTGTCCACACTTTTTGCCGACAGTCACACCAGAGGGTCGCTGGCTTACTGGGGCTATCGCCTGCCTTTTCAGCTCCCGCTTATTCAGGAAACCCTGCAACTGGCGCTGGCGGCTACGCTGATATCGTTTGTCGCAGCAACGGCACTCGCATTTCTGGCGGCGGGAAACACCTGGTCGCCGCCGCTGGTGCGTTTTGCTGTCCGTGCGCTGGTGGCATTTTTACGGACTATGCCGGAGCTGGCGTGGGCAGTTATCTTTGTGATGGCCTTTGGCATTGGCGTGATCCCCGGCTTCCTGGCGCTCACGCTGCATACCGTTGGGAGTCTGACCAAGCTGTTCTACGAAGCGATTGAGAGCGCTAATGACCGTCCCGTGCGTGGTCTGGCCGCCTGTGGCGCAAGCCATTTCCAGCGCGTCCGCTTCGCCCTGTGGCCGCAGGTGAAACCGCTTTTTCTCTCCTATGGCTTTATGCGCCTTGAGATCAACTTCCGCTCCTCCACCATTCTCGGTCTGGTGGGCTCAGGGGGCATCGGCCAGGAGTTAATGACCAATATCAAACTCGACCGCTACGATCAGGTCAGCATCACGCTGCTGCTGATTATTTTCGTGGTCGCAGTACTGGATACCCTTTCTGGCCGTCTGCGCCAGTGGGTGCTGGAGGGTGGAAAATGAGCCACTGGCTGGACGAACCCGATGTGGCCTTAAGTCGCCAGCAACACAAGGCGTTGTTTCAGGCGCAAGGGCGTTATCTGCGCCGTCTTGGTCTGATTGTCCTGGCGGGAGTGCTCTATTATGTCTGGTTTTTTGCCCGGTTTGGCATCCCCGTCGATCAGGCATTCGACGGCATGAGGCAAATTAGCCGCTACATCCTGCGTATGTTTGTCTGGCAGGACTTTATTCACTGGCCGTTTCGGTACTACTTCACCCAGATTGCCATTACGCTCGCCATCGTATTTGCCGGTACGCTGACCGCAACCTTTATCGCGCTGCTGCTCTCCTTCTTTGCCGCGCGGAATATTATGCAAGGCGGCTTCGCCGGGATGGTGGCATTTTTGATGCGTCGTCTGTTCGATCTGTTACGGGGCATTGATATGGCTATCTGGGGGCTTATCTTTGTCAGGGCGGTGGGGCTTGGGCCGCTTGCCGGTGTACTGGCGATCATTATGCAGGACACCGGATTGCTGGGGCGTCTGTATGCAGAAAACCACGAAGCGGTGGACCGCTCACCAGGGCGCGGGCTGACGGCTGTGGGGGCCAACGGTTTGCAAAAACACCGCTTTAGCACCTTTACCCAGTCATTCCCGACCTTTTTGTCACTCAGCCTTTATCAGATTGAATCCAATACCCGGTCGGCGGCGGTGCTGGGCTTTGTCGGCGCGGGCGGGATTGGCCTGATTTATGCGGAAAATATGCGCCTGTGGAACTGGGATGTGGTGATGTTCATCACCCTGATCCTGGTGGCTGTCGTCATGGCAATGGATGCGGCGTCCGCCTGGCTGCGACGCCGCTATATCACCGGGAAGCCGGTTCCAGCCTATAAAGCACCATAGCGGTTTAGCCGAGCCGCCAGTTCAGCACCGGCCAACGGTGCTGTTCTCCTTGCGCGGCCAGTTGGGGGCACGGATTGACCAGAAAGACGTCGTCAGCATGCAGGCACAGGGGCAGGTCATTAATTGAATCGGTGTAAAACGTCAGCGGACCAGTGCATTGCGGGTGTGACGCCAGCCAGTGATGAAGGCAGGTAATTTTGCCCGCCTGATAGCTCGGGGGACCATCGATGACGCCGGTGTAGCGGTCGTTATCCATTTTGACCTCAATGCCAATGGCGTGCTCAATACCCAGCACAGACGCGATCGCCTTCACCAGCAGGCTGACGGAGGCTGAGATAATCAGTATCGGGCGATGTTGCGCCTGTAATGTGCGGATAAGCGCAAGCGCCTGCGGGTAAATACGCGGGAGGATGTCTGCCTGTACACAGCGCGCCACCTGTTGATCAACAACCTCACGGCTCAGCCCGGTGAGCGGAGACATGATCAGCGCAACATATTCCTGAAGATCCATCTCCCCCCGCGCATAGTCGAGCATCAGCTGTTCTTCATGCGGCAAATAGTTTGGGTCGCTGACATAACCTTCGCGGACCAGAAAACGACTCAGGAGCGTGCTGCTATCGCCATCTAACAGCGTATTGTCCAGATCGAATACGTAAAGCGGTTGCGACATTGTGGTTTCCTTTTTTGTCCATATCAGGACGCAACAGACTGACAAAAAATTATGACACCCCGATGTTGAGCGCCGCACGTTTCAGCCATTGAAAAATGGCGATTTTACGAAAATATGCACACGCTTGTGATCGGGGCATTACTGCTCTGTACCGGTCTTGATCAATGATGCGCCAGTTACGCCTGTTTTTTACTGTAAATACCTACAAACAGTGCTACTAATAAGAAAGGAATTGGCTATCAAATCTGTAGATTCATTCAAATACCTCTAACTTCAAGCAGTGTATATCGTAACGAGACTCACTAGTGCAAATGGAGCCAGATATGAGCATGTCAGAAGATACGTCCCCGGAATCCTCCGCAGGCAAATGCCCTTTTCATGAAGGCGGCGCAAAACCCGCGAAGAAAAGCAGCGTCACCACCAACCGTGACTGGTGGCCAGAGCAATTGCGCGTGGACCTGCTTAATCAACATTCCAACCGTTCCAATCCATTAGGCGACAACTTCAATTATCGCGAAGAGTTCAACAAACTCGACTATTCCGCGCTAAAAGCCGATATCAGAAAAGTGCTGACCGATTCTCAGGACTGGTGGCCTGCGGACTGGGGTAGCTATATCGGGCTGTTCATTCGTATGGCCTGGCACAGTGCCGGGACCTATCGCACCATTGACGGGCGCGGCGGTTCGGGACGTGGACAACAGCGTTTCGCCCCGCTCAACTCCTGGCCGGATAACGTGAGTCTCGACAAAGCGCGCCGCCTGCTGTGGCCTGTGAAACAGAAATATGGGCAGAAGATCTCCTGGGGTGATTTGATCATCCTTGCCGGTAACGTGGCGCTGGAAAATGCCGGGTTCCGTACCTTTGGTTTCGGCGCAGGCCGTGAAGATGTCTGGGAACCGGACCTGGACGTAAACTGGGGTAATGAAAAGAACTGGCTTGAGCACCGTCACCCGGAAAGCCTGGCCCAACAGGCTATCGGCGCCACCGAAATGGGGTTGATCTACGTTAACCCGGAGGGCCCTAACGCCAGCGGCGAGCCGACCTCTGCCGGCGCTGCCATTCGCGCCACCTTTGGCAATATGGGAATGAACGATGAAGAGATTGTCGCCCTGATTGCCGGCGGTCATACGCTGGGTAAAACCCACGGTGCAGCCTCCGCCGACCATGTGGGCGCCGAGCCGGAAGCGGCATCTATTGAATCTCAGGGCTTAGGCTGGCAAAGCAGCTATGGCAGCGGTGCGGGCGCCGACGCTATCACCTCTGGCCTTGAAGTGGTGTGGACACAAACTCCGACCCAGTGGAGCAACTACTTCTTCGAGAATCTGTTCAAATATGAATGGGTGCAGACCCGCAGTCCGGCCGGGGCAATTCAGTTTGAAGCGAAAGATGCGCCGGACATTATTCCTGACCCGTTCCATCCGGAGAAAAAACGTAAACCCACCATGCTGGTGACAGACCTGACGCTGCGTTTTGATCCGGAATTCGAAAAAATCTCCCGTCGCTTCCTCAACGATCCGCAGGCCTTTAATGAAGCCTTCGCCCGCGCCTGGTTCAAACTGACCCACCGCGATATGGGGCCGAAATCTCGCTACATTGGTCCTGAGGTGCCGAGCGAAGACCTGATTTGGCAGGATCCGCTGCCTGCTGCCGTCCATAAACCGGGCGATCTGGATATTGCCAGCCTGAAAACGGCGATTGCCGAATCGGGGCTGTCGGTGAGTGAGCTGGTTTCCGTTGCCTGGGCGTCAGCGTCCACCTTCCGTGGCGGCGACAAACGCGGTGGCGCCAACGGTGCGCGTCTGGCATTAGCGCCGCAGAAAGACTGGGAAGTGAACGCTATCGCGGTCAAAGTACTGCCGGTACTGCAGGGTATTCAGCAGGCGTCCGGTAAAGCATCACTGGCCGACATCATTGTGCTGGCAGGCTGCGTGGGTATTGAGCTTGCGGCTGCCGATGCCGGCGTGAAAATCAGCGTGCCGTTCACACCGGGCCGCGTTGACGCCCGCCAGGATCAGACCGACGTTGAGTCGTTTAAATGGATGGAGCCGCTGGCCGATGGTTTTCGCAACTACCGCCGCGTGGCGGATGAGATGCCGACCGAAACGCTGCTGATTGATAAGGCGCAACAGCTAACGCTGACCGCACCGGAAATGACCGTTCTGGTCGGTGGCCTGCGCGCGCTGGGGGCCAACTACGACGGCAGTAAGCATGGTGTCTTCACCGATCGCGTTGGCGTGCTCAGCACCGATTTCTTCGTTAATCTGCTGGATATGCGTACCGTATGGAAACCGGTTGACGAGAAAGCTGAGCTGTTTGAAGGCCGCGATCGGGCGAGCGGCGAAGTGAAATACACCGCCACCCGTGCCGATCTGATATTTGGTTCTAACTCGATTCTGCGGGCGCTTGCCGAGGTGTACGCCAGCGACGATGCAAAAGAGAAATTTGTCGCTGACTTCGTCGCCGCATGGACGAAAGTGATGAACCTGGACCGTTTCGACCTGCTATAAACGACAACCCGGCGAGCTCCCTCGCCGGGTATTTACTCGCTCAAAAAGAGATACGGTTTTTCACTTTGCGGATGCTGTTCCACCCGCACATCCGCCTGGTACCATTTTTCGATGATCGCTTTCTGAATCACTGACTGCGCAGCGCCCTGCGCCACCAGTTTTCCCTCATGCAGCAGCAAAATCCGGTCTGCCCACAGCGCCGCCAGATTCAGGTCGTGGAGCACTGCGCAAACGTGCAGCTTTCCGCTGCGGGTCAGGCTCTTCATCAGGCGCAACAACTGCTGCTGATGGTAGAGATCCAGCGCTGAGGTAGGCTCATCCAGAAACAGCCATCCCTGCGGCCCCTCGTCCTGCCAGAGCTGCGCCAGGCTACGTGCCAGTTGAACGCGCTGCTGCTCCCCGCCGGACAGGGTGCTGTAGCGGCGGCCCGCCAGTTCGCGACAACCAGTCAGCGCCATCACGCTGTGCACAATCTCACTTTCGTTGTGCGTCCCCCAGGGCGCTCGCCCCATGGCGATAACCCCCTCAACCGGCCAGTCAAACTGCATCCGCGTTTGTTGCAGCATCACCGCCCGTTGACGGGAGAGCGCCTCGGGCGGCCACTCCCGTAACGGGCGTCCATCCAGAAGACATTGCCCTTCTCTGGCAGGCAAAAAACCGGTAAGCAGGCGCAGCAGCGTTGATTTACCCGCGCCATTGGGGCCAATCAGCGCCACCAGTTCCCCTGCATCAAGGGTGACCGAGACATCGTTAATCAACTGGCGCGCGCCCACCCAGAGATTGAGGTGTTCTGCCGTTAAACGCTTAACCATGGTTCTCCCTCCCCTGCCGAAAGATAAGCCACAGGAACCACGGCGCACCGAGCACGCTGGTGAGCAGCCCCACCGGCATCTCTGCGGGCGCCACCACTGTGCGGGCAATCGTATCGGCAATCAGCAAAAGTATGGCCCCAACCAGCAGTGAACCCGGGACCAGCGCCCGATGGTCGGCCCCCAGCCACAGGCGCATCAGGTGCGGCACCACCAGGCCAATAAAGCTGATAATGCCGCTGACGGCGACGCTGGCGGCCACCAGTAGCGCGCTGCACAGCAGCAGCAACCGCTGTAACATCGGTACGTTCACGCCCAGGTAATGCGCCTCTTCATCGCCCAGTTGCAGCAGGTTGAGCTGTCCGGCCACGCGCCAGACCACGGCAGCAGACGGCACTATCAGCGTGGCGGCAACAACAAGCGTTGGCCATTGCGCCTGTCCGAGTCCCCCCATGCCCCACAGGGAGAGCTGGCGCAACTGGGCATCGTTGCTTAACCACGACAGCATTCCTACCAGCGCAACGCAGAGGGCGTTAATGGCAATACCCACCAGTAACAATCGTGAAAGTGAACTGTCGCGGGTTTTGCTGAGGATGAAAATCACCAGCATCACCCCGAAGCTGCCGAGAAAGGCTGCCAGCATCGGGGCATAGAGAGCCACCAGCGCGGGAACCGTCAGCGGCAGCACCAGCCAGCAGGCCACCGCCAGTGCCGCACCGCTGCTGACACCGAGCAAACCCGGGTCCGCCAGCGGATTACGAAACAGCCCCTGCATCACGCAGCCGGAAAGCGCCAGCGATGCGCCCACCACCAGCGCCAGCAGCACACGCGGCAAACGGATCGTCAGCCAGATCTGGCGCAGCGCTTCATCACCACTGTGCCAGAGGCTGGCAAGCGGAATTGACATCGCCCCTACCGTACTGGCCATCAGTGTCACCCCAGCCAGTAGTACTATCAGCCCCCACAGGTAGCAGGTCACATGGCGCATTACGGCAATTGCTCCGCTTTCTCACGCAGCGCTTTCAGCGCCTGGGGGGTGCGAACGCCAAAGCCGAGCAGCGCGATATCATCCACAATAAGCAGTTGCTTATTTCGCCCGGCGGGCGTTTGCACAAGACCGGGGAGTTTCCACAGGTTCTCTTCCCCGCCCATGCTTTTAACGCCATCGGCAGAAATCACCACCAGATCCGGTTTGCTGGCGATAACGCCCTCTTGCGAGAGGTTGCGGTAGTGGCTAAAGCCCTGCATGGCATTGGTGAGACCCACGGCGCGGATCGCCCCGTCTGCGGCGGTTTCCTGCCCTGCCACCATTGACCCCATCCCGCCGTGGCTGAGAATAAACAGTACGCGCTTGTTAAGCGGCTGCGTCGGTAACGCGGCGATTTCGCCATCCAGCTTGTTACGCAGGGCGGCCCCTTCGGCGGTTTTCCCGATGGCAGCGGCGACAACATCCACTTTCTTATTAATGGCCGCCACGTCATAACCGCCAGGAATGCTCACCAGTTTCACCTTGTTCTCAGCCACTTTGTCCAGCACCAGCGAGGGCTGCGCCTGGATGCTTGCCAGTACGAGGGTCGGGCGCAGCGAGAGGATACCTTCGGCATTCAACTGGCGCACATAACCCACGTCGGGAAGTTGTTGTACTTCGTCAGGCCAGGTGCTGGTGCTGTCACGCGCAACCATCTGCGGCCCTGCCCCCAAAGCCCAGGCAATTTCGGTGACATCACCGCCAAGCGTGATAATCCGTTCAGCGGCGGCGCTGGCCATCAGCGGCAGCGCCGCCAGGAGAAAGAGAAGTTTTTTCATGCCGCTTTTCCTTTCTCTGCCAGCGCGTCAACCTGCGAGCGCCACTGGATCTGTTCCGGCTGGCCTTCGCTGCGCTGACCGTACAACTGGGCAATTTGCGTACCATCGGCGGCAAACAGCTCAAGACTGGTAACATGCCCGTCGGCGGTTGGCTTACGGGTGATCCAGCTTTCGGCGATGGCCTCTTCGCGCAGATGCAGTGTGAAGGCAGGGTTGAAAATATTGATCCAGCCTTTCATCGGCGTCACGTTTTCCAGGGTCCCGGTGAAGATCTGCACGCAGCCGCGATTACCGACGAAAATCATGATTTCGTTGCCATCCTGCAGCACGTTTTCCAGCAGTTGCGACAGCGCATCGTTCGCCACGCGTGTGGCGAGATCATCCCCCACCAGGCGGAAGGCCTGCTGGCGTGAAATATTGTGTTGTTTTAGCAGGCCAAAGAACTGGTGCACATCGGTCATGGCGCGCCAGGCTTTATCCAGCGCCGCGCCGTCGGCATCCTGCGCGTAATGGGGGACGTCTACGGGTTGCAGCGCTAACGGCTGCGCGTGCGGGGCGCGAAAACGGGCGACCACGTCATTCCACGCGGCGCGATCGGTCTGTTCCGTGGCATATACTTTCAGCACTGCATCGCCCTGATGGTCAAAGAACTGAATGCTCTGGCGCTCCCCGCGTGCGCTCGCTTCACGCACAAAAAAGGCGCTGGCCCACTGGCTGATAAACAGGCGCAAATCCAGCGCCCGTGGGTTCAGTACCAGACCGGCACGCTCACTGATATGCAGGTTGGTAAAACTGCCCAGATGTTCGTGAACCGCATATTCATTGCGGCAGATGCACTTAGTTTCCCCCACCAGCTCCAGTGCGCTCAGGATCTCGCGTGCGTCATGGGTCAGCGCGGTGGCGTCATGCCCAGTGCGGGCAAGCGTGAGTTCCGTTTCGCTCATCCCCATCTCAGTGGCAATGTCGCGCGCGTATTTACCCGGTGTCGCGATTTTGAGCGCCTGATACTGCTGCCAGAGGTCAGCGTGATTGTGCGATGAATGGGTCATGTATCTACTTCCTTTGTTCTGTGAATCCTCCGGCGCACAGGCCGGAGGGCAGGTTAAGTGAAAGAAATTAAAAATCGACGTTCACGCCCAGTTGCCATGTACGGCCGGGCATCACGGCCAGCGCTTTGTCATAAGCATCCTGTCGGGTGGTCTCTTCCTGGGTACGGCTGTTGAGATAATCCCGGTATTTGCGATCGGTGATGTTGTAGACGCCGCCGTGCAGTTTGACGTTTTTCGCCACCTGCCAGTAGGCGGTCCAGTCCAGCAGACCGTAGCCCGGCACGCGCATATATTCGGTGCTGGATTCGCCAAGGGACGAGCCGTTATTGCTGTAGGATTCACGGGTGGTGGCCGTCGCCTGTTTGCCTTTCACGAAGGTGGCGGTCAGCGCGGTGCCATAACGTTTTGCCGGGTCATCCCAGGCCAGGCCAGCGATGGCTTTCATCGGCGCGACGCTATCAAGGTCTATATATTTATCGCCCAGGTAACTCGATTTCGACTGGCCTTGCGTGTAGCCGTATGCCAGCGTTGCGCTCAGGCCGTTGACCTCTTCAAACCAGCTGCCGATGTTGAATCTGGCGCTGATTTCACCGCCATAGATCCAGGCTTTATCGCGATTTTCTGCCTGATACGTGGTGTAAATATTGGACGGTATGCGGGTGAACTTGTCCGGGTTCCCGGCACGGGTGTAACGGGTATAGGCGATAAAGTTCTTATAGGTGTTGTAGAAAAGCGCGGTACGCAGAGTAACCCCTTCCACCACCTCGCCCTTCATCCCCCATTCGAGGTTATCGCTGGTTTCGGTTTTAAGGTCGGTATTACCAACCAGTGCATACTGCCCGCGCCCTGCATAGTTTGAACCCAGGTTCCAGGAGCCGTAGAGCTGGCTGGCGTTGGGGAATTCCGCCCCGCGTTTATATTGCAGATAGGTCATCAGACGCGGGGTCAGATCGTAGCGGAAGGTCAGGGACGGCAGCCACTGGGTATCCGCATTTTTGCCATACAGCGTGGCAACGTCGGACTCATTCAGCACCGGGCTGTTGGTGGTCAGGCTGGTGAGGTTATCCGGTTTCGTCGACTGATGCACAACGCGCACGCCAGGGATAATCGCAAAGTTACGGTCGGCAAGATCGAAATTAATCTGATCCTGAGCGAATGCACCCAGCGTGTAGCCACGGCTATCCGCTTCCGGCTGCATGATTTCGCTGAATATACCCGGTACTGGCGACTGACTGAACGGACGCTGCGTTTTGCTGGCGCTGGCGTTGAAACCCGCGCTCAAATCATGGCGCCCGAGGGCTTTCGTCAGTGCGTTGGTGATGCCCCAGGTATCGGTGTCATAGTTTGAATTGACCGTCTCCATCGACAGCGTGGTGCTGTCCGGCATGTACGTCCAGTCGTGGGCTTCGGTATACTGGTAGTATATTTTGGTGGACATGCTGTCCAGCCAGGCATTCTCCGGCGTCCAGTCATCTTTCAGGCTGAGTCCCCAGCGGCGCGTCTGGCTGGTCTGGCTGGCATTACCAATAATGGAGCTGCCCGCGCTATTCCACGCATCGTAATGGGTGTGATTGGTTTTGTGGTAGTAATCGAACGTACCGGTAAATTTGTGCTTATCATTCGGCTGCCAGATACCGGAAGTGAGCATCGCATCGGAGTGCCAGTTGGCCGGGTAGGCGTCAATGGTGCCGCTGTTGTTGCGGGTCTGCTGACCGTCGCGGCGGCTGTAGACAAAGATACCGCGCAGGGTTTCATCGCCGCCCGCCGCCGTCAGGCCATTGTGCCAGCTGCGATCGGCAGAATCATAGTCCGTCTGATAACCAAAGTAAGACTGCTTACCCGCATGCAGATAATTGTCCGCTGATTTCGGCTGGAACGAGACGTTGCCGCCGATAGAGGTGTTAGCGGTTTCGGTGGAGGTGGCGCCAGACTGGATATCAATCCCACCGTACATATACGGGTCGATATAATCGCGGCCAATACCAAAGGTGTTCAGACCGGCACGGCTGACGTAACTACGCCCGGTGGCGTCGGGTTGCGCTATTCCGTCAACATCGATACCGACACGGTTGCTTTCCAGCCCGCGAATGTTGTATCCGGTATAACCGCCACGGTCGAAGCCGCTTTTGCCATTGCCGGAACCGCCGCTTGCGCCGGTTGCGCTAATAAGCGGTTCATAGCGCATGACTGAGCCAAAGTCGTTGGCGCCTTTGTTTTGTAGCTCCTCCGCGCTCACCGTATGGCTGCTGCCCTCTTTCAGTACTGGCGCCGGTGCGCTGACAACGATCTCCTCGGCATTATCCTGCCGGGTATCGGTCGCGGTGGTCTGTTTGACGTGAGTATCAGCCGCCATAGCCGTGGTCTGATACAGTGCTGCGAGCAGTGAAGTCACCAGGGCGCTCTTGCGAAACGGTGCCCGGGAAAGTTGCGATGTACCCATAATTTGCAAGCCTTAGAATTTATTAGTATCAGGCCCACCGTGCTTCCAGTTTATTATTGAGCGGATAATGTCAGCACAAGACACACTGATTCGCTCTTTATCTTGACGTGAATAATAATGATAATAATTATCAGTTGCAACAACTTCACAATTCCTTCACGCTTTGCGCACTCTTTTGTCTACACTAAGCCAACGTTTACACTTGCCGGTTAACATGAATATGCAGACCAAACCCGCTATCACCTTACAGTACTGCTCCCAGTGCAACTGGATGCTCCGCGCTTGCTGGATGGCGCAGGAACTCCTCCACAGTTTTAATACCGACTTAGGTTCCGTTACCCTGGTGCCGGGCACTGGCGGTATTTTTACCATTGATATTGATGGTCAAGTTATCTGGGACCGTAAAACGGATGGCGGTTTTCCGGATGCGGCAGAGTTGAAACGCCGCGTGCGGGATTACTGCTTCCCGGATAAAGAGCTCGGGCATGTGGAAAAGAAAAACACTTAACCGTCGTGGAAGCTGCCTGATATGAAGCGAAAAACAGGAGCAGCGGCGCTGGCATTGAATAAAGAAAATCAATCAAGGATGGGGGGAACAGAAGGGATGACCATGTCTCTGACACTGCTCCATTACCAGCCGCCACTGTTTTGTCGCTTTACGCAGCGAGGGGCGGCGTAAAATTACTGGATCAGTAAGCCGGGGCCTGCGCAGGCCCCGGTGGTAAACATACGTTCCCGCTCAACCCGGCTGGGACGATTTAGGGGGGACTAACGCCTCGCTCCAGGCTGCGGTGCTGGCGCGAACGATATTACGCCCGGCACGCTTGGCCTCGTACAACGCGTCATCCGCCGCCTGAATTAAGCAGGCAAAGTCCGTATGCACACGTTGGTTGAGGCTGGCAACACCGACGCTGACGCTCACTACGTCGCCCGGCGAATCAGAATTCGGCAACCCCAGCGCCTGAACACTCGCACGCAATCTTTCCGCCACGACGACCGCATCAGCCGAGCGCGTTTCCGGCAATAGCGCACAAAACTCTTCCCCGCCGTAACGGAATAGCATGTCATAAGGGCGCAGCAATGAACCTCGCATGGCCGCTGCTATCTGTTGCAGGCAGAGATCCCCCTGCTGATGACCGTAACGATCGTTGTAGCGCTTGAAGTAATCCACATCAATCAACAACAGCGCCAGCGGTTTGTTATTGCGCTTACTGGCACGCCACTCTTTCGCAATGCACAGATCAAAATAGCGACGATTGCCCACGCCCGTCAGTCCATCGGATAACGACTGTGAGAGCAGCACATGCGCCTGTTCGCGTAACAGCGACTCCCGGCGAACGGCCATACTGACATCTACAATCTGAATGAGACAGTAGCGTTCCACATCGCCGAGCGGAACGATAGTGATCGCCTGACTCAAACGTTCACCTGGCTGTGCGGGTTCCGCAAACAGCGGGAACGGTGAACGATGCAGTGACTGCGATAACAGCGCCGGTAAGTTGTGACAAATAGCTTGTTTAATCGCTACGCCAACCCGGTGGTTACGCAGATCCGGAAAAAGCGCGAAAAAATCCTGACCTTTGGCTTCGCTTGCCGCACGACCTGTATGTGCTTCTAACCACGCGTTCCACAGGGTTACCTTGTAGTTCGCATCAACAACAATCACGCCCAGACTCAGGGCGGAAAATGCATCCAGTAGCAGCTTGTCATTCATGGTTATCAGAGCCCGTCGGAAGCAAAACCAGATTCAACGCGTTCAATATAGAGGCTGATTTGTTCGCGCAAATCACGCAACGCCGACATGTCCAGGATAAAAGCCAGATACCCTTCAATTTCCTGACGCTCCAGCGAAAAATCGATGCGCAACATTAGCACCGATGGGTCGCTGGGGTCGTGCGACGGGTTCAGGATCTGCTCACTGGTCCCCACACGAAACACGGGCAATGAACCCTGTAACTCTTTCTGAAACATATTCGCCAGCGTACCCACACAGGCATTGAGCACAATATTACCGATTTCGCTCATCGCTTCGCGCTCCATCTCGCCCAGTTCATGGGCAGGGATCAGATCCCCCACCATCATGCGGACGATTTCAAAGCTTGCGGTCTCGGGGAACATCAGGATAGCTTCGGTGGCGTACGCCCCTTTATATTGCTGGCTGATACCACACAATGAGAGACCGGCCCCGAGCTCCTCGGCCGCTTCCGAACGCGTGGTAATGCGCACCGACGGAACAGACATGCGGACTTCTTCGTTAACGATGTCACTCATCGCGGCAGCCGCGTGACCCACACCGATATTGAAAATTTCCATCAGGCTATCCGCTTCGATTTCGCTCATATCCGTCAAATCGATCATCAGTTCGACTCCAGGTTTTGCAGCATGGCGTGAATTTGCGGTTCTTTAATCGGTTTGGATAAAAAGCCCAGACCAAGCTGGTCGGCCTGCGCCTGCACCGAGTTCTGCACGTTAGCCGTTAGCAGCACGATATGCATATCCGGGTAAGTCTCACGCAGGATTGCCGCCGCCGCAAGACCGCCCATTCCTGGCATATTGACATCCAGCAGGATCAGATACGGTTTTTTGATGGCCGCCATCTCAATAGCCTGCTCGCCAGTCGCCGCCTCTTCAATCTGCCACTCAGGATGCTGGCTGAGTACATACTGCTTTGAGATCATGCGTGACAACCGGCTGTCATCCACGATGAGAATATGTCTGGACATAATTTTACTTTCTCTTTTATTTATTCAACTGGCATAAAAATCGCCCGACTTGCTGTGTCGGTCTTTGCACGCAGTACCGCTTATTCTCACCCTGGTTGCGCAATATTTCCCTTAGGTCACACTATTCATCGGCAGCAATGGCTATTTAATTAGTGCCAGATTGTAAGAAGTTGCACTTCGCGCGTAGCTTAGTCGGCTAAGTGATGCTTTATTCACCATAATGCCATCTTAGAGTTAAAAAAACGGTGCAATGCGCTGAAAAGAAGACCTTATATGCAGGATGGTGGCGCGCGGCATATGGCGTGGAGCCGTAAAAAAAGAAAAAGCGGAGCATGACTGCCCCGCTTCCCCCTGTCTTGATGCAATTACCGCGCTTTTAGTAGAAACCCATCGCCTTACCGCTGTAGCTCACCAGCAGGTTTTTAATCTGTTGATAGTGACTCAGTGCGAGTTTATGGGTTTCACGCCCTACGCCGGAGTTTTTATACCCACCGAATGCCGCATGGGCCGGATAGAGATGGTAGCAGTTGGTCCATACGCGACCGGCTTTAATGTTGCGTCCCATGCGCCATGCACGATTGATATCCAGCGTCCACAGCCCGGCCCCCAGTCCATATTCTGTGTCGTTGGCGATACGCAGCGCTTCCGCTTCATCTTTAAAGGTAGTAATGCCGATAACCGGCCCAAAGATCTCCTCCTGGAAGCAGCGCATATGGTTCTCACCTTTGATCAACGTCGGCTGGATATAGAAACCATTTTGCAGATGGTTATCGTGCGCAACGTGTGCGCCGCCGGTGATGATCTCGCCCCCTTCTTCTCTGGCGATGTTGATATAAGAGAGGATCTTGTCGTACTGCTCGCGGGAGGCCTGCGCGCCAATCATGGTGTCGGTGTCAAAGGGGTCGCCTTTGCGGATGTTTTCCATACGCGCCACGACTTTTTCAACGAACTGCGGGTAGATTGATTCTTGTACCAGCACGCGTGATGGACAGGTACAGACTTCGCCCTGATTAAAGAAGCCCAGCACCACCCCTTCAATGGCTTTATCGATATATTCTTCATCGCCATTGAGCACATCTTCAAAGTAGATGTTCGGCGATTTACCGCCCAGCTCAACGGTGCTCGGAATGATATTGTCCGCAGCGCAAGAGAGGATATGGCGGCCAATCGGCGTTGATCCAGTAAAGGCGATTTTTTCAATACGTTTACTGCGGGCCAGCGGTTCGCCCGCTTCGGTACCGTAGCCGTGCACCACGTTCAGCACCCCTTTCGGCAGTAAATCACCGATAAGCTCCATCAGCACACAAATGCCGAGCGGGGTCTGCTCTGCCGGTTTCAGTACGATACAGTTACCTGCCGCCAGCGCCGGACCCAGTTTCCAGGCCGCCATCAGCAGCGGGAAGTTCCACGGGATAATCTGCCCGACCACCCCCAGCGGTTCATAAATGTGATAGGCGACGGTGTTGCTGTCAATTTCTGCTGCCGTCCCTTCCTGCGCGCGAATACAGCCTGCGAAGTAGCGGAAATGATCCACCGCCAGCGGCAGGTCGGCATTCAGCGTTTCGCGGATGGGTTTGCCATTATCCCAGGTTTCCGTCAGAGCCAGCAGCTCCAGATTCTGCTCAATGCGATCGGCGATCGCCAGCAGCACGTTCGAACGTTCCTGCGCACTGGTTTTGCCCCACGCATCGGCGGCGGCATGGGCGGCGTCGAGCGCCTTTTCGATGTCCGCAGCACCTGAACGCGGGAACTCAGCAATCACTTCCCCGGTCACCGGTGTGGTGTTGGTAAACCAGCGCCCTTCTACCGGATCGACAAATTCACCGCCAATGTAGTTGCCATAACGTTTTTTAAAGGAGACTTTAGCGCCGGCCAGGCCAGGGTGAATGTATTTCATAAGATGTTCCTCTATTTTTATGGGTACAGGTGAGGCGTCGCGCCCCATGCGGACATATCTTCATAAGCAGCTCTTATGCCAAAACCTGTCCCGAAAAGAGAAAATCTTCTTTTTTTCTTTAAAAACAAGAAATTAGTTAGCAAAAACTTTTATCGTCATCCTCTCGAAGGCTAAAAAAATTCGTGTCGCTCTTCCCGAACTGTGTCGTCCATCGCTACACGCGGGACACTTTTATGCTACACAATTGTAACATCTCAGTTCTCCGGAGTGTGCCATGCCGCATCGCGTACCGTCTTTCACTCTTGCCCCGCAGACCACAGGCCTTCCCTGCCAACTGGAAGACTCCTGGCAGCGTAGCCTCAACTACGGGCTTCATCGCGACGACGATACCCAGCCGTGGGTAGCGACGTCGATGCTGAAAGACGCGCGGGCGGAAAATGCATGGATAAGCCAGTTGGTTTCTCCGCTCCTTGCCAGGCTGGGACCAGAATTATCCAGCCATCCGTCCATCATGGTGATGTCCGATGCCACCGGTCTGGTACTGGAAACCCACGGCAACGCCGACTTCCTGCATAAAGCTCAGCGTTATGCACTGGCGCCGGGTAACCTGTGGGGTGAGCATGCACGTGGAACCAACGCCATTGGCACTGCGCTTGCCATGCAGCGTCACTGCGAGGTCTCCGGCGGTGAACACTATCTTAACCGCAATGCCGGACTGTTCTGTTCTGCCTCACCGGTGTTTCGCCCGGACGGGACCGTCGCTGGCGTGCTGGACATCTCCACACCAGCACAACTGCCAAAACACGATGCGGCAGCGCTGATTCGCCGGGCAGTCTGCCAGATTGAACACGCCTGGACTGCCAGCGCCGTCAGTGCCGATCGCTGGCTTTTGAGCCTGCACAGTGACGCCAGCGTACTGGGAAGCGCTCAGGAACTGCTGCTGATTTTTGAGCAGAACACGTTGCTGGGGGCGAACAAACTGGCGATAGACGAGTTCTGTCTCACACCGGGACACTTTGGTGCGACAGCGATCGAGACACTGTTTCCTGGCATCACGCTTAATGCGGGTGAAACCACCCTGGAAGCCAGCAATCGCCAGCGTTATTACGCCCGCCAGACCACGCCAGCGCGTCGTTATATTGGCCGTGGCGTCGCCCGCACGCCGACTGCGGCAGACCCGGAAAAAGAGAAAGCGCTGCGTATTATCAATGCCGGGATTGCCCTGTGTATCACCGGTGAGACAGGGTGCGGTAAAGAACATTGCGCCCGCGAGTTACACAGTCGCAGCCAGTGGCGGGATGGTAACTTTGTCGCCATTAACTGTGCGGCCCTGCCCGAGAACCTGATCGAATCGGAGCTGTTTGGCTATGCTCCTGGCGCGTTTACCGGAGCCAATCCGAAAGGTTATAGCGGGAAATTCCGTGAAGCCCACGGTGGCGTTCTGTTTCTTGATGAAATCGGCGATATGCCGTCGGGTCTGCAAACCCGTTTATTACGCGTCTTGCAGGAGAAAAAAGTGACGCCGCTCGGCTCGAATACCGCCTACAGCGTCAATTTTGCGCTGATCTGCGCCACCCATCAGGATCTTGCCGCGCAGGTGGCCACCGGGGCATTTCGCGAAGACCTGCTGTACCGTATTCAGGAATTTCATCTGCGCATCCCGCCTCTGCGCGAATGGCCCCATACCCGGCAGTTTATCCAGAAATTGTGGCAGGATTTGGGCGCCAGCGCGCGTGATATCACCCTGAGCGAAGAGGCGCTTCACGCCCTTGCCGCTCGCCCCTGGCCGGGCAATGTGCGCCAGTTGTTAAGCCAGTTGCGGGTATTGCTGGCGCTGGCAGATGATCATTCAGTGGTCCGGCTGACGGATTTGCCCGGCGATCCCACGCCCGCCTCAGCGCCCGTTCTGCTGTCGGCCCCCGCCGATGAGCAAATCGCCATCCGTGAGGCCCAGGGCAATATGAGCCTGGCGGCAAAAAAACTGGGAATTTCACGCAGTACCCTTTACCGGCGACTGGAAAAACGCCAGAGCATCGGCAGAGCCTGAAATGCGCTTATCTGTCCGCGCCCTCTCCCGACTCGCCGGGACAAAATATCAGACTGGGAGATTATCAAGCCAGTTGCCTGTCACCTGGCGGGCAGCGCTGGCAAGCCTGGCGCTATAACGCGCGGCATCTTCACGCAACATGCGGGGATCAATTCCGGCATGGCTTAATTCACACGCATGCCCCACCAGCCACCCTTCCAGCCCGGTAGCGGTCACTTCCAGGTGAAACTGAAAACCCAGCCCATGGTTGCCGACGCTGAATGCCTGGTTATCACACACCGCACTGCTGGCAAGGTGCGTGGCACCTGCGGGTATCTCAAAACGGTCACCGTGCCAGTGCAGCACCGGCAGTTGCTGCAACGGCGCAAAATACGCAGGCGCAGCGTCACTGACAGTTATCGGGAAGTAGCCAATTTCTTGTACGCCCATCGACGCAACCGTCGCTCCCAGCGCCGCCGCCATCAACTGAGCCCCCAGGCAGATACCCAGAACCGGTCTACCGTGAGTCAGACGCTCACGGATGATCCGCATCTCGGTCTCGAGGAAAGGATAAACAGACTGTTCGTAAACACCAATCGGTCCGCCCAGCACGATAAGTAAATCGTCGGCCAGCGGGTCAAGCGTTGAAAGGGATTGCACGGGGGTGTCGATATAGCGCCAGCGAAATCCCTTCGCCAGTAAGGTTTCGCCAAGGGAATCGAGATCTTCAAAAGGCACATGACGAAATACAACGGCTGTCTTCATGACGGCTCCTTCAACTGAGTAAAAGACGTACAGGAGCAACAACCTTGTACATGAGTGAAAAACTTGTCAATGACAATATATGAATGGGAGGACGGCACTTCGCAGAACAATAGTGGCGAAAGGCACAACCCACAATTCGTGCCCGCTCGTTGAGTAGAAACTAATGCGGCAAGGGTATGTTGACCCAAACCTTCGGCTGAACGCATCGTCATAAACGCAAAGCGATTATTTGCGCGCCCACTGCGTCTGGACGCCTCATCAGGGAGGTCGGGATAAACGCGAACAGAGTGGCCTAGGGGGGGCGTGGTGGGAGTGTTACTTGTGCAAAACAGAGATTAGCATTCCCCGGCAGTGGGGTTATCACACGGAGGAAGGATCTGTGAGCCCTGAAATAAAATATCAGGGCCCACGTTTGTAATTAGCGTAGCGGTATCCGGTGGTGATAAACGAAAATCGTTATATCGGCGAAGACCAGCGTTTCGTCAGGTTTTCCCAGTTGCGCCCTCACCGCTTCCAGTCGCGGATGGGGTGCAGTTTCCGTTTCGACTGCGGGGATCGCCACAAACTGACGCTCCGGCGAGGTTTCCACATAGGCATCGGTTAGCCAGGATCTCAGCGTCTGAGAGCGCGTGCTGTCAAACTGAATATGGAAATCAACTTTATCAAACATCACCGGGGAAATATGGATATCACCAAACGACAGCCAGTTAACATTGTTGGATAATTTCCAGTAATCTCCATAGCCGAAAGTGAGATTATTCTTTTTCAGGAAAGCGATGTAGTCGTAGGTTTGTTTTTCCTGATCGTACAGCGGCGTTGTAATAACCTGATAGGAATAGAGCGAAGAGGCAATATAGAGCGGGAATACCAGCGCAATGACAGCCTTCTTCGTACTGGAAAACGCCAGAACAGCCATCACAATAGCAAAACAGACCGCGCTGACGAAAAAGCGGGCACTTATATCCGCAGGAAAATCGTAGCTGATAATGAACGATGAAATAATGGCGGAGACGGTAAAAAAGCTGAACAGTGCGACAAAGATACTCTCTGTACTTTTCCTTAAGCAAAGGATAACGGCGTACAGGAACAGAGCCATCCAGATAACAAAAGAGGCGATATAAGCAAGCGGGGTATGAACAAAAAAGAGATTCAGGCTCTTTCCTAAAAGCTGAACGACCCATGCGGCATTATCTGGCCACTGAGCCACAGGCATCAGTTTAAAGCGTTGAATCGGCAAGCCCATCAGTCTTTGCAGGACGTGGGACATACTGATTATAAAACTGACACCCAGGATAATAGTAAACTTCTTCGGAAGAATATGCCGCCAGCTAAAATAACCACAAGTCAGCAGTAGCGGCAGAAAATACGTCGCCAAAAACCAGGGGTCGGAAATAGAGGCAAAAAGCGCAATAAATGTAGTCAGCCAGATTAAAGGCAGGGATTGTTTCTTGATATTGAAGAACGCCAGCGCAAAAACCAGTATTCCAAAGAAGTTAGTAGAATAATGCGAAAAGGGATGTGCAGCGAAACCGAAGGTGTAAACGTAAGCCGGGAGCAGGATCAGACAAATCACTGCGACCAACGCGTACCAGGCTTTCGACATCGCATACACGACACAGGCCAGAATAAAGGCGCTTAACCCCACAAAAACTGACGTAGACAGAACTAACGGATGTATTCCGTCATTCCCCATCAATGCAAAAAAGAGGAAATTAACGGGATAAGTGGTGAAATACCAGTTATCCGGCGTGGGCGCCCAGTCTTTAAAAGCGGAAAACCCCTCTGTAAGAAACGCCCGCCAGACCAGAGGACTATTCGCAGAATCCGGGTCCAGCGCAAAATAGCGCATTGTCAAAAAGTAAGAACCACCGAGGGCAATAATTAACAATAACAGAAAGAAACCAACTTCTTTCAGGCTAAATTTAAACATTACTTATCCTTTTTCGCGCCTTTTACGATATAGCGAGGTCTTTTTTTGGTCTCGACATAAATTCGGCCAATATACTCACCCAATACACCAATACCAATGAGTTGCACACCACCCAGAAACAGGATCGATACGAGTAATGACGGATAACCGGCCACCGCATTACCCCATATCAGTTTATCGATAATCATCCATGTCCCGTAAAGAAACGAGAGCGCAGCAACAAAAAAGCCAATATAGGTCCAGACCCTGAGCGGTAAGGTTGAAAAGCTGGTAAAACCTTCCAGCGCCAGGTTCCATAATTTCCAGCCGTTGAATTTCGACTCTCCGCGAACCCGTTTTGAACGGGTATACTCGACCACCGCTACCTCGCCCTCAACCCAACTCAGTAAGCCCTTCATGAACAAATTGCGTTCCTGTAGCAGCTTAATATTTTCGACCGTTTCACGTGACAACAGACGAAAATCCCCTACGTTCTCTTCAATTTTCGGTGAACTGATTTTGTTGTGGATCCGGTAAAACCAGCCGGCTGTTTTACGTTTAAAACGGCTGTCACTGCTTCTGTCACTACGTTTGGCGAGGACGACGGACCAACCTTCCTGCCATTTATTAATAAGCGCAGGAATGACCTCTATCGGATCCTGGAGATCAACATCAATTGGAATCACCGCATCGCCCGTGGCATATTCCAGCCCCGCCAGCAATGCGGGCTCCTTACCAAAGTTGCGGATGAAGTTAATTGCATTAACGCCAGGATCAGCCTTCGCAAGCGCATCGATAATCTGCTCTGTGGCATCTGTACTGCCATCATTAATAAAAACAATCTCGAGATCGTATTCAGAAAGCGTCTTTTTTGCCGCCTGATAGAAAACAGGAATGGCT
Source organism: Phytobacter palmae (assembly GCF_039409775.1). Classification (NCBI taxonomy): domain Bacteria; kingdom Pseudomonadati; phylum Pseudomonadota; class Gammaproteobacteria; order Enterobacterales; family Enterobacteriaceae; genus Phytobacter; species Phytobacter palmae. The sequence continues at coordinate 3,439 of NZ_JBCIVJ010000009.1, read as the reverse complement.
TCTTCTTCGTTAAAGACGGGAACAACCAAAGAAATCTTCACTTTTTCACCCTGAAGACAATGAATCTGGAGTAGATAAAACCGAAAACCAGACTGATAGCAGAAAACGCTACGAGTGTAATCACGGGGTTAATATGCGCGCGATCGGCGAGTTTACCGACACCCGCCGCCATAGCCCCCATAAAAATGACATACAACACATAGCGAACGGTCGTCGCCTGGGCTTTGAATGTCCAGCGGGCGTTAACGAAAAATGAAAACGTCACGGCGACACAAAAGGCAGCAAGATTGGCTATCGTCTGGCTGGCACCTGCAAAGAACAGAATGGCGAACACCAGCCAGTGGAGAAGCGTATTGATGACGCCCACGGAGGTGTATCGGACGAACAGTTTTAGCATAAGAATAGCCAGGGTTACCCTGGGCCGGGTCAGGTCGCTGTTTGGGCAGGGATTTTAGCAGTTGCCGCCATAGAGTGAAAGCCAGGATCAGGTAGCGCGCAGAATGGCGAGTTGAGGAAATTCGTCGGGGATGGAGGGTTTTGTGTCAAAGACAGTGATTAATACATTAGCAATGATATTCAACAAAAAAGCGATCAAAGCACCTCATAAGTAACAGATTCACCATAACATACGAAAAGCGCCCACATCATACAGACAAGCTACCCCCGCTCCATGATAGTCCCTTATCTGCACCGGGCCACTCTAAGGCAGAACCCGCCATTTCCAAAACACAGCGTCGTTATAAAATCGGCTATGTCAGCGCCAGCCACATCAACAGCAAAACCTGCATGACCACGTACTACTCACAACATTCCAGCCTGCACCTTAAGGGCGACTGGTTAAAGGAAGCGGGATTTGAGACCGGGCGGGGCGTGACGGTGAGGATTACGGAGGGGTGCCTGACTATCATCGCTGACAATAACGAGATACAGGAACTGCGGGAGGAACTTTATCAGGTTAAACAGGTGGTTAAGGGGATGCGGAACGGGATGTTTAATATGCAGAACGAGAGTTAAATAATAAAGATGCCGGGATTTTTCTTTCCCGGCTTCTTTATAGTTCTCAAGACTTAGATAGCAATAATAATAGTGACGCTTTCTCCCCTAATAATGTACACCTGTTATTTATTTCCTGTATTGCCAAGAGAAAATCATGTTTAAGATCGTCTTGTAAATGATTTATGTCAATGACTTCGAGTAATATATATTCATCCTGCTGTATATTTACGGTTGTCATTCCATCTTCTGGGATTCTCAAGCTAGTAAGACAATCAATAAATGCATGGAAGTTTTTACCATAAAAATCAGGAAAGCCGAACAACCGCTTAAATTTTTCATGAAATTCAGAGTGACTATTTATATCATTGAAATTTACTGATAAATTAATCATTTTCATTACTTTCATCCTCCGAGATCTATTTCTATGAACGAATTGTAATGATCATGACTATAGTACGCCTGACCTGTTTTTGTATCTACAACAATACGTCTTGTCCCTCGATTACCAACACCCGGGGTTCGTACAGTCCATTCTCTATAAGGACCACTCCCTGTATTAAGACGTTGACTATCAGGTGATATTCTAAAGTTATTTTCAAACTGTATTCCATCTCTAGAATATGCAGGTCTGTTTAATTTAATATAATCGATTGTTTTTTGTATTTCTCGCATTTCTGCTGGGGTCATTTTATGTCCCCATTTCTCATTTACAGCCGCATGGAATTCTTTCGGATTTTTAGCGGAATGAGAGCATTTCAGCCCAAGTGGATCGATCCAACTTAACGGATTAGGCGCGTAACTACAGAGACTTAACCCGCCTTTAAGCCCTATCGGGTCCTGCTGGGTAAACCTGGCGCTATCCGGGTCGTAATAACGAAACAAATTGTAGTGCACCCCGGTCTCACGATCCAGGTATTGCTCCTGCATACCCAGGTTCTGCGCATAGCCCGTCTCCTGCGGTATCGACTCGTGCAGCAGTTTCCCCCACACGCTGTTCTGCCCTTCCCAGCGGATATGCCCTTCACGGTCCGTCATCCGTTCTGGCGTACCGTTCGGCTGACAGTGGAACCAGAAGATATCCGGATCCTCTGCGCCATCAATACGCGCTAGCGGTTCATAACTTTCCGCGTCGCTATAAACATAAGTCAGGGGCACATCATCAGGTTAAACAGATGGTTAAGGGGATGCGAAACGGGATGTTTAGTGTGCTGAACGAGAGTTAAAAAATAAAAAGCCGGGAGATTTAATCTTTCCCGGCTTTTATTTCTTCAGCTCAAACAGTTTATCACTAACGAATCTAATTCAATCCATGCATCTTCTAATCTTAATGCTAATTCTGGTTTGTTTTCCCATTTATCAAAACTAGAATATGCATTTCTTATCATTTGAGGCATTGTATATAAATACAATGCCAATTCCTTATCAATAATTGATTCATTTTTCATATGATTAGCAAGACTTTCCAAGCTAGAAATAAGCTTATCATATTCATGATCATTGAAATTCATGTTAACTCTAACATTATCAACAAAATTATTAGTAATTATCTGCTTTTTTATATCATTTAACATTATTCACCTACTTAAATATAATGGCTCCGTGAGGAATCTCCCCAAAAATCAATACTTTATGATGTGCTGCGGCAGCATTCCGAGTAGATGTGGTTTGTAAATTTTCAGCAGCTTTTTTAGCCGTTGAAACATCCAATATTCTGTCTTTCGGTATTTTAGATAAATCAATTTCTATAATAGGATTAGCCGGACGAGTACCCCCATGAGTAGCAAAATACACTGCTGATGCTTGGCTCCTGGTGGTGAAAATCCAAGGGGCGCGTGAATGTGGAGCACCTGCAACGTGTTGGGTTGGTGTTGTTTTGTGATATGGAGTTGGTCTGGTTATTCCATTACCAGCTCGAATACTCGCCATTTGTTCAGGTGTCACTGCTCTTTTGACAGTATTACAATCAGGACTTAACCCGAATGGGTCTATATACGACAGTGGATTCGGCGCATACGCATATAAGTTTATGTCCCCCAGCCAGCCCTATAGGGTCCTGCTGGGTAAACCTGGCGCTATCCGCGTCGTAATGACGAAACAAATTATAGTGCAACCCGTTCTCACGTTCCAGGTATTGCCCCTGTATACGCAGGTTCTGCGCATAGCCCGTCTCCTGCGGTATTGAATCGTGCAGCAGCTTACCTCACGCGCTGTTCTGCCCTTCCCAGCGGATATGTCCTTCACGGTCCGTCATCCGTTCTGGCGTACCGTTCGGCTGACAGTGGAACCAGAAAACATCCAAATACTCTAACGTTTACCCAGCCATTTTTATAGATAAAAAATATACGCTTTTCTTTAGAGAATTATTTTTCGATCGCATAGCCTAATAAGATTATTTTAAACCTGGATGGTTGGCTTTCACCTGCCGCGACAATAATATTTACAG